>JBLRWH010000043.1:0-21600 GCA_047921395.1 Gammaproteobacteria bacterium
TCGATCACGCTCTCCAGCGAGCTGTACGGCACATAGGCGTACCCGGCCTGCAGCAGCAGGAGCGTGGTCAGCACCCGGGAGAGCCGTCCGTTGCCATCCTGGAAAGGGTGGATCTCCAGGAACACGACCACGCACAGAGCGATGACCAGCAGTGGGTGCAGCCGGGCGGTCTCGCGCTCATTGTTCACCCATGCCACCAGTTGGGTCATCAGGCGGGGCGTGTCGAAGGGCGACGCCGTCTGGAACACGATACCGATCTGCGCGCCGGCCTCGTCGAAGGCGGCGACGCTGTTCGAGTGGGTCTTGTAGTGGCCGCGATGCCGGGTATCTTTCTCGCTGTATCGCAGCAGGACCTGGTGCAACTGCTTGATGTGATTCTCAGCGAACGGGATGTCCTGCCAGGACGAGAACACCAGGTCCATCAGCTCGGCGTAGCCGGCCACTTCCTGATCGTCGCGGGTGGCAAAAGACTTGATCTCCAGGTTCGACAGCAGTTGCTCCACTTCCCGGTCGGACAGCTTGCTGCCCTCGATGCGAGTGGACGAGCCGATGCTCTCGATGGTAGCCACGTGGCGCAGGGCCGACAGCCGATCGGGCGCGAGCGTGCCCAAGGCGCGCCAGGCGCCCTTGAACTCGTCGATCCTGGCGATGAGGCTCAGGATCTCCGGGGTGATCTGGATGGTGTCGGTTCGCAGCACGAACCAATAGTACGCCCATTTACACCCATTTTCGAGGCGCATCCATTAAGACGCCCATTTGCACCCAATTTGGCGTGGACGGGAATGAGGTGGCGGTGGTTGATTACCACTAGAGGTTGAGACGATATGAGCAATCCCAAGCACAAGCAGCCGGCCAATCCATTCCATCCGGGCGAGATTCTCCTGGAAGAGTTTCTTGAGCCCGCGGGCATCTCGCAAGCGGCGTTCTCCCGCACCATCGGCTGGACCAGGGCGAGGCTGAACGAATTGATCAAGGGGAAGCGCGGCATCACTGCGGACGCTGCGCTGGACCTTGCGGAGGTCCTCCACACCTCGCCCCGCCTGTGGATGAACCTGCAGACGACGTACGACCTGGCGCAGGCGGAGAAGCGCCAGAACGCGGCCTGACCTGATTCAGCGAGCAAAAGCCTCTACTCGTCGTTCACCCAGGCATACACGATCACCTTCGCGCGGGAGTCGTAGCGGAAAAACAGCCGGAATCTTCTGCCGATCCTGGCGCGGCGCCAGTGACGGTGGCTCGGCCCGAGCGTGTTGCCCTGCCGATATTCCTGTCGAGCGGGGTCCGATGGCACGACCTCAAGCATCAGCTGGCTCAGGGCCCGAAAGAGCCTGACGTTCGCGTTACCGGCAGACCCTGCCGGATCATTCTGCTGCGCACGCTGGGCCGCCTCGTGGAGCTTCTGCAACTGCTCTGTCACGCAGTCGTGGAACAGAAGCGTCCATCCCTGGCGCTGCATCAGATCACCACGTCGCCATCGATCTCCTCATCCAGGCTGACGGTGGGCTCGAGCTGCTCCAGCATGGCGCGCGCCAGCTCGTCCGGCAGGCCGCGGACATTGCGGCCCGACTGTATGTCCCGTGCCAGCAGCGCGAGAAATGCCTGGATTGCCGGGTCTTCGTGTCCGGTGCCGGCTCGGGAGACTGTGACCCGGCCATCCTCGCCCAGGTCGAACGCGACCTTGCTCCCGGCGTCGACGCCCAGGGCCTGTCGAATCGGCTTCGGCAGTGTGATCTGCCCCTTCGAGGTCACGGTGGCGACTTCATGGATATCCGGCATGGTTCAACTCCCGACGATTACCGGCGTATCGTAAGGAATATTCCTTACAAGGTCAAACGGCACGGCCTCCACCCTCTGCCGCACCCGCTAGCGAGCAGCGATCTCCAGCCACGCCGAGGGGGAAATCACTCGACTGCCTGCCGGCGATTTCGCCTGCAGCAATCGGTCCCCCGTGATGAGGATGCTGCCGTCATGAGCGGCCAGCAACGCCCACAGGTGATCGTCGCCCGGGTCGGGCGCGGCTGACGCGTGATCGGGCTCGCGCCAGATGGCATTCGCGGTCAGGTCCACCAGTACCCGGTCGACTTCGGGCTCGCCGAGGCCGTGGAATTTCACGATTTTCGGCCGCAGCAGCACCGCGCGGTACTCCCGGAGGAGCGCCGGCGACATGAGGTACAGCAGTCGCCCCGCCAGCATGGCGTCCAGGATGGCCGTCACGGGGCTGGCGCCGGGCGACGTCACCAGCCCGGCGACCACGATGTCCGTGTCGACGACGAATACGGGCGGGCTCATCCGTTTCCTTGAGGGCGCGATGCAGTTCGTCATCGAGCGTGATGGTGAGGCGGCTCATGCGATGGTTCCCGTCTTTCCTGGCAGTCCTGCCCCAAACCCTGTCACATTGACACCAACGCACCAAAGCACCAGTTGGCCCCATCGGTAAGCCACGATCGTTATTTCGCATAAACGCGAAATATAATCTCTCCATGGCTTCAGTAGCACCGCTGTCCCGCGCCCTCGACCCCGCGCCGGTGTTCAAGGCGCTGGGTCATCCCGCCCGCGTCACCGTCGTCCGGGAGCTGCTCGCCGGCGAGAAATGCGTCTGCGAGCTGGTCGAGGCGCTCGGCCTCGGCTGGTCCACGGTCTCGCGCCACCTCGCGGTGCTGCGCGATGCCGGGGTCATCGCCGACGACAAGCGCGGGCTGAAAGTCTTTTACCGGCTCGAGCTGCCGTGCGTAGCGCATTTCATCCGCTGTCTCGATGCGCCGGCCAGCCATCCGGAGCTGATGCGCCCGCCGGGCGCGTGCTGCTGACGGAGCTTTACAAGGACGCCTCGACCAACGCGCATGGACACTCGCCGGGAATTCCGCATCGCCGCTCTGCTGGCCGCAGTGTTCGCCGCCGTTTACTTCCTCCCCGTCGGCACGCCGCGCTTCGACCAGGCGGCCACTGAGGCGCTGGCACTCACCCGGTGGTACGCGCGCGAGCACGTGATCCTGTGCCTGTTGCCGGCCTTCTGGATCGCGGGCGCCATCGCGGCCTTCGTCTCGCAGGCCTCCGTGATGCGTTACCTCGGCCCGAAAGCCCCCAAGCCGCTGGCCTACGGTGTCGGCTCGGTGTCCGGCACCCTCCTGGCCGTGTGCTCGTGCACGGTGTTGCCGCTGTTCGCGGGCATCTACCGCATGGGCGCGGGGTTGGGGCCGGCGATCGCCTTCCTCTACTCGGGCCCGGCGATCAACGCCCTCGCGATCATTCTCACGGCCAAGGTCCTGGGCGCGCAGCTGGGCCTCGCCCGCGCCGTCGGCGCGATCGTCTTCAGCATCGTGATCGGCCTGCTGATGGCCTTTTTCTTCCGCCGGGAGGAGCGCGCCAAGGCGGCCCGCGCGGTCCACCTGCCGGAGCCCGAGGGCGGGCGCCCGCTGCGGCAGACCGCGGCCTTCTTCGCCACCCTGGTGGGCATCCTGGTGTTCGCCAACTGGGGTGCGTCCGGCAGCGACGGCTTCTTCGGCGCGGTGTTCGCGCTCAAGTGGTGGCTGACCAGCGGGCTCGGCCTGCTGCTGGCGCTGCAGCTGTGGCGCTGGTTCGGCCTGGAAGCCCGGAAGCTCGCAGTGGTGGTGGCCTGCGTGGGCGGCGTCGCCATCCTGAGCGGCGGGCATCCCTCGGCGGCGGTGCTCACCGGCACGCTCGGGCTCGCCTGGCTCACGGCCGGGCGCAAAGACGAGGCCGGCGAGTGGTTCGACCAGGCCTGGGGCTACACCAAGCAGATCACCCCCCTGCTGCTCGGCGGCGTGCTCGTCGCCGGCCTCCTGCTCGGCCGCCCCGGGTACGAGGGCCTGGTCCCCTCGGAGTGGATCAGCCAGTCGGTGGGCGGCAACGCGCTCGGCGCGAACCTGTTCGCCTCGCTGGCCGGCGCGCTGATGTATTTCGCCACGCTGACGGAGATCCCCATCCTGCAGGGCCTCATCGGCAACGGCATGGGCGCGGGCCCGGCGCTCGCGCTGCTGCTCGCCGGGCCGGCGCTGAGCCTGCCCAACATGCTGGTGATCAACTCGGTCATCGGGCCGAAGAAGACCGCCACTTACGTGATGCTGGTGGTGGTGATGGCCACGATCACCGGCTGGATTTATGGCGCCGTCGCCTGACTACGACTCACCGGATCAAGGAGAACGCAAAGCCATGAAGACTATCCAGATTCTCGGCACCGGCTGTGCGAAGTGCAACCGACTCTCGGACGCGGCCGAGCAGGCGGCCGGCGAGCTCGGCCTCGAGTATTGCCTTGAAAAGATCACCGACATGCAGCGATTCGCCGACTTCGGCGTGATGATGACCCCGGCGCTCGCCGTGGACGGGCAGGTCAAGGTCTCCGGTCGCGTGCCGTCGCAGGACGAGCTCAAGCAAATGCTTTCCTAGCCGGTGCGCCGCAGGCCCCCGGGGCTAGTCGTCGAGCACGAACGTCACTTTCATCTTGACGCGGAACTCGGTGATCTCTCCCTGCTCGCTGACGACCGCCTCCTGCTCCTTGATCCAGGCGCCGCGGATGTGCTTCAGGGTTTTGTTGGCGCGTTGAATGCCGTTTTTAACAGCATCTTCGAAGCTTTTAGGCGATGATGCGCTGATTTCGGTGATTCTTGCGATTGACATGATTAACCTCCTCGAGGCCCCTTCGGAACCGTGGAGCCCTGTTTTTCGTGTGATATAAACTATAGAAGAATCTGCCGATTTCGCTTGCTAGTCATAAAGGAAGACTTCAAATGATGAAACAACGTCTTGTGAACACCGTGGCTGTGCTGGTCGCGATGACGATGGGCCTCGCGGGCGTCGTGCACACCGCTTCGGCGAGTGTCGTGGGCACCCGCGCCGTGATGATGCAGGCGGAGCGCGCCGAGACGGTCGCGCGTGTGCAGGCGGCGCTTGACCGCGATGCGGTGCAGGCTCAGCTCGTGGCGCACGGAGTCGACCCGGCCGCCGCCATGGACCGCGTCGCCGCCCTCACGGACGAGGAGCTCCGTTACCTCGACGGCCGGCTCGGCGAGCTGCCCTCGGGCGCGGGCGTGGTCGAGATCGTCGGCGTGGTGTTCATCGTCCTCCTGATCCTCGAACTGGTCGGCGTCACCGATATCTTCAAGAGCTTCTGAGCCGGCTCCGGGGCGCGTGATGGCTGGCATCCGCGCCCTCGGGCTGCTCGTCTTCATCGGCGCGCTGGGCGGCTGTGCTGCCCCGCGCGCCGTCGTTTCCGAGGCGCCCGCGCTGCAGGGCCGCGACTCTGTCGTGGAACTGGCGGGGACGCCGTTTTTCCCGCAGGAGGCGTTGCAGTGCGGCCCGGCCGCGCTCGCGACCGTGCTCGGCGCGGCGGGCGTGGACGCGCACCCCGATGCGCTCGCCCACGAGGTCTACACGCCCGGGCTGGGCGGCAGCCTGCAGCTGGAGCTGGTGGCCGCGGCCCGCAGCCGCGGCTTCGTGCCGTACGTGATCGCGCCCGAGGCCGACGCGCTGTTCGCAGAGCTCGTCGCCGGCCGGCCGGTGCTGGTGCTGCAGAACCTGCGGCTGCGCACCTGGCCCGCCTGGCATTACGCGGTGGTCGTCGGCGCCGACCCGGCCGCGGAGCGCGTGATCCTGCGCTCGGGCACGGAGGCCCGACTCGAGACGCCGGCGGCGACGTTCCTGCGCAGCTGGGACCGGGCGGACCGCTGGGGGCTGGTCCTGCTCGAGCCCGGCCAGCTGCCGGCGCGGCCGGACCGGGCGCGCTACTTCGACGCGGTCGCAGGGCTCGAGGAGACGGGTCGTCATGTCGCCGCGGCGAGGGCCTGGGAGGCGGCGCTCGCGGCCTGGCCCGGCGACCCCGTGGCGCGCTTCGGCCACGCGACAGCCAGTTACCTCGGCGGGGATCTCGCGGCGGCCCGCGATGGCTACCTCGCGCTGCTCGACGCAGACCCCGGCCACGCCGCGGCGCTCAACAACCTCGCGCATGTGCTGGCGGAGCTCGGCTGCCCGGCCTCCGCGAGGGGGCTCGCCGCGCGCGCCGTCGCCGCCGCACCGGCAGGGGGTGCGATTGCCGCCGCGGCGGCCGACACGCTCGCGGGCCTGTCGCCGGATGCGACCGACGCCCGCCACTGCGCCGCCATGCCGCCCGACGCGCCCTGAACCCGTCCGGGCTGCGACTTCTGCTGACGTGGCCGCGCGGCGCGAGTCGTATACTCGGGGTGATCTTGGAGTCGGGAAAAGGGAGTCGCAAGATGACTGACCTGGGCCGGGTCATGCCCGGCGGCCTGCCGCTGCAGGCGCCACGTGGCGACGTGCCGATGCACATCACCTCGCGCGGCGCGGAACTCTACCGCGATCCGCTGCTGAACAAGGGGTCCGCCTTCAGCCCGCAGGAGCGCGCCGCGCTCGGCCTGGACGGGCTGTTGCCGAGCCGCGTGAACACCATGGCGCAGCAGGTGCGCCGCATTCACATGACGCTCGACCGGCTGCGCGATCCCTTCGACAAGTACCTCGAGCTGGCGGGCCTGCAGGACCGCAACGAGCAGCTGTTCTACCGGGTGCTGTGCGAGCGGCTGAAAGAGTTCATGCCGATCATCTACACGCCTACCGTCGGCAAGGCGACGCGCGAGTTCAGCCACGTGTTCCGCCGCGCGCGCGGCGTGTGGATCACGCCGGACCACCGCGGCCGCGTCGCCGACGTGCTGCGCGCCGCGACCGTGGGCCGCCCGGTGAAGCTGATCGTCGCCACCGACAACGAGTCGATCCTGGGGATCGGCGACCAGGGCGCGGGGGGGATGGCCATCGCGATCGGCAAGCTCGCGCTGTACTGCGCGGCGGGCAGCATCCATCCCGCGTACACGCTTCCCGTCAGCCTCGACGTCGGCACCGACAGCGCCGCGTTGCTCGAGGACGAGCTGTATCTCGGCTGGCCGGGCCGCAGGCTGCGCGGCGAGGCCTACGATGCGCTGCTGGAAGAATTCGTCGAAGCGGTCTGCGCGGTCTTTCCGGGCGTCTTGCTGCAGTGGGAGGATTTCCGCAAGGACAACGCCTCGCGCCTGCTCAACCGCTATCGCGACCGGCTGCCGTCCTTCAACGACGACATCCAGGGCACGGGCGCGGTCTGCCTCGCGGGCGTGCTGAGCGCGCTGACCAGCACGGGCGGCGAGCTCTCAGAGCAGCGCGCCATCGTGCTCGGGGCGGGCGCGGCGGGGCTGGGCATCACCCGCCAGCTCTCCGGCGCCATCCTCGCGGCCGGCGGCGACGCGCATCCCGTGGCGGTGCTCGACAGCCGCGGCCTGCTCGTCGGCGGCAACTTCCGCGACGACTACAAGTCCGAGCTTGCCTGGCCGGCGGAGGTGGCGGCCGCGCGCGGCCTCGGCGAGCAGTCGGGCGCCGACCTGGCGACGGTGGTGGAGCGCTTCCGGCCGACCATCCTGGTCGGCGTCTCGGGTCAGTCCGGCGCCTTCGACGAGCGCGTGGTGCGCGCCATGGCGGCCAACGCGCCGCGCCCCATCATCATGCCGTTGTCCAACCCGACCGACTACGCGGAGGCGCGCCCGGAGGAAATCCTGCGCTGGACGAACGGGCAGGCGCTGGTCGCCACCGGCAGCCCGTTCGCCGACGTGGTGCTGGAAGGGCGGCGGCACGTGATCGGCCAGGGCAACAACGTGTTCATCTTCCCCGGCCTGGGCCTCGGCGCCCTGCTGTGCGAGGCGAGCGCGGTGTCGGAGAACATGATCGGCGCGGCGGCGCGCACGCTCGCCGACGTGGTGCGGCGGGAGTCGATCGGCGAGAGCCGGCTGTACCCGCGCGTGTCGCGCCTGCGGGAATGCACGCGGCACGTGGCCGCCGCGGTGATGCGGGCGGCCAGCGAGGAGGGGCTCTGCAAGACGCTCACGGACAAGGAGATCGAGGCGCGGATCGAGGCGGCCCACTGGGAGCCCGGCTACCCGCCGTATGAGCCCGGCTAAACATCGCGCCGGGCCGGCATACCGCCTCGACGTCCGGTTGACAAGGAAAGCGTCCTTGCTAATGTAAGGCGCATGTCGAAAGTCACGTCCAAGCTGCAGGTCACGATCCCCAGGCGCATCGCCGAGCAGTTTTCCATCAAGCCCGGCGACGAGATCGAGTTCGTCGCGACGGCGGAAGGGCTGCGCGTCGTGACGGCGGCGCGCCCCGACGCGACCACCCTCAGCGTGGCCGAGCGCCTGCGCCTCTTCGACGAGGGCAACGCGCGCCAGCGGCGCCGGCAGGCGCACATGAAGCTGCCTGCCAATCCGCCGACGAACCGGGGGTGGACGCGGGAAGAGTTGTACACCCGTGGCAAGCCTGGTTGACACGCATGTCCTGGTCTATCGGGTCGACCCGCGCGACCCGATCAAGCAACGAATCGCGATCGACGTGTTGCGCGCCGGGCTCCGCGCGGACCAGTTTTTCATCGCCCACCAGTCGGTCCTCGAGTTCGTGGCCGCGGTGACCCGACCCCAGGCAGACCTCGGCAGCGCCCCGTTGCTGGATCGCGGCGATGCCTTGCTGGAGGCCGACGCCCTCATCGCCGAGTTCCCCGTCATCTACCCAACCCGTGAGGTCCTGCGGACGGCAGTTCGCGGCGCGGCGACCTACGGGCTGCAGTGGTTCGACGCGCACTTGTGGGCGTGCGCCGAGGTGAACGGCCTCGATGAATTGCTGTCAGAGGATTTCCAGCACGGCCGCCACTACGGCAGCGTGCGCGCCGTGAATCCTTTCTGGGTGGCCAGCGGCCGCGTATCGGAGCTGCCCGCCATGTACGCGCCGTAGAGCGGGCGCAGCCCATGCTGGCCGGCATCCAGGGCCAGCTTCAGGAACGGCGCCCTCAATCCTCGACGATGAAGCTCCTGAGCTGCTCCGAGCGCGTCGGGTGACGCAGCTTGCGCAGCGCCTTCGCCTCGATCTGCCGGATGCGCTCGCGCGTCACGTCGAACTGCTTGCCGACCTCCTCGAGGGTGTGGTCGGTGTTCATGTCGATGCCGAAGCGCATCCGCAGCACCTTCGCCTCGCGCGGCGTCAGGCCCGCGAGCACCGCGTGCGTCGTCTCCTTGAGGCCCTCGGAGGTCGCCGAATCGACCGGCGAGAGCACCGTGGCGTCCTCGATGAAGTCGCCGAGATGTGAATCCTCGTCGTCGCCGATGGGGGTCTCCATGGAGATCGGCTCCTTGGCGATCTTCAGCACCTTGCGGACCTTGTCCTCGGGCATTTCCATGCGCACCGCCAGCTCGTCCGGCGTCGGCTCGCGGCCCATCTCCTGCAGCATCTGCCGGGAGATCCGGTTCAGCTTGTTGATGGTCTCGATCATGTGCACCGGGATGCGGATGGTGCGCGCCTGGTCGGCGATCGAGCGCGTGATGGCCTGCCGGATCCACCAGGTCGCATAGGTCGAGAACTTGTAGCCGCGGCGGTATTCGAACTTGTCGACCGCCTTCATCAGGCCGATGTTGCCTTCCTGGATCAGGTCCAGGAACTGCAGGCCGCGGTTGGTGTACTTCTTCGCGATCGAGATCACGAGCCGAAGATTGGCCTCGACCATCTCCTTCTTCGCGCGCCGCGCCTTGGCCTCGCCGATCGACATCTGGCGGCTGATTTCCTTGATGTCGGCGACGCTCAGCCCGGTCTCGCGTTCGAGCGCGACCAGCTTGCGCTGCGCACGCTCGATCTCCGGGCGCAGCCGGCCGAGCGCCGAGGAGTGCTTCCGCTTGGCGCGAATCTGCTTCTCGATCCAGTCCGAGCTGGTCTCGTTCTGCGGGAAGCTGGCGAGGAAGTCGCGCTTCGGCATGCCCGCCTGGCGCACGGCCAGCGCCATGATCTGGCGTTCCTGGTTGCGGATATGCGCGACGGTGCCGCGCAGGTTGTTGCACAGCTCCTCGAACATCTTCGGGGACAGCTTCAGCTGCATGAACTCGGCGGTCAGCTGGGCACGGGTCTTGCGCGTCTTGGGATCGCTCGGGCCTTCCTTCGCCAGCAGCGCCATGACCTGCTTGTGCAGCCGGCCGATCTTCTTCATGCGGCGCGACACCTCGGCCGGATCGGGCCCGGTATCGGCGGGCTCGGCGGACGAGTCGTCGTCGTCCTCATCCTCGTCGTCGTCGCTGCTCGCCTTGGCCTTGGCCTTCGCCTTGGCCTTGTCGTCGGCGCGGTTGCCCGGCTGCGCGACCTCGTCGCCCTGGTCGGGGTCGATGAAGCCCACCACGACATCGGCGAGGCGCACCTCGCCGGCCTCGACGCCGGCATACTGCTTCAGCAGCACCTCGACCGTGCCCGGGAACTCCGACAACGCGTGCCGCACCTGCTCGAGGCCTTCCTCGATGCGCTTCGCGATGCGGATCTCGCCCTCGCGGGTCAGCAGCTCGACAGTGCCCATCTCGCGCATGTACATGCGCACCGGGTCGGTGGTCCGGCCGAACTCGCTGTCCACGCTCGCCAGGGCGGCGGCGGCTTCCTCGGTGTCGTCGTCGTCGGCCGAGACGGTGGTGTCGGCGAGCAGCAGCTCCTCCGCATCCGGCGCCTTCTCGTAGACCGTGATCCCCATGTCATTGATCGTATTGACGATATCTTCGATCTGCTCCGGATCGACGATGTCGTCGGGGAGGTGATCGTTGACTTCGGCATAGGTCAGGTAGCCCTGTTCCTTGCCGCGGGCAATCAGCAGCTTGATCTGGGACTGCTTCTCGTCAGGAAGGGCAATGCGTCGTTCGGTCACTCAGGAGCCCTCGAGCCGGTTAAAAATCGAATCGCACAGTATAGCACCGTGCGCCAATAGTGCGATGCGCGACCTCATGCCCCGGTCGCGCGCCGCCGCGCCATCCTGGCGTCCAGCGAGCGCAGTTCCGCGCGCTGCTCGGGGCTCAACGGCCCCGCGCGGGAGATTTCGAACAGGGCCTCGTGGCGGAGTCGCACCCAGTCTTCCTCGAGACGGTCCAGGCAATCCTGCAGTTCCGCCAGGGCCACGTCCTCCGTCGCCACCAGCTCGCTGGTCGCGAGCTTCTGCAGGTGTGGCCCGGCCTCGTGCTCGCGCCAGCGTTCCAGCAGTCCACCTGTCGTTAGATTGGGGCTGTGCGCCACGTCTTCAAGCAGCGCGACCAGCAGGTCGATCCCGGGCCGGTCCAGTTCCGCGAGGCCCGGCGGGACCCGCACCGGCGACACCTTGCCCGGAAAATGCACCACCAGCGCGATCGCCCGGCGCACCACGCTGCCGCGCCCCGGCGGCGCCGTGGGCCGGGACCGGGCAGGCGGCGCCGCGGGGCGGGGCGGGGCGGGCGCCGCCGCGTCGACGAAGCGCGCGTAGCCGGCCTCGTCCATCCCGACCGCGCTGGCGATCCGGCCCACGAGCAGCGCGCGGAACACGCCGTCCGGCACGCGCGCGACCAGCGGCTTGGCGAGCTCGGCGAGCCGCGCCCGGCCGTCCAGGCTGCCCATGTCCACCTTCGAGGCGAGCTCGTCGTGCAGATATTCCGACAGCGGCAGGGCCTGCCTGAGGCGGGCCGTGAATGCTTCCGCGCCCTCGGCGCGCACCAGCGAGTCCGGGTCCTCGCCCTCGGGCAGGAACAGGAAGCGGACCTGCCGGCCCTCGCGCAGCGTCGGCAGGGCGTTCTCCAGCGCCCGCCACGCGGCCTGGCGCCCCGCGCGGTCGCCGTCGAAACAGAACACCACTTCCTCGGTGACGCGGAACAGCCGCTCGAGGTGCTCCGGCGTGGTCGCGGTGCCGAGCGTGGCGACCGCCCAGGTCACGCCGGCCTCGTGCAGGCCGATCACGTCCATGTAGCCCTCGACCACGAGGAGGCGCGGAATCTGCCTGAGCGCCTGGCGCGCCTCGTACAGCCCGTACAGCTCGCGGCCCTTGTGGAACAGCGCGGTCTCGGGCGAGTTCAGGTACTTCGGCTCGTCGTTGCCGAGCACGCGCCCGCCGAAGGCGATCACCCGGCCGCGCGCGTCACGGATCGGGAACATCACCCGGCCGCGGAAGCGGTCGTAGAAGCCGCCCTGGTCGCGCTCGATGACGAGCCCGGCCGCGTTGAGCCGCCCGACCGCGGCCTCGTCCGCGCCGAAGCGCTTCAGCAGGCCGTCCCACTCGTCGGGCGCGTAGCCCACGCCGAAGGTGGCGGCCGTGGTGCCGCTGACGCCGCGCCCCTTGAGATAGCGGATGGCATCGGGATGGCGCTTGAGCTGGTCCCTGTAATACCCCACCGCCGCCTCGAGCGTGCCGTACAGGTCCGGGCGGCGGTCCGTGCCCTGGGACTGCTCGCGCGGCACCTCGAGCCCGGCGAGCGAGGCGAGCTCCTCGACCGCGTCCGGGAAGCTCATGTGCTCGTAGTCCATCAGGAAGCCCAGCGCCGTGCCGTGCACGCCGCAGCCGAAGCAGTGATAGAACTGCTTGCTCGGGCTCACGGTGAACGACGGGGTCTTCTCGCCGTGGAAGGGGCAGCACGCCTTGTACTCGCGCCCCGCCTTTTTCAGCGGCACACGGGCGTTGATGACCTCCACGATATCCGTGCGACTCATCAGCTCGTCTATGAAACTGGCCGGAATCAGACCCATCAGGCGGCGGGACCCGTCATGCGATCAGGCGGAAGGACGGTGGCGGGGGGTGGCAGGCACCCGCTATAAATAGCTCACCCGCCGGGAAAATCCAGTTTTTGCGGCCTCAGCCGGCGAGGCGCGCCTTGACCCGGGCGCTCACGACGGCCATGTCGGCGCGGCCCTGGGCCTGCGCGCGCAGCTGCGCGATGACGCGGCCCATGTCCTTCATCGAGGTGGCGCCGGTGGCGGCGATCGCGTCATCGATGAGCGCGGCGAGCTCGTCTTCGCCGAGCGGCTCGGGCAGGTAAGTGGAGAGGAGCTCGATCTCCGCGGCTTCCTTCGTCGCGAGATCCTCGCGCCCGCCGGCGCGGAACTGCTCGACCGATTCGCGGCGCTGCTTGATCATCTTCTCGATCACGCCGAGCACCGCGGCATCGTCGAGCTCGATGCGCTCGTCGACTTCACGCTGCTGGATGGCGGCGAGCGCCATGCGGATGACGCCGAGACGGGCCTTGTCGCCGGAGCGCATGGCCTGTTTCATGTCTTCCTGGAGGCGGGACTTGGCGGACACTGTTGCGAACTCGCCCGGCGCGGGGCGGCCAGTTCCGGGTGAGCTCAGAACAACCGCTTGCGGCGGGACTGCTCGCGCTGCATCCGCTTGGCGTGACGCTTCACGGCCGCGGCCTTCTTGCGCTTGCGCTCCTGGGTCGGCTTCTCGTAAAACTCTCTGCGACGAAGCTCAGTCAGGACCCCTGCTTTTTCACAGGCGCGCTTGAAGCGCCGCAGGGCGGCGTCAAAATATTCGTTTTCGCGTACGCGTACACCAGGCATTAAAGCTCACCGTCCTCACGTTATGCTCAGGCACCGGACCGCTGGTCTGGGCCGGGTAAAGACCGACCATTCTAGCGGCCCTCGGATTCGAAAGCCAGTGGCAGGCGCCAGGGAAAAAAGATTATGCGGGTTCTCGGCATCGAAACGTCCTGCGACGAGACCGGCGTCGCCGTCTACGACGAGCAGCGGGGCCTGCTTGCGCACGTGCTGTACAGCCAGGTCAAGCTGCACGCCGAGTTCGGCGGGGTGGTCCCGGAACTCGCCTCGCGCGACCACGTCCGCAAGCTGATTCCCCTTGTGAAACAGGTGCTTGCAGATTCCGGGACTGAGCCCGGCGAGCTCGGCGGGGTCGCGTACACGGCCGGCCCGGGGCTGATCGGCGCGCTGCTCGTGGGCGCCTGCGTGGGCCGCAGCCTGGCGTGGACCTGGGGCGTGCCGGCCGTGGGCGTGCACCACATGGAAGGCCACCTGCTCGCGCCGATGCTCGAATCCCCGGCGCCGGAATTCCCGTTCATCGCCCTGCTCGTGTCCGGCGGGCACAGCATGCTGGTCGAGGTCGCGGGCCTCGGGCGTTACCGCGTGCTCGGCGAAACACTCGACGATGCCGCCGGCGAGGCCTTCGACAAGACCGCCAAGGTGCTCGGGCTCGGCTACCCCGGCGGGCCCGCCCTCGCGCGCCTCGCGGAGCAGGGCGGGCCCGGGCGCCTGCGCCTGCCGCGCCCCATGCTGAACCGCCCGGGGCTGGACTTCAGCTTCAGCGGCCTGAAGACCGCGGTCATCACCGGCATCCGCAAGCTCGCGCTCGACGAACAGGCGAAGGCGGACGTCGCGTGGGAGTTCCAGGAGGCCATCGTCGACACGCTGGTCGGCAAGAGCCTGCGCGCGGTCGAGGAGACGGGGATCCGGCGGCTCGTGATCGCCGGGGGCGTGGGCGCCAATCGCCGGCTGCGAACGCGCCTCGCCGAGGCGGCCCAGGGGGTGGGGGCGGAGGTGTTCTACCCGCGGCTGGAGTTCTGCACCGATAATGGCGCAATGATCGCCTACGCCGGTATGCTGCGCCTGGCCGCCGGCGAGACCGCAGCGTCGTCCATCGAGGCTCGCGCCCGGTGGGATCTTGAAACCCTGCGCCCGCCCCTGGGCGGCGCGGCACCGACCGGCCCCGCGCCGGCCAACTGAGGACGAGGGTGGACACGATATTTCTCAACGACCTGCGCGTGGAGACCGTCATCGGGATCTATGACTGGGAGCGGCGCATCCGCCAGACAGTCAGCATCAACCTCGAGATCGCCACCGACATCCGCCGGGCCGCCGCCTCGGACAGCATCGACGACACGCTCAATTACAAGGCGGTGGCGAAGCGCCTGATCGAGTTCGTCGAGGGCGCCAGCTTCCAGCTCGTGGAGACCCTGGCCGAGCGCATCGCCGGGATCGTCGTCACCGAGTTCGACGTCAGCCGCGTCAAGGTGACCCTCAACAAGCCCGGGGCCATCCGCGGCGCGCGCGACGTGGGCATCTGCATCGAGCGCACCTCGGCGGACTTCCATGCCTGAGGTCTACATCGGCGCCGGCAGCAACGTGGCGCCGCAGCGCCACCTGGCGGCCGGGCTCGTGGCGCTCGCCGAGCACTTCGGCGTCCTGCGCCTGTCGCCCGTGTACCGGAACAGCCCGGTGGGCTTCGCAGGCGACGACTTCCTCAACATGGTCATCGCCTTCGACACCGACGCGCCGGTCGAAGCCGTCGGCGCGACGCTCTCGGCCATCGAGGCCGCCCACGGCCGCACCCGCACCGAAGCCAAGTTCTCGCCGCGCACGCTCGACCTCGACCTGCTGCTGTACGGCGACCTCGTCATCGACGCCGACGGCCTGCAGCTGCCGCGCGACGAGATCACCCGGTATTCATTTGTGCTCAAGCCGCTGGCGGATCTTGCCGGCGAGCGCCTGCACCCGGTGCTCGGCCGCAGCTTCGGCGAGCTCTGGGCGGAATTCGACGCGTCGCGCCACCCCCTCGAGCAGGTGGCCGCCGATTTCACGGCGGAGGGGCTGAGATGAACCCGAACCCGCGCCCGGGACGCCCGGGACGCCCGTGGTCGCTGCTTGCCGCGCTGTCGCTGACGCTCGCCGCCTGCGGCGGCGATTCGGATCGCCGGACGCCCATCGCGGACGGCTGCACGATCCCGCAGCAGAACCAGGCCGTCTACGACACCATGCAGGAGTTCTATCTCTGGAACGAGGAACTCCCGGTGCTCGACCCGCGGAGCTTCAACTCCCCCGAGGCGCTGCTGGACGCACTGCTGTTCAAGCCCCTCGACCGCTTCAGCTTTATCACTACCCAGGCCGAGGAAGAAGCGCTGTTCGGCTCGAGCCAGTTCATCGGCTTCGGCTTCCGCTCCACGACCGTCGGCGCCACGGTCCGCGCCATCGACGTGTTCGAAGGCGCTCCCTCGGACCAGGCGGGCCTCGTGCGGGGCAGCACCATCCTCGCCGTCGACGGCGTGCCGATCGCCGACGTGCTTGCGGCGCCTGGCGGCTTCAGCGGCTCGCTCGGCCCGGCGGAGATCGGCGTCGAGGTGACGCTGCAGTTCCGCAACCCTGACGGCGCCGAGTTCACCCGCACCCTCGCCAAGGACATCGTCACCATCCCGCCGGTGACCGCCACGCGCGTCTTCGAGGTCAACGGCCAGCCCACCGGCCACCTCGCGTTCCGCAACTTCGTGGTGCCCGGCATCGCGGCCCTCGACGCGGCCTTCGCCGAGTTCCGCGCCGCCGGCGTGACCCAGCTGATCGTCGATCTGCGCTACAACGGCGGCGGGCTGATCTCCGTGCTCGAGCACTTCGCCGACCTGCTCGGCAGCCGCATCGCGCCGGCCGCGATTTTCGCCGGCTACGAATACAACGACAAGAATTCCGCGCGCGACCAGATCTTCCTGTTCCGCGCCACGCCGCTGCCCTCGGCGCTCGATCTCGAGCGCCTCGTGTTCATCACCACGCCCGCCACCGCCTCGGCCTCCGAGATGCTGGTCAACGGCATGCCGCCCCACGTCACCACCGTGAGCGTCGGCAGCGCGACCTTCGGCAAGCCGGTCGGCCAGCTCGGCTTCGCGTTCTGCGAAAAGGTCCTGCGCCCGGTCTCGTTCCGCACGGTCAACAGCGTTGGCGAGGGCGATTTCTTCGACGGCATCCAGGCCGACTGTCCCGCGGGCGATACCATCGACGTCGCGTTCGGCACCCCCGGCGAGGCCTCGTTCGATACGGCCGTCGCCTGGCTGGAGCAGGGCTTTTGCCCGCCGGCCGTGCAGGCCTTCTCGTTGCGGGCGGCGCCGGACGCGGAGCCGCTGCCGCGCGCGCAGGCGCGCTGGCGGGTCAACGACGCTCACTGACCTCGCTGGTGACCGCGGGGCCGCGCCGTCACAGGCCCGTTTCGCTCGCAAAATTACAAGCTCGCTCAACGGGCCTGTGACGTCCCGACCCCGCTGCCGTCTTGCGAGTGGCTGCGTCCTGGGGCGCCAAGCCATTGCCGACACGCCTTCTGCCGCGTCGATGCCGGGGTCGCCTGTGACCGCGACCCCCCGGTCCCTTATCGCCACGTGAGTAGTCGCATCCGGGGTGGCCGATCCGTCGCTGGCCCCTTCGAGCGGTCGTCCGGGGGGGGCTGCAACCACCGCAAAGCGGGATCTTGGGGGGCGCCGTCATCTGCAGGGTGGCAGCGGGGGTGGGACATGAGGGGCCCGCTGAGGGAGCTTGAAATTTTGCGAGCGAAGCGGGCCCCTCATGGCGCGCCCCCGCGGTCAACCAGAAAAAAACGGAGCCCCCAAGGCCCGGTCAGAACCCGAGGTGGCGGCCTCCGTCCACCGCGATCACCTGCCCGTTGAGGTAGCTGCCCTCGCGCGCGAGGTACAGCGCGCAGGCCGCGATGTCGGCGGGGCTGCCGGTGCGCGCCAGCGGGATGCCGGCGACGGTGGCCGCCTGCTCGTCCTCGCTCACGCCGGACTCCGGCCACAGGATCGCGCCGGGGGCGATGCCGTTGACGCGGATCGCGGGGCCGAGCTCGCGCGCCAGCGAGTAGGTGAGCATCTCGAGCCCGGCCTTGGCGGCGCAATAGACCGGGTGTCCGGCGAGCGGCCGGCGCGCGTGGACGTCCAACATGTTGATGATCAGCCCGCCGCGGCGCCGCAGCCAGGGCACGGCCGCCTGTGACAGGAACAGCGGCGCCTTCAGGTTGCTGCCCATGAGCTCGTCCCAGTGCGCGGGCGTGATCTCGCCGACCGGGGTGGGATAGAAGCTCGAGGCGTTGTTGACCAGAATGTCGAGCGCGTCGAAGGGCGCGGCGGCGCGCGCGACGAGGCCGGGGAGGGCGTCGGTGTCGAGCAGGTCGCCCTGCACCAGCGCGGTCGAGCCGGGCCGGTTGGCCTCGAGCGTCGCAGCAAGCGCGTCCGCGTCGCGCTGCGAGCCGCGGTAGTGGATCACCACGTTGGCGCCGGCGCCGTGGAAGGCGGTGGCGATGGCTGCGCCCAGGCGGCGCGCGCCGCCGGTCACCAGGGCCGTGCGCCCGGCCAGCGTGTTCCCGCCCTTGTCCTCGCTCATGTAGGATTCTCCGCTCATCTGTCGCCGTCGTCGCGATGCCATTGTCCCGGACTTTGCCGCCAGTGTCCCCCAATCCGCTCCCGCCCCCCGCTCCGGAAGCCCTGGCGCGCAGCAGCGCGCTGTTGCAGCGGGTGCATGACGAGATCGTTCGCGCCGGCGGCGCGATCGGCTTCGGCCGCTACATGGAACTGGTGTTGTACACGCCGGGCCTGGGCTATTACAGCGGCGGCGCCGCGAAGTTCGGGCCCGCCGGCGATTTCGTCACGGCGCCGGAAATCTCGGACCTGTTCGGGCGCTGCGTGGGCCGCCAGGCCCGCGAGGCGCTGGAGGCGATCGGCGGCGGCGAGGTGCTGGAGCTCGGCGGCGGCAGCGGCGCGCTCGCCGAGGCGGCGCTCGCCGAGGCCGGCGATGCGCTGGCGTGGAGCATGCTTGAGCCCAGCGCGGAGCTGCGCGACCGGCAGCGGGCGCGGCTCGGCGAGCGGGTGCGGTGGCGCGATACGCTGCCGACGGGCTTTCGGGGCGTGATCATCGCCAACGAGGTGGCGGACGCGCTGCCGGTGGAGCGCTTCACGATCCGCGACGGCGAGCCGCGCCAGCTCGGGGTGCGCAGCGACGGGGACGAGCTGGCCTGGACCCTGCTGTCGCCCGAGCCGGGCTTCGCGGGCGTGGTGCACGCGCTCGAGATCGAGCTCGGCGCGCCGTTTCCGGAGGGCTATAGCTCCGAGTTCTGCCCGATGCTGCAGGCCTGGGTGCGCACCCTCGCTGAGAGCCTCGAGGCCGGCCTGCTGCTGATCATCGACTACGGCCTGCCACGGCGCGAGCTGTACGCGCCGGAGCGCGTCGACGGCACGCTGATCTGTCATTATCGCCACCGCGCGCACGACGACCCCTTCCTCTGGCCGGGCCTGCAGGACCTCAGCGCCTGGGTGGACTTCACCGCCGTGGCGGAGGCGGGGACGGAGGCCGGGCTGGCGCTCGAGGGGTACACGACCCAGGCCGCGTTCCTGTCCGGCAATGGCCTGGCGGGGATGCTGGCGGACGCCGGGCAGGATGCCGCGGGCGTCGTCCGGGTCCAGCAGGCCAAGCGCCTCCTGCTGCCCGGCGAGATGGGGGAACGGTTTCGTGTCATGGGCCTGAGCCGCGGGCTTGGGCCGCCGCTGGACGGGTTCGGGCTGCTCGACCTGGCCAATCGACTCTAGGAGTGGACCGCCGATGGACCTGATGCACACGCTGGTGCTGGCGATCGTCCAGGGATTGACCGAGTTCCTGCCGATCTCGAGCTCCGCCCACCTGGTCCTCGCGCCGGTGCTGTTCGGCTGGCAGGACCAGGGCCTGCCCTTCGACGTGGCGGTCCACCTCGGCACGCTCGGCGCGGTGGTGTTCTATTTCCGCCACGAGCTCTGGCCGATGACCCGCGACGCGCTCGGCACGCTGCGCGGCGGGCCGCGGACCCGCGACTCGGACCTGGCGTGGTGGGTGCTGATCGCCACGATCCCGGCGGTGGTCTTCGGCGGGCTGTTCGGCGGTTACGTCGCCAGCACGTTGCGCTCGCCGCTGGTGATCGCGGCGACCACGGCGGGCTTCGGCATGCTGCTGTGGGTCGCCGACGTGCGCGGCGGCCGCGATCGCGACGAGTCGCAGATCGGCTGGCGCGATGCGGTGATCGTCGGCCTGGCGCAGGCCATCGCGCTGATCCCCGGCACCTCGCGCTCCGGCATCACGATTACGGCTGCGCTGTTCCTCGGCCTGGAGCGCCAGGCCGCCGCGCGTTTCTCCTTCCTGCTCTCGATCCCGGTCATCGTGGCGGCGACCTGCTACGAGCTATTAAAGCTGTATCGCGAGCCGGTCCCGGCCGACTGGGGCGTGCTCGCCACCGGCGCGCTGGCCGCCGGCGTCGTCGCTTACCTGACGATCCGCGGCTTCATCGCGCTGCTCGGGCGGATGGGCATGGCGCCGTTCGCGCTCTACCGCTTGTTCCTCGCCGGCGTGCTGTGGTGGATCTATACCTGAGCCGGCGGGTCGCGCGGGCAGGCGGCGGCGATCGCCTCGACCCGGAGCGCGCGCAGCTGCGCCCGTAGCGCCTCGCCCTTGAGCCCGGCCGCGACCAGCGGCTGCGGGTCCACGGACGCCGCGGCCACCTGCGCGCGCCGCAGCAACTCCGCCTGCGGGTAGGGCGCGTGCTCGAGCCCGTCGCGGCCTTTCAGGTCGGCCTCGCAGGCCAGCAGGAACTTCGCGAAGCGCTCCGGGCGGCGCAGCGCGTCCGTGCCCTCGAGCAGCTTCAGGAGCGTCGCCGGCCGAAGCTCGGCGGCGCGGTGGCACAGGCCGTGGAAGCGCGCCACGATCTCGGCCAGCTCGCGGAACGACGTCGGCGCGCGCAGCCGCTCGCACAGGCGCCGCGCGAGCGTCACGCTGCGATCCTCGTGGCCGTGGTGCGCCGGCCAGAACTGCGGCGGCGTCGTGCCCTTGCCCAGGTCGTGCAGCAGCACCGCGAAGCGCGTCTCCACGTCCAGCCCGAGGCGCGCCGCCGCGCGCATGCACAGCAGCATGTGCCGCCCCGTGTCCACCTCGGGATGCCAGCGCGCCGGCTGCGGCACGCCGAACAGCGCGTCGACCTCCGGGAACACCGCCGCCAGCGCGCCGCACTCGCGCAGCACCGCCAGGAACACGTCCGGGTGCGCGCTCTCCAGTGCGCGCCGCGTCTCCTGCCATACGCGCTCCGGCACCAGCGCGTCGGCCTCGCCCGCCGCCACCATGTCGCGCATCAGCTGCATCGTGTCCGGCGCCACGGTGAAGCCGAGCTCGCTGAAGCGCGCGGCGAGGCGCGCGGTGCGCAGGATCCGCACCGGGTCCTCCGCGAAGGCCGGCGAGACGTGGCGCAGCACGCGCGCCTCCAGGTCGCGCACCCCGCCCCAGGGATCGACGAGGCGCCCGTCGGGCGCGCGCGCGATCGCGTTCACCGTCAGGTCGCGGCGCAACAGGTCTTCCTCGAGCGTCACCTCCGGCGACGCGTTCACCACGAAGCCCCGGTAGCCGGGCGCCGTCTTGCGCTCGGTGCGCGCGAGCGCGTACTCCTCGTGGCTGTCAGGATGCAGGAACACCGGGAAGTCGCGCCCCACGGGCCGGAAGCCCGCGCGCTCCATCTCGTCCTGGGTCGCGCCGACCACGACCCAGTCGCGCTCCCCGACCGGCAGGCCGAGCAACTCGTCGCGCACCGCACCGCCGACCAGGTAAGTCTCCATCGGCGCATTGTACCGTCCCTGCCGCGCGACGCCGCGGGCTGATATGGTTGCGCCCGTGCGCCGCATCCTGCCCACCCTGCTGCTGATCGCGTGCCTGCCGCTGGCCGGCTGCGCCACGCTCGGCTATTACGGCCAGGCCGTGTCCGGGCATCTCGGCCTGATGTCGGCGCGCGTTCCCATCGAGGACGTCATCGCGGACCCGGACACGCCCGAAGCCGTGCGCGAGCGGCTGCGCGTGGCCGTCGCGGCGCGCGAGTTCGCGATCGCCGAGCTCGGCCTGCCCGACAACGGCAGCTACACCCGCTACGTGCAGCTCGAGCGCTCCGCCGTGGTTTACAACGTGTTCGCCGCGCTGGAGTTCTCGCTGCAGCCGAAGACCTGGTGCTTCCCGGTGGCGGGCTGCGTCGTGTACCGCGGCTATTTC
>JBLRWH010000044.1:0-21104 GCA_047921395.1 Gammaproteobacteria bacterium
GGCAGGGTCTCGACGACCTTGCCTTCCATCTGAATTGCGTCTTCCTTCGCCATCTGGGGGCGGATACTCCGGTGCTTTGACCGCGCGCATTGTGCAGAAAGGACGCCGCCATTTCAATGACGGCCTTCCAGGTGGTCCCGGAAATTCAGGAATTTGCAGTCGCCGGGACCCGCACGGGTTGCCGCTCGCTGCGCCATGATGTCGCGCTTGGCGCGTGCTCGTCGATGCTTCGCGACAACAGCTCGAGGAAATCCCGGCGGGGGATCTCGCGGGCGCCCATGGTCGCCAGATGCCGCGAGGGGAGCTGGCAGTCCATCACGAGGAAGTCGCGTGCGCGCAGCGATTCCGCCAGGAAGATCATTGCCGCCTTGGAGGCATTGGGCCGGCGGCTGAACATGGATTCGGCAAAGAAGGCCCGCCCGAGCGCCACCCCGTAGAGCCCGCCGACGAGCGCGTCTTCCGCCCAGATCTCGACCGAGTGCGCGTGACCGAGGGCATGCAGCCGCACATAGGCCGACATCATCTCTGGCGTGATCCAGGTGCCCGTGTCCGGATCGTCGTCGCGCGCACAGCCGCGCATAACTGTGACGAACTCACGGTCGAACGAGGCCTCGAACGGTTGCCGCGCCAGGAAGCGTCGCAGGCGTCGCGCGACGTGAAGCTCGCGCGGGAAGATCACTGCGCGCGGGTCCGGACACCACCAGAGAATAGGTTGCCCCGCCTCGTACCAGGGAAAGATTCCGAGGCGATACGCGGCAAGCAGCCGCTCGGGTGACAAATCTCCGCCCGTGGCGAGCAGGCCGTTGGGCCAGGACAGGGCGGAACGGGGATCGGGAAAGCGGATTTCGCTTCCCGGTGGGCCCAGCCAGCGCATCTCCTGCGCCATCAGCTGGCTTCATCCCGGCGAAAGGGCAGGTGCAATTTCGCCGCCTCGAGATAGTCACGGGCGTGCCCCCGCTCGTGCACCAGCCAGTCGTCGATCGCGCGCGCGAACGCGGGATGGGCGAGCCAATGGCCGGACCACGTGGGGACGGGCCGAAAGCCCCGGCGCAGCTTGTGCTCGCCTTGCGCACCGGGCTCGAACCGGCGGCAGCCCTCGGCGAGCGCAAGCTCGATGCCCTGGTAGAAACAGGTCTCGAAATGCAGGCTGTGGTAATCGTCGTCGCAGCCCCAGTAGCGGCCGTAAAGGACGCCGCCGCCGACGAAGAAGATCGCGGCGGCGACGCGGGTATCGCCGAGTCGCGCGACGATCACGCGCAGGCTGTCCGGCATGTCGGCGAGCAATCGCACCCAGAAGGCCGGCGGGAAATAGGGCTCCATGCCGCGGCGCAGGAAGCTCGTCGCGTAGAAGCGGTAGAGGTCGTGGAACAGGGCATCGTCGATCTCCGCCCCGGTCAGCCAGTCGAAACGGATTCCTTGCTCGAACACCCGGCGCCGCTCGCGGCGGAATTTCTTCCGCTTCTCCGCCGTGAGCGCGCCCAGGAAGCCCTCGAAGTCGCCATAGCCCTCGTCGAGCCAGTGAAACTGGCAGGCCTGCCGGAGACTCAGGCCCGCCGCATTGAGCAGGGGCAGCTGGAGATCCTCGGGCAGCAGCAGGTGCAGCGAGGATGCGCCCACCTGGCTGGCCAGGCCGCGCGCCGCGTCGAGCAGGCCCGGCCCGACGACGTCCGCCTCCACGCCCGGCGCAGTCAGGATCCGCGGCCCCGGCACCGGCGTGAACGGCACGGCGGCGACGAGCTTGGGGTAGTAGGGCACGCCTGCGCGCCGATAGGCGTCGGCCCAGGCGAAGTCGAACACGAACTCGCCCCAGGAATGGTCCTTTCGGTACAGCGGCATCGCCGCGAGCAGTTGGCCCGCCTCCTCGACGACCAGGTGGCAGGGGCGCCAGCCGGTCTCCTCGCTGACGGCCCCGGAGCACTCCAGTCCCTCGAGATAGTCCCAGCGGAGGAACGGGTGGCCGTCGCGGACCAGCCCGTTCCACGCCACGCGCGGGATTGCGGCGAGCGACGAGAGCGTGCGCACCGGCATCGCGGGCGCGCTCAGACGGCCTGCGTGACCTCCGCGGCAGGGGCAAGTGCGGAGGTCTCCAGCCAGCGCTCGGCATCGAGGGCGGCCATGCAGCCGGAGCCGGCCGAGGTGACCGCCTGGCGGTAGATGGGGTCTGACACGTCCCCGGCCGCGAACACGCCGGGGATGCTGGTCGCGGTGGCGTTGCCGCGGCCGCCCCCCGTCACCTGGATGTAGCCGTGCTCCATGTCCAGCTGGCCCGCGAAGATGCCGGTGTTCGGGGTGTGGCCGATGGCGACGAACATCCCGGTGACGTCGAGGTCCTGGGTCTGGTTCGGGTCGAGCGTGCTGCGCACCCGCACGCCCGTAAGGCCGCTGTCGTCACCGAGCACCTCGTCCACCTGGTGGTCCCAAAGCAACGTCACGTTGCCGCCGGGGCCGGCCTTCTCGAACAGCTTCTGCTGCATGATCTTCTCGGCGCGCAGCTTGTCGCGCCGGTGCACCAGGGTCACGTGCGAGGCGATATTCGACAGGTACAACGCTTCCTCGACCGCGGTGTTCCCGCCGCCGATGACCGCGACCGGCTGGCCGCGATAGAAGAATCCGTCGCAGGTGGCGCAGGCCGATACGCCGCGGCCCTTGTAGAGCTCCTCGGAGGGCAGGCCAAGGTAACGCGCGGTCGCGCCGGTGGCGATGATCAGCGCGTCGCACGTGTAGCTGGCGCTGCCGCCTTCGAGCCGGAACGGGCGGCGCTTCAAATCGACCTCGTGGATATGGTCGAAGACCATCTCCGTCTCGAACCGCTCCGCATGGCGGCGCATCCGCTCCATAAGCTCGGGACCTTGCACGCCGGCGTCGTCGCCCGGCCAGTTGTCGACATCGGTCGTGGTCATCAGCTGGCCGCCTTGCTCGACACCCGTGACCAGCACGGGCTTGAGATTCGCACGGGCCGCGTAGACCGCCGCGCTGTAGCCGGCCGGGCCAGAGCCGAGGATCAGCACGCGGCAGTGCCTGGGATTGCTCATGTATACTTCCGCCTTTGCAAATATTCCCTATGTTATGGGATGCGACTGTTCCCGGCAAAGCGATTCGGGGCAGTCCGGCCCGAAGTTGCACGCGGCACGTTCCCTCGCTGCCGAGGGGCCCCGGCGAGGTTGTCCGTCCGGCGCTTTTCAAGTAGCTTAGTGGTCCGTAAAAACAGTTACTTGGCGACATTAGTTCGCGTGGATTCATCGATTGGCGAAAGCGACTGAGAGCAAGCCTCAACTGATGGGGTTATCCGTCGGACGAGCGGCCCGCGAAGGCGTGCTGTGGATCGGCTGGGCGCTGGCGTTGATATTGCTGTGGGCGCTGGCCAGCTATGACCCTGCAGATCCCGGCTTCGCCTCGACGGGCGCGGGACGCGGCATCAGCAACGCGGCCGGCCCGGCGGGGGCCTGGACGTCGAGCTTCCTCTACGTGCTGTTTGGTCATGCCGCCTACCTGTTCCCGGTGCTGCTCGCCGGCGCCGGCTGGGTGGCTCTGAAGAGCCGCGCGGCCTCCGGCTTTCCGGCAGGCCGCGTGCTGGGCCTGCGGATCAGCGGCTTCCTCGTCATGCTCGCCACGAGTTGCGGCCTGGCCACGATGCATTTCGCGGCCAACGGCCTGCCCGAGACCGCCGGCGGCATCGTCGGACAGCTGGCCGGCCTGGGTCTTGCGTCTTTTCTCAGCTTCCTCGGCGCGACGCTGCTGCTGCTTGCGCTGTGGCTGGCAGGTGTCTCCCTGTTTACCGGCATTTCGTGGCTCGCGCTCATGGACCGCGTGGGACGCATGACGCTGACTGTCATCGGCGCGGCCCAACAGGCCATGGAGACGGTTCGCGATCGAGTCGCAGGCAGGAAAGCCGCCCAGGCGCGGCAGGAGTCGGTCGAGCGCAAGAAGCAGAGCGCGGTGCGCAAGACGCCGCCACGCATCGAGCCCGTGCTCGTCTCGATGGAAAAAAGCGAGCGTGTGGAGAAGGAACGCCAGGCCCCGCTGTTCGAGACGCCGTCGCCCGGCGAGATTCCGCCGCTCGGGCTGCTGGACGATGCGCCACCCAGGGTCGGCGGCTACTCCGAGGACGCGCTGGAGGCCATGTCCCGCCTGGTCGAGCTCAAGCTGCGCGACTTCGGCGTCGAGGTGGAAGTCGTCGCCGTGCACCCCGGTCCGGTGGTGACGCGTTTCGAGCTGGCGCCCGCGCCGGGCGTGAAGGTCAGCCAGATCAGCAATCTCGCCAAGGACCTGGCGCGCGCGCTCTCCGCGATCGCCGTCCGGGTGGTCGAGGTGATTCCGGGCAAGCCCACGGTAGGGCTCGAGATCCCGAACGAGTCGCGCGAACTCGTGACGCTGGGCGAGATCCTGGCCTCGCGCGCCTACGACGAGATGAAATCACCGCTGGCGCTGGCGCTCGGCAAGGACATCGGCGGCCTGCCCAACGTCGCGGACCTGGCGCGCATGCCCCACCTGCTGATCGCCGGCACGACGGGCTCAGGCAAGTCGGTCGCGATCAACGCCATGGTGCTGTCGCTCCTCTACAAGGCGACCCCGGACCAGGTGCGGCTGATCATGGTCGATCCGAAGATGCTCGAGCTGTCGGTGTACGAGGGCATTCCGCACCTGCTCGCGCCGGTTGTGACCGATATGAAGGAAGCGGCGAATGCGCTGCGCTGGTGCGTCGGGGAAATGGAACGCCGCTACCGCCTGATGGCCACGCTCGGCGTGCGCAACATCGGCGGCTTCAACCGCAAGCTCAAGGAAGCCGAGCAGCGCGGCGAGCCGCTCCGCGACCCCTTTTTCAAGGCCGCGGAGCATGTCGAGGGCATCGAGCCGCCGCTCCTGGAGCCGCTGCCCTACATCGTGGTGGTCGTCGACGAGCTTGCCGACATGATGATGGTGGTCGGCAAGAAGGTCGAGGAGCTGATCGCGCGCCTCGCGCAGAAGGCGCGCGCCTCGGGGATCCACCTGATTCTTGCCACGCAGCGCCCGTCGGTGGACGTCATCACCGGGCTCATCAAGGCCAACATCCCCTCGCGCATCGCTTTCCAGGTCTCGGCGAAGGTCGATTCGCGCACGATCCTCGACCAGATGGGCGCCGAAAGCCTGCTCGGGCACGGCGACATGCTGTTCCTGCCGCCCGGCACCGGGGTGCCGCAGCGCGTGCACGGCGCCTTCGTCTCCGATGCTGAGGTGCATCGCGTCGTAAAGCACCTGAAGGCGGCCGGCCCGCCCGTGTACCTCGACGAGGTGCTCGAGGGGGCGTCGACGCCGATCCCGGGCCTGTCCCCGCAGGCCGGCGGCGAATTCGGCGACGAGGGCGAACAGGATCCCCTGTACGACGAGGCCGTGCGGATCGTCACGGAGACCCGGAAGGCCTCCATTTCCGGTGTGCAGCGGCGCCTCAAGATCGGCTACAACCGGGCCGCGCGTCTCGTCGAGACGATGGAGGAGGCCGGTCTCGTGGGCCCCCTGCAGTCCAATGGCAGCCGCGAGGTCATCGCGCCGCCGCCTCCCCGGGACTGAGCCGGGGAGCTTTATCTACCCGCCGTGGTCCAATCCGGAGTGTTGAAGATGCATCGCGCCCACGTGTCCCCCTTGATCTCGGTCGCCTGGCTGCTGGGCGGCGCGCCGGCGCTGGCCGTTGCCGAAGCGGCGCCGCCGGTCGCGCCACAGCAACTGCGCGCCTTCCTCGCCGAGACCGTGACCCTCGAGGCCCGCTTCAGCCAGGTGCTGCTGGAGGCGGACAGCGAGCATGCCCAGGTCAGCGAGGGCAGTTTCTACCTGCACCGGCCGCAGCGTTTTCGCTGGGACTACGAGAGTCCCGTGCCGCAACTGGTGGTGGCAGACGGCGAGAACCTGTGGCTGTACGACCCCGACCTCGAGCAGGTGACCGTGCGACGCCTGGACGACGGCCTGTCGAGCACGCCCGCGATGCTGTTGTCGGGTGACGGCGTGCTGGAGGACTCGTTCCGTATCGGCGCGGCGTACCGTGAGGACGGGTACGATTGGGTGGAGCTCGCGCCGCTGTCCGAGGCAGCCGATTTCGCGGGCGTGCGGGTGGGTTTCCAGCAGGGCCTGCTCGCCTCGATGGAGCTCATGGATGCGCTCGGCCAGACGACGGTGATTCGCTTCAGCGACGTCCGCGTGAACGCACCGCTCGATGCGGAGCTGTTCAGGTTCAGTCTGCCCGACGGAGTGGATGTCATCCGTGACGAGGGATTCTGACCGCCTGCCGCGCTATCGCGGCGCCTGGCTTGCGCTTGGCCTGGGGATGACGTTGCTGATCGCGCTCGGCAGCCTGTGGCCGAGCGTGCCCCAGGCGGCGTTCGGGGTGTCCGACAAGTTCATGCACTTCGGCGCCTATGCCGGTCTTGCCTTCATGTACGCGGGCGTGTTCGAGCGACGGCACTGGGGGCGCGTCGTCGCCGGCCTGCTGCTGTTTGGCGGGACCATCGAGTTCGCGCAGGAACTGCTGACGGCATCGCGGTCCGGCGAATGGCTCGACATGGCGGCCAATGCCACGGGCGTCATCGCGGGCGTGTTCACCGCGATGCTGTTCCCAGTGAGCTGGTGCCGCCAGGTCGAGCGCCTGGTCGGGCTCGACGGGGGGCGGTGATGAACGAGGTGCATGACGGGCGGCCGCTCGCCGACCGCATGCGCCCGCGGACGCTCGAGGAGTTTGCCGGCCAGGGCCATCTCGTCGGCGCGGGCGCGCCGCTCGCGCGCGCCGTGGCGGGCGCGGGGCTGCACTCCATGGTGCTGTGGGGTCCGCCGGGCAGCGGCAAGACCACGCTCGCGCGCCTGATCGCGAGCCAGTACGAGGCGGAGTTCATCGCGCTGTCTGCGGTGCTTGCCGGGGTCAAGGACGTGCGTGCGGCCGTCGAGCGGGCGCAGGCATCCCGGGCCGACGGACGGCGCACCGTGCTGTTCCTCGACGAGGTGCATCGTTTCAACAAGGCCCAGCAGGACGCGTTCCTGCCGTGGGTCGAGGACGGCACCCTGATGTTCATCGGCGCGACCACCGAGAACCCGAGTTTCGAGCTCAACAGCGCGCTGCTGTCGCGCGCCCGGGTCTACGTGCTGAAGGCGCTGTCGCGTGAGGCGCTGCGTGCGATCCTTGAGCAGGCGCTCGCCGACCCGGAGCGCGGGCTCGGGGCGCGCGCCCCCGCGCTCGCGCCGGAGCAGCTCGAGGCGCTTGCCGACGCCGCCGATGGCGATGCCCGGCGCGCGTTGAACCTGCTGGAACTCGCGGCGGACCTCGCAGAGGAGACGCCGGAAGGCGTCCGCGGTCTCGACGAGGCCACGTTCACAGGCTTGCTGGCCGGCGGGCACCGGCGCTTCGACAAGCGCGGCGAGGCTTTTTACGACCAGATTTCCGCCTTGCACAAGTCGGTGCGCGGCACCGATCCGGATGCCGCGCTCTACTGGCTGGCGCGCATGCTCGACGGCGGCTGCGATCCGGCCTACATCGCGCGGCGCATCCTGCGCATGGCCAGCGAAGACATCGGCAATGCCGATCCGCGCGGACTCGCGCTTGCGCTGGATGCGTGGGGCGCATTCGAGCGGCTCGGCAGCCCGGAGGGCGAGCTGGCCCTCGCGCAGGCGGTGGCTTACCTCGCCTGTGCGCCCAAGAGCAATGCCGTCTACAAGGCTTTCGGAGCCGCGCAGGACGATGCCGCGCGGCTCGGTTCACTGCCGGTGCCGCTGCACCTGCGCAACGCGCCGACCAAACTCATGAAGGGCCTCGGCTACGGGCGCGACTACCGTTACGCGCATGACGAGGAGGGTGGCTACGCGGCGGGCGAGGCGTATTTTCCGGAAGAGATGGCGCCGCGACGTTATTATGATCCGCCGCCACGCGGACTCGAGCTCAGGATCGGCGAGAAGCTCGCCGCGCTCCGGGCGCAGGCGCCCGCGGGAGGGAAGCGCCAACGGCGTACAGACTCGGACAGGGAAAAGGACTGACATGCTCGACCCGAAACTGCTCAGGAACGATCTCGACGGCACGGCGCGCGCCCTGCAGCGCCGCGGCTACTCGCTCGATACCGCTCGGTTTGCGGCGCTGGAGGAGCGGCGCAAAGCGCTGCAGGTACGCACCGACGAGCTGCGCAACGAGCGCAACACGCGCTCGAAGGCCATCGGGCAGGCCAAGGCCTCCGGCCAGGACGCGGCGCCGCTGCTGGCGGAGGTCGCGGACCTCGGCGACCGGCTCAAGGCGGCCGAGACCGAGCTGGCCGAGGTGCAGGTCGAGCTCGAGGCAGCGTTGTATGACCTGCCGAACCTGCTCGATGCGAGCGTGCCTGATGGGGCGGACGAGAACGCGAACCGCGAGGTCCGGCGCTGGGGCGAGCCGCGGCAGTTCGGCTTCGATCCCAAGGACCATGTCGACCTCGGGCTGCTGGATTTCGAGGCCGCGGCGAAGATTTCCGGTGCGCGCTTCGTCGTGCTTCGCGGCGCGCTGGCGCGGCTGCATCGCGCGCTGATCCAGTTCATGCTCGACCTGCACACTGGCGAGCACGGCTACACCGAGATCTACGCGCCCTATATCGTGAAGGGCCAGAGCCTGGTGGGCACCGGCCAGCTGCCGAAGTTCCGCGCCGACCTGTTTGCGCTCGAGGGCGAGCAGGACTTCTATCTCATTCCCACCGCCGAAGTGCCGGTCACCAACCTGGTGCGCGACTCGATCCTCCCCGCTGAGGAGCTGCCGCTCAGGATGACGGGCCATACGCCCTGCTTCCGCTCGGAGGCCGGCAGCCACGGCAAGGACACGCGCGGCATGATCCGCCAGCACCAGTTCGAGAAGGTCGAGCTGGTGCAGGTGACGCGCCCGGCGGACTCCATGGCCGCGCTGGAAGAGCTGACCGGGCATGCCGAGCGCGTGCTGCAGCTGCTGGAGCTGCCCTATCGCGTGATGCTCCTGTGCGGCGGCGACACCGGCCAGGCTTCGCTGAAGACCTATGACCTCGAGGTCTGGCTGCCGGGGCAGGGGCGTTACCGGGAGATTTCGTCCTGCTCGAACTGCGGCGACTACCAGGCGCGGCGGATGCAGGCGCGCTGGCGGAATCCCGAGACCGGCAAGCCGGAGCTCGTCCACACGCTGAACGGTTCGGGCGTCGCGGCCGGGCGCGCGCTCGTCGCCATCCTGGAGAATTACCAGCAGGCGGACGGCTCTGTCGTCGTGCCTGAGGCGCTCCGGCCCTGGATGGGCGGGCTGGACATCATCGGCCGCTAGCAGGCCCTGGGTCAGGCGATGCGCGGATCGGTGCCCTCGCCGCGCTGGTCGCGAATGAGAGCTGCAAGCGCGCGGCAAATGTCCGGCGAGGTGACGATCCCGACCAGCTTGTCGTCCTTGGTGACGAGCGCCGAACCGATCCGGCGCTCGGCCATGGTATCGAGCACGACCTCGAGCCGCGTCTCGATATCCACGATATAGGCGGTGAATACGCAGACGTCCCGCACGCGCAGGGACTCCCGCGGCGGCAGGCCGAGCTCGGGGTCCAGCGAAAACTTCAGGTCCCGGTCCGTCACCACGCTGACCAGCCGGCCATGCTCCTTGACCGGCAGGTGCCGCACCTTGTGCTGGCGCATCATCTCGCGCGCCGTGAGCAGGGGGTCGTCGATTTCGACCCACCAGGGGAACGGCGTCATCACGGACTTGAGCAGCGGGATTCGGTTCATGGCGCAGTTCCTGCGGGACCGGGAACGAGTTCCCCGGCGCGCGCGGCGAGCGCCAGCAGGCCCGCCACCGTCAGCGAGTCCGTGATGCGCCCGTCGAGCGCCGCGGCGACGGCTTCCTCGAGCGGCGTCGTGATCACCCAGAGCTCCTCGCTGGCTTCCGGCGCCATAAGGCCTTCCGTAAGTTCGCGCGCGAGGAACACGGCGCCGAGTTCGTCTGTCACCGAGTTGGACAGGTGCACCCGCTGCAGCAGCGGTTCCCAGTAATCCGCTTCCAGCCCGGTCTCTTCCTTGAGTTCCTTCTTCGCACCGTCGAGCAGTGACATGCCCGGCGGCACGCCGCCCATGGGCAGCTCCCAGGAGAACTCGCCGGTCGCGTACCGGTGCTGTCCAACCAGCCAGACCCGGCCGTCGGGTTCCAGCGGAAGGATGCCCACCGCCCGGTTGCAGAAGGAAATGAGGCCGTACTGAAAATGGCGCCTGGCGCGCCGGTTCCAGGCCTGGTCCTCGTAGATCGTGAAGAACGGGTTGGCGAAGCGCTCGGCGCGCTCGTCGCGTCGCCACGGTGTGTCAGACAACGGCGAGGCGTCCGGTCGCGGGCCCGGGGCGTGCTTCAATTCCTTGCGCTGGAAATTCCCCAGTTCCCTTGACCGATCTCTGGTGGGTTGCATCCGGTAGGGTTTCCTCAGGCCGTTGTCACCGGCGGTCCCGGAGCCCGGCACACATCCTCGCGGCCTCGGATCCGGGTGCCACGCCCGCGTTCGGGTGGTGGTTGGACGAATTCTAATCCGAACGGCGCGATAAAATGTAACCGCTGGCTGGGGTTAGTCCTCGGATCCCTTGCGTCGCTCGGCCTCCGCTGCCGCGTAGTGGCTGTACAGGTCCGCAAGGGCGCGCCGGACGGACTTGCTATAACCCGCGGCAACGCCAAGCAGCAGCGTCGCCACCATGGCCCTGTCCGGATTGTTCTTGATCCACTCGCTGAGCACGGGGTCGGCGTGCGCCTGCAGGAACGCCTCGATGTGCTCGCCCGGGTCGGTGCCCCTGTGCGGCCGGGGGCTCGCCGCTTCGCGCCGGTTGGTGAGTTTCACCAGGACCAGGAACAGTGCGATCAGCACGACCCCGGCCGCAGAGGTGACGAGGGCCGCCATCGCCGGGCTCAGGGTTTCCCGGAGCGTAAAAAAGAACGCGATCGCCAGGAAAGCAATGACGCAGAGGACCAGCGGGGCAACGATCATCGTTGCGATGGCCCGCGTCTCCAGGCGTTGTTTCAGTCGCGTAAACAAGTCGGCTGCCCGCCAGCGGCGTTGCGAATGAGCAACGCGCCTGCCTAACGGTCGATCAACTTGCCCAGGATGAATCCCATTCCCAGCGCGACGGCCAGGCTGGTGAGGGGGCGCTCCTCGATTTCCTTTTCCACCGTTCCCAGCGCCTCCTTGGCTTGCTGCCGGGAATAGTCTGCCGCGCCCTTGATGCGCTCGCGCCCGTGCTCAGCGGAGCTGCGGGCGATCTTGCCGAGCGTCTCCGCGATATCGGCCATGTCGGACTTCAATCCGTCAAGTTCCTTCCTGAGTTCCTGGAGTTCCGTGTCTGTATTCGTGGCCATTCCAATGCTCCTCGAGTAAGTGTGACTTACTGATGTGCACTCAAAACATAGCACACGAAATGGGCTTTATCCGGGGCATTCAGTGGCCACCAAATCGGCCGGAACGGGAAAAACCACCGCATCGAGGCCTGTTTGGCCTCGATGCGGTGACGGACGATCGCCGGGGATCAGTCCTCGCTGAACACCCCGAGCAGGTGCAGCAGGCTGGTGAACAGGTTGTAGATGCTCACGTACAAGGTGACGGTGGCCATGATGTAGTTGGTCTCGCCGCCGCGCACGATCTCGCTGGTCTGGTAGAGGATCAGCCCCGACATCGCGAGCACGAACATCCCCGACACCGCCAGCGACAGGGTCGGCATATTGAAGAGGTAGGCGGCGATGCCGAGCAGGAAGGCGCCGAGGATGCCGACGAACAGGAAGCCACCCATGAAGCTGAAGTCCCGGCGGCTTTTCACCGCGTAGGCCGACAGGCCGACGAACACCGCCCCGGTGGTGCCGAGCGCCGTCATCACGACCTGGCTGCCATTCGGCACTACCGTCAGGTACAGGCTGATGATCGGTCCCAGCGTCAGGCCCATGAAGCCCGTAAGGGCGAAGACGAACACCAGGCCCAGCGCGCTGTTGCGGGTCTTCATGGTCGCGAACAGCAGGGCGAAATACCCGCCGAGGACGATGAACGGATTCAGCGGCTGCATGCCGGAGAACATCGCGACCCCGGCCGTCGCGGCGCTGAACAGCAGCGTGGCGGCGAGCAGCAGGTAGGTGTTCTTGAGAACCTTGTTAGTCTCCAGGACGCCGGGACGGGCGATACCGGCGTAGGTCGAACGGGCGGGTTGCATGGGCAATCGTCCTCCAAGGGGTTAAATTCCGAATGGCGCGCAGCCTATCATGACCTGACATTCGGCACGAAGTTCCGCGGTGGCGGCGTCCGGCTGCGCGTCGGGGGCGGCCGAAGCTGCTACCCTGAGCCGCGCCACACGCCTCGAATCGACTCACACCAGGACTCGCAATGCCCCTCCGAGCACTCATCCTGTCCGTCCTCTGTTCCCTGGTGTTCACCCCGCTTGCCGCGGCCGAGAGTTCCGGCGCCTTACGCATCGTGCACGCCGGCCAGCTGCTCGACCGTCCGGGGCAGCCGCCGCGCGGGGCCGCGACGCTCCTGATCCGGGGTGAGCACATCGCCGAGGTACGCGACGGCCACCTGGGTCCGGCCGAATTCGGCCTGGCGGACGTCGAGATCCTCGACCTGCGCCAGCATTTCGTGCTGCCCGGCCTGATCGACAGCCACGTGCATCTGAGCTCGGACCGGGGCGGCGATGCCGCGCAGCTGGAACAGGTCAAGCTCAGCCAGTCCGACGTCGCCTACGAGGCGGGGCTCAATGCGCGCAAGACTCTGGAGGCCGGCTTCACCACGGTGCGTAACCTCGGCGACCGGGACGGCGTGATCCGGGCCCTGCGCGACGCGGTCGCAGCGGGCAAGGTGGCCGGGCCCCGCATACAGACCGCCAACACCAGCATTTCCGCGACCAGCGGCCACGCCGACCGGACGCTCGGCTACAGCATCGAGATGCACGAGGCCATCGACCGCGGCGAGAACCTTTGCGACGGCGTCGAGTCGTGCCGCCGCGCGGTGCGGCGCCAGATCGCCCAGGGCGCCGACCTTATCAAGATCACGATTACCGGCGGCGTCAACAGCCGCATCGGCCTCGGCCTCGGCGCGCAGATGTTCGAGGACGAGGCGCGCGCGGTGGTCGAAACCGCCCGGCTCTACGGCAAGAAGGTCGCGGTGCACGCCCACGGCGCCGACGGCATCAACCTCGCGCTGCGGCTGGGCGTCGATTCGATCGAGCACGGCACGCTGCTCGATGATGAAGGCCTGCGGCTGTTCCGCGAGTCGGGCGCCTATTACGTGCCGACCCTGTCCACGGTGAACGGCTACATCGGGCGGCTCGAGGCCAACGCCGAGGCCTACCGAGGCGATGTGCTCGCCAAGATCCGCTGGCGCATCGACATCACCGGCAAGTCGCTGCAGCGCGCCGTGCCGGCCGGGGTGAAGATCGCCTTCGGCACCGACGCCGGCGTGAGCCTGCACGGCCGTAATGCCGACGAGTTCGAACTGATGGTCCAGAACGGCATGACGCCTGCTCAGGCCATCGTCGCCGCCACGGTCAACGCCGCCGACCTGCTCGGCATGAGCGCGGACATCGGTACGCTGGAGCCTGGCAAGTACGCGGACCTCGTCGCGGTGCGCGGTGACCCGCTGGCCGATGTCACCGTGCTCAAGCGTATCGAGCACGTCATGAAGGGCGGCGCGCTCATTCGCTGAGGCTAAGCGGGGCTCAGTCGAACACGACCGTCTTGTGCTGGCTCACCAGCACCCGGTCGTGCACGTGAGCACGCACTGCACGCGCCAAAACGGTGCGCTCGAGATCCCGTCCCATGCGCTTCAGGTCGTCTACCGAGTGGCGGTGGCTGACCTGCACGACGTCCTGCGCGATGATCGGGCCCTCGTCGAGCGCCTCGGTCACGTAGTGGCTGGTCGCACCGATCAGCTTCACGCCCCGGTCGTAGGCCTGGCGGTACGGATCCCCGCCCGCGAACGCCGGCAGGAAACTGTGGTGGATGTTGATGATGCGGTTCTCCCAGCCATTCAGGAACCGCGCGCTCAGGACCTGCATGTAGCGCGCCAGCACGACAAGGTCGATACGTTCCTGCTCGAGCACCGTGCGGATCGCCGCTTCCTGGGACGACTTGCCTGCGCTGCCGATGGGCAGGTGGTGGAAGGGAATTCCTGCGTGGCTCGCCACCGGCCCGAGCCCGCCATGGTTGCTGATGATGGCAGGGATCTCGATGGGGAGCTCGCCCGCCTCGTGTCGCCACAGCAGGTCGTGCAGGCAATGGGGCAGGGTGCCCACCAGGATCGCGACTCGCGTCGGCCTGGCGTTGAAGCGGACGCGCCACGTCATCGAGTGCCGTTCCGCCAACGGTGACCATGCGGCGGCGAAACTCTCCGCGTCCAGGTCGCAGTCCGCCAGGTCAAACTCGGCGCGCATGAAGAACTCGCCGTGGTCGCGGTCCGTGTGCTGGTCCGAATCCAGCAGGTTGCCGCCGTGATCAGAAATGAACCTTGCTACGGCAGCGACGATGCCGCGCGCGTCGGGGCAGGCGATGAGCAGGCGTGCGGTGCAGACAGGGTTCATGGGCATGGCGTTAATATACGGGAAGAAGGCCGGTAAAGTGGGCTAGGTTGGGTCGCCATCAGCTGGGCCGCCGCTTGAGGGATGTCATCTGCGCCAGCGCGAGCTGCAGGTTCTTGGCGCCCGCCTCCAGGCTGAACCTGGCGGCAAAGGCCCGTTCCGCTTTGGCGCCGAGGGCAAGGCGCAATGCATTGTCCGACAGCACCCGCTCGATAGCGTCGGCGCGCGCCGGTGCGTCATCCAGCGGCACGATCTCGGCAGTGCCGGGCGTCGAGAAAATGTACCGGGCGCCCACCGTCGGGCAGGCGATGATCGGCGCGCCTACGCGCATCGCATCCAGGTAGACGAAGCCGAACGGCTCGTTCAGCGACGGGCTCACGAACAGGTCGAGACCCTCGAGAAAGCGGACTTTCTGTACGTTGTCCAGCCAGCCGACCAACCCGACGCTGCCGGAGACGCCACGATTCGCAATCTGTTTCTCGAGCTCCGCGCGGGTTCGCCCCTCCCCCGCGATCGCGCACTCGACCGCGACGCCGCGGTCGCGGAGCAGCGCGATCGCGTCGATCAGCACGTGGAATCCCTTGCGCCCTGAAAACCGACTGGCCCGGACTTCCGCCAGGTGGGTCTCCCACTCGTCTCGCCAGGCGGAGACGATCTCCTCGACAGAGTCCGTGCCGCTCTGTCGCATGACGCGCCTGAGAAACTCGCCATGGCCGTGCTTGAGCCGCGATTTGATCCAGTCCTCACGGCGGCGCACGTTCAAGAGCAGGATGGTGTCCGGGTAATCACGCATGATCTCGCGGAAATGCCGGATCGGTTCGAAAGCGTCGTCATCCGACTGGTAGATCAGGTCAGCATAGAAGGTGAAGTCCTCGAATCCCGTGAAGGCCTTCCTGCCGGCCTGAAGATTGTCGCGGATCAGCAACGCGGCGATGCGGCTGCGGCGGAACCGGCGCCGCACCTTGAACTTGACTACGCGGTGATCTGCGCCCCTGAACAATTGCTCGAGGCTGCGCGTGCCGCATTTGTGGAAGCCGATCTGCACGACCCTGGGCAGCGGCGCCGATTGGTCCATGTCATTGCTGATCCCTGTCCCGGTCCTGCCGCGCGGCCGCCCGCCATGTGGCTGAACCTGAGTGCCACGGTGTCGGTCTTGTTCCACTGGTAGAGCGTGTAACCGAGGCCGGAGAGGAAGGCTTGCAGCTTGGCCATGCGCTGGCCGACGAGGTGTTTGGACTCGAAGTTGATGAGCGCGGGGCGCAGCTCGCTGATGTTGCAGGCGTAAAGCACCTCATCATCGGCGCCCTCCGCATCGACCTGCAGCAGGTGGAGCGTCAACGGAAAGCTGCGCTCGACGAGCAGGGGCCGAAGCTCGGTGCAGGGTACGTGGAACTCCTCGACGGCGTCCTCCGCCGTAACCTTGCCCGCCAGGTGCCGGCTAGCGGCCGCCATGACATGCGCCTTGTTGCCGGAGCGCCCTTGAGATAGGACACGCGGAACGATTCCCAAAGGTCGGGGCGGATGCGGTACAGCACCAGCTGTTTACCGGCGCCGATCGCGCCATTGTAGATCGAGGCGGCCGGATGGTCGGCATAGGCATCTTCGAGGTAGCTGATGATCTCGGGTTGCGGCTCGATCAGGAGCGCCGTGGTGGACTGCTTGTAGCCCATCAGGAAGCGATAGATCGGGTCGCTGTGGCTGCCGTCGTTGGCGCCGACCTGCACGACGTTCAGCCGTCCATCCACGGCCAGCGCGCCGAGCAACAACGTCTCGAGGAAGTCGAGCGGCGGCAGCGTTCCATACTTCTTCTTGAGCTCGTAGCCCATGCGGCCTGCGAGCCGCTTAACCAAGCTTGCCATTTCAGTTGTCCAGTTTGCTGACGTGGGCCCCGCGGGAGCGCCATGGACATGCGCTGGTTGGGTGTGCGGGCCTCAGGCTTGCAGATAATTCTCGATATACAGCGGGCAGGGATGATGGTTCAGCGTATCCTCGATGAATGCGAGGTCATCCTCGCTGAGAGTTTCGCGGTAGCCGCCGACCTGGCCCTTCCGAACCTTGAAAGAATCGGGGTCGGAGGCATCCTTGGGATTCAGTGCGGCAGCGCGCAGGCGCCCGCTGGCCTCGAGCCGCCGGAGGTTGTCGAAACGCGCAAACTCGATGGCCTCGGCCAGTTCCTGGTCGCGGACGTCGCGCAGTCCCATGGCCTCGAGCACGCCGCGCAGCGTGGCGAGGGGCTCCGCGTGCATGGACTCGTAGCGGACCAGGTGGAACGAGGCGAGGCGCGCCAGGTTGGCATGCCAGAGATTGTGGAATGCGATCCACTTGAGGATGCCGCGTTCGCTGCTGCGGATGAATTCGCGGATCTCGCCAACGCTGCCGGTGATCGATTCCGAGCGCTTGACCGCCTGGAAGTACGACGACACCAAGGTGTCGCGCGGATCGCGGATCACGAAAATGATCGACTTGCCGGCGAAGCGCTCGTCGAAGCGCAGCTCATCGTGTCTTGGACAGGGGCTCTTCAGTGATGCGCCGCCATGATGCCACTTCAGCGTGGGCAGGCCGGCCGCGGCTGTGAGGCTGCGCGTCTTCAGCAGTTCCGTCTCGGGCAGCCCGGTGCGGCCGCAAAGCACCCGGCCGACCATCGCGCGCAGCCAGGTGCGACCGCTTTTCGGATGGGAGATTCCGTATTGCCCCGGGGGGCGCACCGCGCCGAGCAGGATGCGGATACTCCTCTGCAGCCGGCCAGGAGGCGAAGGATGCTGCCCGGGAGCGGGGTCGTGCGGATTCATGCCGTGGCTCTTCAGCAATGTTTGCCGCTCATGATAGAGCCAAGGATGGGGACTTGTCTCGCCCGAGTCTCAATCACACCGCACGGGGCTGCCGCCGGTAATCGGCACGCCGAAGGTGGAAACTCCGACTCCGTTGGAATGGCCCACAACTACTCGGTGCGCCGGGATGCGACCTAAAATTTTCTGTGTCGGCTTGAGCAGAACGGGCACGACCACGTTCAATGCAGTCATGACGCAGCTGGGCTTTCTCGCCCGGTCCGGGCCATCCGGCCTCGGCCTTGCGCTCCATGAGCGCGAGCGCTTCGACGACATCTGTGCAATCGCGGACCAGTACGACTGCCTGTGCGACCTGCCTTACCCGCTCCTCTACGAAAAGCTGGCCGAGCGCTATCCAGACAGCCTGTTCGTGCTGACGACGCGGAGTTCGGAGGGCAAGTGGCTCGAAAGCCTGCTGGCCCTGAACCTGCGCAACGGCCCGACCGAGGCATTCAGGACCGCGTATGGCTGTTACGAGGTGGCAAGCCACGGGGAGCAATTGCGTGCCCTGTACCGGGGCCACAACGAAGCAGTGCGGCAGTTCTTCGCGGGCTCAGATCGATTCGTCGAAATTTGCTGCGAGGAGGGCGACGGCGCACAGAAGATCGCCGCCCTGCTCGGCATTGACGCGGCCGGCATACGCGTCCCGGTGGCGAATGCCTCGGCCGACAAGAACGCGCGGAGAATCGTCGAGCGTCACTGCAGAAAAGGGCGCTACGGCGCGGCCGTGCGTTACGCCCGGAGCGTCGCCGGGAGGCCGGAATTGCTGGCGCTGATCGACCGGCGCCTGGACGGCGAGCTCAGGCTCTTAATGGCCCTGAGTACACCGAAGACGGCGCTGCGGCGCCTCAGGCTGCGGCCAAAACCACCCGACGCAGGCGAGGCCGAGGCAAGAGTGGCAGTGGAGGAAGGTGCTGGCCCCGTGCGGGCCGGCCCGTTGCCGGCCGCCGCAAAGGTAGTGCAGGCACACTCTGCTCCCATATGCTTCCGCGATGAAAACCCGCGCCCAGGCTCTGCGCGACTACATCGTGCGCCGGTTGTTGTTGATGGTGCCCACCTTCCTCGGTATCACGATGGCCACCTTCTTGCTCGTCCAGTTCGTGCCCGGCGGGCAGATCGACCAGATGCGCATGGCGCTGGCCGGCGCCGAGATGATGGGCAGTGGCGGTGGCGGGGGCAACACGCAACTGCAACTCGACATCCCCGATGAACAACTCGCCCGGCTAAATGCTTACTACGGCTTCGACAAGCCGTTGCCAGTGGCCTACGCTCGCTGGCTCGCCGACACGGTGCGGCTCGATCTGGGTACCTCGTTCCGTTACAACGAGCCGGTCACGCGCGTCATTGCCGATCGTATCTTCGAGAATCCCAGTCATCCCTACACCCGTGCGCTGCTGCTTGCCGTGCCGAACATCGATCCGCGCCAGCGCCGCGAAGCGGAGCCTGGGCTTGAGCCGCTGCGTCCCGGCAGCCCGCACGTCGTGGCCTGACGGAGATCGTGGTGAGCGAGCGGGGGTCGGCCTGAGGCCCAGCCGCGGGCGCAAGCTGGCTTACGCCGCAGAGGTCGCCATGCAGCTTCAGGCCCAGATCACCGGCTGCCGCGCCTCGTACCAGCGCCCGACCTGGCCCTCGACACTCCCCTCTACCCTGGCGCGCTTGAGCTTCATCGTGGGCGTCAGGCAGCCGTTCTCGATGGACCACGGTTCATTGGCCACGACCAGCATGCTGAGCCGCTCGTAGTCCGCCACCCTGGCGTTGACCTCTTCGAGAAGGCGGCCGAGTTCGCGCTCGACCTCGGCGCGCACCTCCGGTTCATGCTGCCGGGGACGCAGCGTCTCGTCGAGCACCACCAGCCCGTAGGCGGCCGGCTGGCCCACGCCCGAGACCATCGCCATCTCCACCATCGGGTGCATGTTGAGCTGGTTCTCGATCGGCGCCGGCGCCACGTACTTGCCCTTGGCGGTCTTGAACAGTTCCTTGGCGCGGCCGGTGATCTTCAGCAGGCCGTCGGGCCGGCGCTCGCCGAGGTCGCCAGTGCGGAAGAAGCCATCCTCGGTGAAGGACTCGGCGGTCAGCTCCGGCTGCTTGTAATAGCCGCCGAACTTGCCCGGTGACTTGATGAGGATCTCGCCCTCGTCGCTGATCTTTGCCTCTACCCCCGGCATCGGCACACCCACATAGCCGGGCTCGCTGAAGCGCTCGTTTGCGGTGTGCGAGTAGGAGTTGTCCTCGGTCATGCCGTAGCCCTCGAAGAGAAACAGGCCGAGCCGCCGGTACCAGCGAATCAGGTCTGCCGGCAGCGGCGCCGAACCGCTGCCCGCCTGCAGCACGCACTCGAGCCCAAGTCCGGTGAGTACCTTCTTTGCGACCACCCGGCCAACGATCGGGATGGACAGCAGCCGGTCCAGCTTTTTCGGCGGCATCTTGGCGAATACGCCCTGCTGGAACTTGAGCCACAGCCGCGGCACGGAAATGAACATGGTCGGCCGGGCGCGCCTGAGGTCCTCCAGGAAAGTATCGAGCGTCTCGGCGAAGTACACCCGCGTGCGGCCGTCAACCAGCGACGAACCCTCGACCCAGGAGCGCTCGAAGCTGTGCGCGAGCGGCAGGTAGGACAGCATGCGCCCCTCCCTGTCCTGGCCAATTCGGGCGCGGAGATCACCGACGATGCCCTCTGCCGCGCGGGTGAAGGCGCGGAAGGAGACCATCACGCCCTTGGGTGTGCCGGTCGATCCCGACGTGTAGATCAGCATCGCCAGATCGTCGGGAGCGCGCCGTGGCCTTCCGTCCAGCGGCGCCGTGCCAGCCAGCACGTCCTCCCAGTTCAGGCATGCGGCCCGCGCGCTGTCGGGCGCCAGCGGCAAGGCGATGCGCGGCAGCCCGGCCGGCACGCCGGTTTCCTGCCGCTCCCAGGCATCCAGCTTGCCGACGAACAGCAGGCTCGCCTCGCTGTGGCCGAGCACGTAGCCGACCGTCTCGGCCGACTCCGTCGGGAAGATGGCGACGGTGGTGCCGCCGGCCATCCAGATGGCGAGCTCCGCGATGATGAAGTGGGCGCAGTTCTTGGAAAGGATCGCGATTCGCGCGCCGGGCCCGAAGCCTTGCGCCGCGAGGTGCGCTGCCATGCGCCGGGCCTGGTCCATGACCTCGGCCCAAGTGTAATCGATCACTTCGCCGCCGCCGACCGGCTGCGTCAGGAAGACCTGGTCGGCGCGCTCTTTTTCGTGCTCGTAGATGTAATCGAGCATAAGCATTTCCCGGTTCATTGCTGCACCTCCCCTTGAGCGCCGATGACAAGATTGCCCCAGGCCCATGGCGGTTTCAGTCTGTTTGTGGCCGATAGTGACTTGCTCGTAATACCGACGCGACGAAAACCTCACCGCAGCTTGCCGGTCCGAGCCAGCCGAATCAACTCTCTTTCGCCGCGTAGAACTTTCGCAATCGAGCAAGACGGGGCCCTCCGGTGCACCCCATGACCCTTAAGCGCCATACCTTTCCAGGAACTGCTGGCGCGGGCGGTGGACAGGCGAATCAGTCAGGACACCGGCATCTGGACGATCGGCAACAGGATGACCAATACCGCCGAAGCGCGCCGGGCGTTCCGCACCTGGGCCGCGGCCTTGCGGCAGGGTCTCGAGAATCTGGCTCAGCGGACCGGTTGAGACCGGGTCGGGGCAGGCTGCGTGTCCCGACTGATTTAACGTGGGCATGAACTATCTGTTCGGGGGTTCGACTCGAGCCGCTTCGGCGAGAGGACGTCGTTGCGAAGCGACGACGGCC
>JBLRWH010000045.1:0-21039 GCA_047921395.1 Gammaproteobacteria bacterium
AGATATGAAAATGGCTCGACATTATGTTGCGTAATTAATGGGGGTTGACACTAGTAGCCACCGGTGAACGGCTCGAGACTGGCGTAGTACTCACGAACGGCGCCGATGACCTCCTGGTCCTCGGCGGGGTTGGTCCAGAATCCGGCGAATACCAGCATCGTCTCCGCGTTGCGATACGGAAAGGCGGTGTCCAGTTCGCCGACCCGCTTGACGGCCCCGCCGGCGGTATGGGTGAACATGCCGATCCGCGGGCCCGTGACGTAGGCCTCGCGCAGCGTCTTGACCATCTCCGGCGAGACGTTCTTGATCATCGCACTCTTGGCATAGGAGCGGATCCCGTGGTGCACGGCGCCGTCATTCTTGGTATGGAAGGCCAGGTAGTCGTTCAGGCCGACCGAGTTCTCCAGCGGCGTGCCGATCTTGAACAACGGCGCTGCCTCCCGTTCGCCGTCGGCGGTGACGATCTCGGCGGACTTCAGGTTGTCGATGGTCAGGCCGAACTTGTGATTCAGCCTGCCGAGGCCGCCCCCCAGCGTATCGCCCCCGACGCCGGTGTTAGAAATGACGCCTGCGGTCGTGATCAGTCCATGCTGGCGTGCCGCGCGGTCGAGCCCGTAAAGCAATGCGCCGCCCGCGGTGTAAGCCCGTTGTGCGTCGGGATCGACCCGAACCTTTTTCATCAGGGAAAGGTCGAGCATGAGGCCGCTCTCGCACACCGACTTGCCCGGCCAGCTATGGCCGCCGCCCCGCACGGCCAGCAGCAGATCGCGTTCGCGGGCAAAGGTCACGGCCCAGGGGAGACGAGGGTATCCGCGCGATATTTGGACACGTCGTGTACGCCAATTTCTCAGGCGTGCCGATGCGGGTACATAATGACTGCCAACGCGCTGCTCGGCTCGACTGAATCGCGAGCCAACGCAAAGCAAATGCACCAGAAGCTGTGAGATTTACTGCGGCGATCGCTGCCGGAGGATCTGATGCAACCGAGATTCATGATCTTGCTCTTCGCCTGGATCACCGTCACCGGCCTTCCGGCCACTCCGGCGTTCGCCCAGCAACCTCAACCGACCACCGTCCTGTTCGAGACCGTCCGGGTTTTCGACGGCAAGTCCGCGACGTTGTCCGAGCCGATGAACGTGCTGGTCCGCGGCAACGTCATCGAGAAAATCTCCCCGGATCCGATCGCCACCGACCGTAGCGCCATGACCCGCATAATCCCCGGCGAGGGACGCACCCTGATGCCGGGGCTGATCGACGCGCACACCCACATCATGTTCGCGACAGTGCCGCAGGTCGCCGTGCTGACCAGCGACCTGGGCTTTCTCACCGTGGCCGCGACGCGCGCTGCCGAGGATATGCTGCTGCGCGGCTTCACCAGCATCCGCGACCTCGGCGGCCCGGTCTTCGGCCTGAAGCGCGGCATCGACCTTGGCCTTGTGTCCGGGCCGCGCATCTGGCCGTCGGGGGCGTTCATCTCCCAGTCGGGCGGCCACGGCGATTTCCGCCTGCCCAACGAGCTGCCGGCTGCGCCGGGGAGTTTCTCATTCAGCGAGCGGGTCGGCGCGGCCGCCATCGCTGACAATCCCGATACGGTCCGCCTGCGGGCGCGGGAACAACTGGCGCTGGGGGCATCGCAGCTCAAGCTGATGGCGGGCGGCGGCGTGGCGTCCAGCTTCGATCCGCTCGACGTCACGCAGTACACCGTGCCGGAGCTGCGCGCCGCAGTCGAGGCAGCCGAGAACTGGGGTACCTATGTCACCGTGCATGCCTACACACCGCGGGCCGTCCGCCAGGCGATCGAGGCCGGCGTGAAGTGCATCGATCACGGCCAGATGCTCGACGAGGCGACTGCGAGGCTGATGGCGCGCAGCGGCACGTGGTGGAGCCTGCAGCCTTTCGTAGAGGACGGCCGCTCACCGTTCCCCGAGGGCTCGCCGAACCGCGCCAAGCAGCTCGAGATGTATGCCGGCACCGACACGGCCTTCGCACTGGCGAAGAAACACCGGATCAAGATCGCCTGGGGCACCGATACGCTGTTCAACGCAGAAAAGGCCGCCACCCAGGGCGCCCAGCTGGCTGGCATGGTGCGCTGGTTCACGCCGCCCGAGGTACTGAACATGGCAACCGCGGGAAATGCCGAGCTGCTGGCCCTGTCCGGGCCGCGCAGCCCCTATCCGGGGAGGCTGGGCGTCGTCGAGGAAGGCGCGCTGGCCGACCTGCTGCTGGTGAACGGGAACCCGCTCGAGAACATCGAGCTGGTGGCCGACCCCGGCAAAAACTTCCTGGTCATCATGAAGGACGGCAAGATCTACAAAGACGCCTTGTGACCGCGGGCGTTATCGGAGCGGTCAGCGATGCCCGAGAGTTCGCGCGAACAGCGGCCAGCGCACATCTTCGTGCAGCGACGCCGCGTTCGCACATAGTCGCCAGAAGGGATCCGGCTCCTGCTGCGCCTCCTCGAGGCTCGCATCCATGTCGTCCTCGAGGAGCAGGATCTTGCCCAACAACATGTTCAGCCTCACGGGGCCCTTAAGCCCCGGCGCCCGTCGAGCAACATGCCTCGCAATCCTGCCTGTCTATCTTCTCCGCGCCTCTGCCTCTCTGCGCCTCCGCGCGAGCAGTTTGTTCCGGATTAGGCCGCCTCGGCGCGGAATTCCCTGAGCTGCTCGGCGACCATGCGGCGGATGCGTTCCAGGGCGGCGTGGTCGCCGAGCTCGCAGGAGGGGTGGCGTCGCAGCAGCGGCCAGCGCTCGCCCTCGAGGACGCGCTCCAGGTAGAAGACGTTGCGCTCGATGGCCACCATGTAAGGGTTGCGGCCACCGAACACCGCATCCATGTAGCGGTAGGCGCCCTCGAAGGACTGCTCGAGGCGCGGCTCGCAGACCTGGCGGAAAAACGCCGGGGTCTGCCGGAGCAGGTCCAGGCCGGAGCGGTAGCGGGTGATGACCTGCCCCGTCGCGTCGCGCCAGACGGCGATGCCGCCGAGCACGAATTCCGGATAGAGCCGGTCGCGGCACTTCTCGAGGTAACAGCGATCCGCCATCTGCGCGAGCAGGTCTGCGGTTCCCATCAGGTGGCCGAGCTTGCGGTCCTTGTCCGCGACCACCTGGATCTGGTCCAGGCGCACTTCGTAGCCGGTGTAATGCACGATCTGGCGCGCGATGCCCGAGGCTGCGCCCAGGCCGACCTGGTTCAGGTACCGGTCGATGAACTGGGCGCTCCGGGTCACGTGGGAGCGGGTGAATTCGGCGCCGTTGCGGCGCAATTCATCGCGCGCGTGCCGGATGTAGCCCGCGTCATGGAACAGCGAGACGATGACGCCGAGGATCGCCCGCGGCGCGCCGAGGCGATCGCCGCTGCCGACCGAGACCTCGTGCCCCTCGATGAGGCGCCCCAGCGCGAGCGTCATGTCGAGCGTGTGCTGGATGTCGTGGTAGACGGTGTCGCAGCCGAGGTAACCGGGCATGCGGCCGCGGAACAGCCGGTCGAAGTCCTCGAAGGCCTGGCGCAGCACCCGGATCGGCATGCCGGGATAGAGGCGCGAGAAACTGTCGTGGATGGCTTCCCAGACGGGCTCCCAGCGCGTGACGAGCACCGTGTTCGTCACGTCGTGGTCGCTGCGCCGTTCGCACAACATCAGCACCTGGCCCTTTCTATCTGGCGCTTCCATGGATTCAGTCTATGGGACTGTCCCGGCGCCCGCCATGGCCGGATCCCGGTTCTGTGACCACGGTCACACGGGGCGACCGGGACTCCCCTCAATCGGCGAGATCGAACACCGCCACGGCGGGGGCATGGTCCGAGGGACGCTCGTTGCGACGCGGCTCGACATCCACCCAGGAGCGGGTGCAGGCCCCGGCCAGCGCCGCGCTCGCGAGCACCAGGTCGATGCGCAGGCCGTGGTTGCGGCGGAAGCCGGCCGCCCGGTAATCCCACCAGCTGAACACGCCTTCCGGCTGCTCGAACAGGCGGAACGTGTCCACGAACCCCAGCTCCAGGATGCGCCCCAGCGCGGCGCGCTCGGGCTCGCTGCACAGCACCTTTCCAGCCCAGGCCGCGGGATCGTGCACGTCGCGATCGTCCGGTGCGATATTGAAGTCGCCCATCACGATCATGCGTGGGTGCCGCGCGAGCTCCGCCCCGAGTTGCGTTCGCAGCGCCTCTAGCCAGTCGAGCTTGTAGGCGTACTTCTCGCTGCCGACCTCCTGCCCGTTAGGAACGTACAAGTTGAGCACCCGCACGCCGCCGACCGTGGCGCCGAGCACGCGCCGTTGCGGGTCACCGAGGCCGTCGAGGTCCGTGACGACTTCCGCCTGCGGGATGCGCGACAGCAGCGCCACGCCGTTGTAGGTCGGCTGACCGCTGAAGCTGACCTCGTAGCCGGCCTCGCGGATGGCTTCGAGCGGAAACGCCGCATCGATGAGCTTGGTTTCCTGCAGGCCGAGCACGTCCGGCGAGTGCGCCGCGAGCCACTCGAGGACCTGCGGCAGCCGCACCTTCAGCGAATTGACGTTCCAGCTCGCGACCCGCATGGCTTCAGGCGGCGGTCGCCGTGTCCGCGGTGATCCCCGCCAGGCGCAGCAGCGCGCTCGGCTCCGGCGGCCGGCCGCGGAACGCGATGAACGCATCCAGCGCATCCACGCTGCCGCCCACTTCCAGGATGCACTCGCGGAAGCGGCGCCCGGAGACGGGGTCCATGACGCCGTTTTCCTCGAACAGGCTGAAGGCGTCGGCCGAGAGCACCTCCGCCCACTTGTAGCTGTAATAGCCGGCCGCGTACCCGCCGCCGAAGATGTGCGAGAAGCCGTGCGCGAAGCGGTTGAAGGCCGGGTAGTTGACCACGGCGACCTCGCGCCGCACCGCTGCGACCTCGGCCAGCACGCCGGCGATGTCGATGGCGCCGCGCGCGTGCAGGCGGATGTCGAACAGCGCGAACTCTACCTGTCGTAGCATCTGCATGGCGGACTGGAAGTTGCGGCTGGCGATGAGCCGTTCCAGCAGCGTCTGCGGCAGCGGCTCGCCGCTGCGGTAGTGTCCGGACAGCTTCTCGATAACCGTCGGGTGCCAGGCGAAATTCTCGAGGAACTGGCTCGGCAGCTCGACGGCGTCCCAGGCGACGCCGTTGATCCCGGCCGCGCTCGGCCAGTCGACGCGCGTCAGCAGGTGGTGCAGGCAATGGCCGAACTCGTGGAACAGGGTCACGACATCGTCGTGCGCCAGCAGGCCGGGTCGGTCGCCGACCGGCGGCATGAAGTTGCAGACGAGGAACGCCACCGGCAGGGAGGTCTCGTCGCCGAGCTTCGCCCGCCGCACGCACTCGTCCATCCAGGCGCCGCCGCGCTTCTGCTCGCGCGCATACAGGTCGGTGTAGAGATGTCCCAGCGGCGCGCCGTCGGCATCCTCGATGCGGAAGAAACCTACCTCCGGATGCCAGGTATCCACGCCGCCCTCCGGCGCGACACGGATGCCGAACAGCTGCTCGGCCGCGTCGAACAGGCCTGCCATCACGCGGTCCGCCGGGAAGTAGGGGCGCAGCTCCTCGTCCGAGACCTCGTAGGCGTGCTCCCGCAGGCGCTCCGACCAGAACGCGATGTCCCAGGCCTCCAGCGGCTGCCCGGCGAACTGCCGCACCGCCTCCAGCTCGGCCATGGCCGCCGCGCGGCTGCGTCCCGCGAGGTCCTCGAGGAAGCCGCCGACCTCGTCGACCGACGATGCCATCTTGGTCTCCAGCGACAGCGCGGCGTAGTTCTCGAAGCCGAGAATGGTCGCGGCCTCGTGCCGCAGGCGCAGGATCGCCTCTATGACCGTGCTGTTGTCGAAACGTCCCCCCGTCGGGCCGACGTCCGAGGCGCGGGTCACCCAGGCCTCGTAAAATTCGCGCCGCAGCTCGCGGTCGAGCGCATGGCACATGATCGCGTGGTAACAGGGGAAATCCAGCGTCAGGACCCAGCCGTCCAGGCCGCGGTTGCGCGCGGCCTGGCGGGCGCGCTCGCGCGCGTCCTCGGGCAGGCCGGCCAGGCGGGCTTCGTCGTTGACCTCCAGCCGCCAAGCCTGGGTGGCGTCGAGCAGGTTCTCCTCGAACTTCGCGCCAAGCGAGGAGAGTTCCTGCATGATCTGGCGGAAGCGTGCGCGGGGCTCTGGCGCAAGCGCCACGCCGGCGAGGCGGAAGTCCCGCAGGGCATCCTCGAGGATCTTGCGCTGGCCCGGGCTGAGCCGCTCGCCTTCCTCCGCGAGCACGCGCTCGAAGGCGCGGAACAGGCCCTCGTGCTGGCCGAGCTCGCTGCTGTAGTCCGACAGCAGCGGCAGGCAGGCGTTGTAGGCCTGGCGCAGCGCCTCGGTGTTCTGGACCGCGTTCAGGTGGCCGACCGGCGCCCAGGCACGGGCCAGCTTCTGTTCGAGCGCCTCGAGCGGGACCACCAGGTTGTCCCAGCGCGGCGGCTGCGCCGCGGCGAGGATTTCTTCCACCTTGGCGCGGCTCTCGTCGATGATGGCGCGCACCGCGGGCTCAACGTGCGCAGGCCTGATGGAGGAGAAGGCCGGCAGGCCGGAAATGTCGAGAAGCGGATTGTGCATGGGTGCTCCGAGGCGCCGCGTGAGGCGGCGGATGTTAACACGGGCCCGGCCGCGGCCGGCTTGCGCGCGGGACGCAGGGAAAGCGGGCTAGAATCGGGTTCGTCAATTTGAGGATCGCAGATGTCTGACAGCAGGGACTTCGATTTGTTCGTGATCGGCGGTGGCAGCGGCGGCCTTGCGGCCGCGCAGCGCGCCGCGGAGTACGGGGCGCGCGCCGCCGTGGCGGAGCTCGGGCCGCTGGGCGGGACCTGCGTCAACGTCGGCTGCGTGCCCAAGAAACTGATGTGGAATGCGGCCTCGATCGCGCACGCGATCGCCGACGCCCCCGGCTACGGCTTCAGCGTCACCGCCGACGGGCACGACTGGGCAAGCCTGAAGGCCCGTCGCGACGCCTACATCGCACGCCTGAACGGCATCTACGAGGGCAATCTCGACAAGCGCGGCGTCACCCTGCTGCGCGGCCGGGCCGCGCTCGCCCCCGGTGGAGTCGTCACGGTCGGCAGAGAGGAATACTCCGCCCGCCACATCATCATCGCCACAGGGGGCCGCCCCGCCATTCCCGTGATCGAGGGCGCCGAACTGGGCCTCACCTCGGACGATTTCTTCGCGCTCGGTGCCCGCCCCGAACGCGTGCTGATCGTCGGTAGCGGTTATATCGCGGTCGAGCTTGGTGGCGTGTTCGAATCGCTGGGCTCGGAAGTCACGCTCGCCGTGCGCCGCGATGGCGTGCTGCGCGACTTCGACCCATTGCTGCGCGACACGCTCATGGACCAGATGCGCCGCGACGGCATCCGGATCGAGACCGGGGCGGTGCCGGCGGCCGTCTGCCGCACCGGAGACGGGCTCGAGCTGCTGACCACCGACGGCCGCCGGTTCGGCGGCTTCGATGCGCTGCTCTGGGCAATCGGCCGGACGCCAAACATCCAGGGGCTCGAGCTCGAGCAGGCCGGCGTGCGGACCGAGGAGCAGGACTTCATTCCGGTCGACGAGTGGCAGGACACGAACGTCGAGGGCGTTCACGCCATCGGCGACGTCACCGGCCGCGCCGCCCTCACCCCGGTCGCGATCGCGGCGGGCCGGCGTCTTTCCGACCGGCTGTTCGGTGGCATGCCGGAACGCAAGCTCGATTACCACTGTATCCCGACGGTGATCTTCAGCCACCCGCCGATCGGCACCGTGGGCCTGTCCGAACCCGAGGCGCACGCGCTGCACGGCGACGCGGTGCGCATCTACGAGGGCCGGTTCACGCCGATGTATCACGCGCTGACCGAGCGCAAGGTGCCGGCCGCGGTGAAGCTGGTGACGGTCGGCGACGACGAGCGGATCGTCGGCTGCCACGTCATCGGCCACGGCGCCGACGAGATGCTGCAGGGCTTCGCGGTGGCGGTGAAGATGGGCGCCCGCAAGCGCGACTTCGACGACACCGTCGCGATTCACCCGACCACCGCCGAGGAGCTGGTCACGCTGCGGAGCCCGCGGCCATGAGCGTGCGCGCGTTCGGCGGGGGCTTCCCCGTGCTCGGCGCCCGCGTCTGGATCGACCCGGCCGCCGTGGTCATCGGGCGCGTCGAAATCGGCGACGATGCCTCGCTCTGGCCGATGGCGGTGGCGCGCGGCGACGTGAACACCATCCGGATCGGGGCGCGCACCAACGTCCAGGATGGCAGCGTGCTGCATGTCACGCACGACGGCCCCTATTCGCCCGGCGGCATGCCGCTCGTGATCGGCGACGAAGTGACGGTCGGGCATCGGGTCATGCTGCACGCCTGCACCATCGGCGATCGCTGCCTCTTGGGGATGAGCTCGACGATCCTGGATGGCGCCATCCTCGAAGACGAGGTCTTCCTGGGTGCGGGCAGCCTCGTGCCGCCGGGCAAGCGCCTGGTCGCGCGCAGCCTGTACAAGGGCAGCCCCGTGCAGCGGGTCCGGGCGCTGTCCGACGAGGAGCTCGGCATGCTGCGCTATTCCGCCGCGCACTACGTCCGGCTCAAGGATCGCTACCTGGCCGCTGGTCCCGCCTGAGCGCTGCGCGGCCTAGTTGGACGCGATGAGCGCGCGCAGCTCGGCGAGTACCGGCGCCGTGGGGGGGCGCACGCAGCGCCATAATTCGAAGGACTCCGCGGCCTGCTCCACGAGCATGCCGATGCCGTCGCTTGCACCGGCCGCGCCGTGCGCGCTGGCCCAGCGCATGAAGGCCGTCGGCGCGCCGCCGTAAGCCATGTCGTAGCAGAACGTCGCGGGACCGATGATGTCGTCGGGCAACGCGGGCACGTCCCCGGCCAGGCTGGCCGAGGTTGCGTTCACGACCAGGTCGAAGGGTCCGTGGGCGGCGTCGAGGCCGCCCCCCGTGACGGGGCCCTCGGCAGCGAAGGCCGCGGCGAGCGCGACGGCCCTGTCGGCGCTGCGGTTGGCGATGAGCACCTCGCACGGCCGGGCATCGAGCAGCGCGGGCAACGCGCCGCGCGCCGCCCCGCCGGCGCCGACCAGCAGGACGCGCCGGCCCTCGATGACGACCCCCAGGTTGGCCTCAAGGTCACGCAGCAACCCTGCGCCGTCCGTGTTGTCGCCGAGCAGCCCCGCGGCCTGCGCCGCGAGGGTATTGACCGCGCCCGCGCGCCGCGCCCTCGGCGTGAGACACCCGGCGGCGGCATAGGCCGCGAGCTTGTGCGGCAGAGTGATGTTCAGGCCCCGCCCCCCCGCGGCGAGGAACTCCGCGAGCGCCGACTCGAATTCCCCGGGCGGCACGTCGCGCGCCTCGTAAACCAGCAGCTGGCCCGTGAGTTCGGCGAAGCGGGCGTGGATCCAGGGCGAACGGCTGTGGCCGACCGGGTGGCCGAACACCGCATATCGGTCGGGTGCGCCCAAGGCCTCAGGCGTTCTTGAGCCAGCGTGCGACGACGGGCGCGAAATACGTCAGAATCCCGTCCGCCCCGGCGCGCTTCATCGACAGCAGCGCCTCGAGCACGACGGCCTTCTCGTCCAGCCAGCCGTTCGCGGCCGCCGCCTTCAGCATCGCGTACTCGCCGCTCACCTGGTAGACAAAGGTCGGCACGCCGAGCTCGCTTTTCACGCGCCTCACGATATCCAGGTAGGGCATGCCTGGCTTGACCATGAACGCGTCCGCGCCCTCGGCGATATCCAGCGCGACCTCGCGGATCGCCTCGTCACTGTTGCCGGGATCCATCTGGTAACTGTACTTGTTGCCGCCGCCGAGGTTGCCGGCCGAGCCGACTGCATCGCGGAACGGACCGTAGAAGCTGGAGGCGTATTTCGCCGAGTAGGCGAGGATCGCGGTGTTGACGTGGCCGGCGTCCTCCAGCGCTGCACGGATGCGGCCCACGCGCCCGTCCATCATGTCGGAAGGCGCCACCATGTCGGCGCCGGCCTCGGCGTGGGACAACGCCTGGCGTACCAGCGCCTCGACCGTGATGTCGTTCAGCACGTAGCCGCTCGCGTCGATGATGCCGTCCTGGCCGTGGGTCGTGAACGGGTCCAGGGCGACGTCGGTGATCACGCCGAGCTCCGGCAGCGCCGCCTTCAGGGCGCGCACCGTGCGCTGCGCCAGGCCGTCGGGGTTCCAGGCCTCGCGCCCGTCCAGGGTTTTCACCTCCGGCGGGGTAACCGGGAACAGCGCCACCGCCGGCAGGCCCAGCGCCGCCCAGCCCTCGGCTTCCCGCAGCAACTCGTCGATCGACATCCGCTCGACGCCGGGCATCGACGGCACCGGCTCGCGCCGGCCCTCGCCCTCGAGCACGAACACCGGGCAGATCAGGTCGTCGACCGACAGGCTGGATTCACGCACCAGGCGGCGGGTGAATTCATGCCGGCGCAGCCGGCGCATGCGGGTGGCGGGGAACTTTTCGTAGACTGGAGCTTTCATGTGAATACCCGGCGGATGCGCAAGGGCGCAATTGTCCCGCGATTCGCCGGCCCTTGCCAGCCAGCCCTTAGGTGTGCGTGTAATAAACGGGAACACCAGAAGGTCTTGATGCATGAAGGCAGGAATTTTCAGCCTGGGCGACCGCAGGCGATACGAGCGGGTGGTCGGCCAGCTGAGGCAGGATCTCTACCGCTACGCGCTGTGGCTCAGTCGGGATCCGCAGGTCGCGGAGGATGTCGTCCAGGAGGCACTGGTGCGCGCCTGGCGCGGGTTCGACGGGCTGCAGGACGAGGACAAGGCCCGCCAATGGCTCGTAACCATCGTGCGGCGGGAGTTTTTCAGGTTCAAGGAGCGGCAACGGGAAGAGACCATGGACCCGGCCATCCTGGAGGAAATCGCGGCGGATGACGCCGATCCGCTGGTGCAGGATCTCAGGACGGCCATTTTCGCGCTCGAGGAGACTTACCGTGAACCGTTGGCACTGCAAGTGCTGATGGGACACACGACGGACGAGATCGCAGGAATCATGGGGCTGACCCAGGGCGCGGTGCTGACGAGGCTGCATCGCGCCAGGGAAAAGCTGAAGCAGGCCTTGGTGAAGGACGGGACGCTGAGCCCGGAGACGACATGACAACGAAGCTGACCCCGGAAGAACGCAGGCGCCGCGAGGCAATCGTGGTCGATGACGCCCGTTTCGAGGCGCTGCTCGAGGCCGCGTTCAAGGTCGATGCGCCGCAGGCGCGGCCGGTGCATGCCCGGCCTCGCTGGCCGGCAGTGTTCGCGATCGCGGCGACCCTGGTGCTGGCTGCAGGCGCGTGGCTCGGGCTGCGCACCGATACGCCGGGTTTCGACGTATCGCCGCTGGCGCCCGACATCGTCGCGCATATCCAGCACGAGCCGAAGGCGATGGTGGTCACCGCGCGGACGGTGCCGGCGACGCATTTCGAGGGCGTGCTGCAGGGCGGCCGGGCCAGCCTCAGCAACCCGGTCGGGCAGGTGAGCTACGCGCGGCTCTGCCCCTTCCGCGGGCAGATGGTGGCGCACTTTGTGGTGCAAGGCGAACATGGGCCGGTCACGGTGATGCTGCTGCCGGATGAGCATGTCACCGCGGCGACCGCCATAGACGAGAGAGGCTTCAAGGGCACCGTGGTCCCGGTCGAGAGCGGCGGCAGCGTCGCGATCGTGGGCCAGCCCGACGAAGACCTCGAAGAAATCCGGGACCGGCTGCTGGAGGCGGTCCGTTGGAACCTTTGAGCGGGCACGACCCGCTCGACAATAACGGTCCAAGAGGCCGGTCAAGCAACAACCAAGAGTGAGAGGAATACTGACATGTTGAAGAAAACCATCAAGCCGATTTCCATGGCTGTCGGCATCGCGCTGGCCGGTTCCCTGGCGGGGGTTTCCGTCGCCCAGGCCGACAGTAGCCTGTTCGGAATGTCTGCGCTGTCCAGCGGCTACATGACCGTGGCGTCGGTCGGCGAGGGCAAGTGCGGTGAAGGCAAGTGCGGCGGCGACACTGCCAAGGACAGCGAGGGCAAGTGCGGCGAAGGCAAGTGCGGCGGCGACACTGCCAAGGATAGCGAGGGCAAGTGCGGCGAAGGCAAGTGCGGCGGCGACAAGGCTTAATCTGACTGCCTTTACGATGCTACAGGGGCCCGCGGTTGCGACTGTGGGCTCCTTTTTTTGTGTCTCCGGAGGAGTCTGCGTCTTCCCCTGTGGTCCCGCTCCGGCGAAGATGGCGCGGAGCACACCGGATTCGATCCGGCGGAGAGACCAACCGTGGCAACAAGCGACGATCGGCAGCGATGCGACTGGTGCCTCGGGGTCAGCGACGCCTACCTGGCCTATCATGACGAAGAATGGGGTCGGCCGCTGCGCGATGACGCCGCACAGTTCGAGTTCCTCGTGCTGGAGAGCGCCCAGGCGGGCCTCTCGTGGTCCACGGTGCTGCATAAGCGGGCGGGTTACCGCCGCGCGTTCGCGGAATTCGATCCGCAAAAGGTCGCCCGCTTCAACCGTCGCAGCGTGGCCCGCCTGCTGGCCGATCCCGGCATCATCCGCAACCGCCTGAAGATCGAGTCGGCGATCGGCAACGCGCGTGCGTTCCTGGCAGTGCAGGAAGCGTTCGGGAGCTTCAGCGCCTACCTGTGGGACTTCGTGGACGGCAGGCCGGTCGTAAACGCGTGGCGCGAAATGCGCCGGGTTCCCGCCTCGACGCCGTTGTCGGACCGCATCAGCAAGGACCTCAAGGCGCGCGGCTTCAAGTTTGTCGGCAGCACGATCGTGTATGCCCACCTGCAGGCCACCGGCCTGGTCAACGATCACCTTGTGAGCTGCTACCGGCGCCCCGAATGCATCGCGGAGGCCGCGGCGCTCGGTTAAGCTTGGCACCTTCGCTACGAGAGAGGTCGCACCCCCATGACTCCCACGATCACGGCCCTGTATGCGGGCCTGCTAGGCCTGCTGTATCTCGCGCTCTGCGGCCTGGTGGTGTCGCACCGGCGACGTGCCCGGGTCGGCCTGGGCACCGGCGACGACAGGGTCCTGGAGCGCGTGGTCCGGGTGCATGGCAATTTCGCGGAATATGCGCCGGTGTTCCTCGTGCTGCTGCTCGTCGCCGAGCTGAACGGCGGTGCGGCGATGGTGCTGTACGTGACAGGGGCGGCGTTCTTCCTCGCGCGTATCGCACATGCGGCGGGCCTGAGCCGCTCCAGCGGGACCAGCCGGGGCCGGTTCCTCGGCACGCTGGTCACCTGGATCGCGATCCTGGTCCTCGCCGTGACCAATATCCTGCTCGCGCTCTAGTCCAGGGCCGAATCGCGCGCGAAGATCGCTGCGTCGTCCGCGAAGGACTTGAACTCGAGGGCGTTGCCGGACGGGTCCCTGACGAACATCGTGGCCTGTTCGCCCGGGCGTCCCTTGAAGCGCACCCGCGGCTCGATCAGGAATGGCGTGCCGGCCTGCCCGAGGCGCTGCGCCAGGGCGTCCCAGGCATCGCGTTCCAGGATGAGCCCGAAGTGGCGCACCGGCACCCGGTCGCCATCCACGGGGTTGGCGACCGGTTCGCCGTCCGTGTCCGCGAGATGGGCCGTGACCTGGTGGCCGTGGAAATCAAAATCGATCCAGCGGCTCGACTCCCGGCCGACGCCGCAGCCCAGCAGGCCGGCGTAGAAATCGCGCGCCGCCTCGAGGTCGTGCACTGGGAAGGCAAGGTGGAACCTGGGTCTCATCAGTCCTCCAGCCAGTCGCGCGGCACAAGGAATTCGCTGTACAGCGCCGCCTCCGGCGTGCCGGCCTCGGGGCGCCAGTCGTAGCGCCAGCGGACCAGCGGGGGCAGGGACATGAGGATGGACTCGATGCGTCCCCCCGACTGCAACCCGAACAGCGTGCCGCGGTCATAGACGAGGTTGAACTCGACATAGCGGCCGCGCCGGTAGAGCTGGAAATCGCGCTCGCGGTCGCCCCACGGCGTGTGCCGCCGCCGCACCGCGATCGGCGTATAGGCCGGCAGGAAGTGATCCGCGACCGAGCGCGAAAACTCGAAGCAGCGGTCGAAGCTCCCCTCGTTCAGGTCGTCGTAGAACAGGCCGCCCACGCCGCGCGGCTCGTTGCGATGCTTGAGGTGGAAATACTCGTCCGCCCACCGCTTGTAGTTCGGGTAAATGTCATCGCCGAACGGCAGGCACGCCTCGCGCGACACGCGGTGCCAGTGCTGGACGTCCTCGAGAAAGGGGTAATAGGGCGTCAGGTCGAAGCCCCCGCCAAACCACCACACCGGGTCCTCGCCGGGCTTTTCCGCGACGAAGAAGCGCCAGTTGCCGTGCGTCGTCGGGACATACGGATTGCGCGGGTGCAGGACCATCGAGACCCCGGTCGCGCGAAAGCTGCGCCCGGCCAACTCGGGTCGCCGCGCCGTGGCCGAAGCGGGGAGCGCTTCGCCCCGGACGGCCGAAAAATTGATGCCGCCCTTCTCGAACAGCGCGCCCTCCTCGATGACGCGGCTGTCGCCGCCGCCGCCCTCGGGCCGCGCCCAGCTGTCGCTGCGAAACCGGGCGCCACCATCGAGCGTCTCGAGTTCGCTGGTGAGACGGTCGTGGAGCGACCTGAGCCATCCCTCGACGGCCTCGATCTCTTGCTGTCCTACGGAGCGATGCATGGGCTCTCCCTGGCTGTCATGCGGTGGCGGGTTCAGCCGGACCGGATCGGCAGGCCGGTGAGGGCGTCGCGAATCTCGCTCGGTCGCTGCCGCCCCCCGGTGGCGCCACCGAGGATAAGGTCAACTTCGTCGCTGAACCAGCGCCGCACCTGGATCCCCGTGCGCGCCGGCGGATGGCCGCTGCGGTTCGCGCTGGTGGAGACGATTGCAAAGCCCGTGGCCCGGCACAGCGCCGCGGACTGCGCGTGCGCCGTGACGCGTATTGCCAGGGAGCCGCGCCCACCGTGCACCCAGTCCGGCACCCACGCCTGGGCGGGAACCACCCAGGTCATCGGCCCGGGCCAGGTGGCGGCCATGCGTGCCTCGATCTCGTACGGCAGGGGTTCGAGCCAGGCCAGGAGCTGCCCGAACTCTGCGGCGATCAGGATGAGGCCCATCGACGCGGGGCGTTCCTTGATCGCGAGGATGCGCGCCACCGCCTCGGCATCGAGTGGATCGCAACCGAGTCCCCAGACCGCCTCGGTCGGGTAGGCGACCACCCCTCCCGCACGGATCAGGGCCCCGGCCCGTCGGATCGCGAGGCTGCCCGCCATGCTCAGGCTCCGACGTCTCCCAGGTTCTTGTCCGCGGTAGCCTTGCGGGCGGCCGGCTTTTTCTTCGCGGCAGGCTTTTTCTTGCCGGCTTTCTTTTTCGCCGTCGCCTTCCTGGCGGGGGCCTTTTTCTTTGTGGCAGCCTTCTTCGCGACCGTTTTCTTCGCCGTCGCTTTCTTCCCGGCGGCCTTCTTCTTCGCGCCCTTCTTCACCGGCGCCTCGTCGAGCAGCTTGATGGCCTGCTCGAGGGTCACGGTGGCGGGGTCCTGCCCCTTGGGGATGCTCGCGCGCCGCCCGGCGTCGGTCGCGTAGGGACCGAAGCGACCCTTCAGGATGCGGATGCCCTGCTCGGGGAACTCGCGGATCGTGCGGGCCAGCTCCTGGGCCTCCTTCTCGCGGACGATCTCGAGCGCGCGCTCGAGATCGATCGTGTAAGGATCGTCGTCTTTTTTCAGGGAGGCATATTTCGCGCCGTACTTCACGAACGGCCCGAACCTCCCGATGTTGACCAGCAGTGGCAGGCCCTCCGGCGTCTCGCCCAGCGCGCGCGGCAGCTTGAAGAGCTCGAGCGCCTCCTCCAGCGTGATGTTCTGCATGCTCTTGCTGCGCGGGATGCCGGCGAAACGCGGCTTGTCCTCGTCCTCGGCCGTGCCGATCTGGACGTAGGGCCCGAAGCGGCCGATCTTCACCAGCACCGGCTTGCCGCTCGCCGGATCCTTGCCCAGCTCGCGGTTCGGCATCACGTCACGCTTGCTGACCGAGCTCTCCTTGTCCTTGATCAGCTCCTGGAACGGTTCCCAGAAGCGGGCCAGCAGTTCCTGCCAGACCTCCTCGCCGCGCGAGATCGCATCGAGCCGGTCTTCCATCCGCGCCGTGAAGTCGTAGTCCACGTAGCGGGTGAAGTGCTCGCTGAGAAAGGTGCTGACGATCCGGCCCACGTCGGTGGGAATGAAGCGCTTGCGGTCCAGCTCGACGTACTCGCGATCCACGAGCGTCGAGATGATGGTGGCGTAGGTCGAAGGCCGGCCGATGCCGTACTCCTCGAGGGTCTTGACCAGGCTGGCCTCGCTGAAGCGGGGCGGCGGCTTGGTGAAGTGCTGCTCGGCGTCGAGCTTGTTGAGCGCGATCAGCTCGCCTTCCTCGACCTGCGGCAGGCGCCGGTCCGACTCGTCCTCGGCGTCGTCCCGGCCCTCCTGGTAGACGGCGATGTAGCCGGGCTCGACCAGGATGGAACCGGAGGCGCGGAAGCGGTGCCCGGCATCGGGCGCCTGCGACGGGACCAGGTCGAGGGACACGGTGTCGAACACCGCGCTGGCCATCTGGCTGGCCACCGCGCGCTTCCAGATCAGTTCATAAAGACGCTGCTGGTCGCGGTCGAGCCGGCCTGCGAGGTCATCCGGGTGCCACGAGGCCGAGGTCGGACGGATGGCCTCATGGGCTTCCTGGGCATTCTTGGCCTTGGTGCGGTAGAAACGCGGCTTCTCCGGCAGCCCCTGGGCGCCGAAGCGCTTGCCGATGACGTGGCGGATCTCGCTGATGGCGTCGGCGGCCAGCGACACCGAGTCGGTACGCATGTAGGTGATCAGGCCGGTGGCGCCCTCGCCGAAATCCACGCCCTCGTAGAGTCGCTGGGCCGTGCGCATGGTCTTCTGGGCGGTGAAGCCGAGCTTGCGGGCGGCTTCCTGCTGCAGGGTGGAGGTCGTGAACGGCGGCGCCGGGTTCTGGCGCCGCTGGCGCCGCTCGACGGAGCTCACGAGGAGCCTGCCGGCGGCGCTCTCGCGCAGCGTCCGCTCCGCCTCGCGCGCCGCGCCCTCGTCGCCGATGAAGAATTTTTCGAGCTTGTCGTCGATGCGCTGCCCGCCGTACTCCGCGAGCCGCGCCGGGAACGCCTGGCCGGCTTTCTCGAGCTCGGCCTCGAGGGTCCAGTACTCGACCGGCTTGAAGGCCTCGATCTCGCGCTCGCGCTCGACGATCAGGCGCAGCGCCGGGGTCTGCACGCGCCCGGCGGACAGGCCGGGGCGGATCTTCTTCCACAGCAGCGGCGACAGGTTGAAGCCGACCAGGTGGTCGAGCGCGCGACGCGCCTGCTGGGCGTTGACCAGGTCGCCGGAAATCTCGCGCGGGTGCTCCAGCGCCTCCTGCACGGCGCGCTTGGTGATCTCGTAGAACACGATGCGATACACGGGACGGGAATCGAGCAGGCCGCGCTCGCGCAGCGCCTCGCACACGTGCCAGCTGATGGCCTCGCCCTCGCGGTCCGGGTCGGTCGCGAGATAGAGCGCATCGGAGCCCCGCATCGCCTTGGCGATCGCGTCCATGTGGCGGCGATTGCGCTCGATCTCCTGGTATTTCATCGAGAAGCCCGCGTCCGGGTCCACGGCCCCTTCCTTGGCGACCAGGTCCCGTACGTGACCGTAGGAAGCGAGCACCTTGAAGTCGCCGCCGAGATACTTCTCGATGGTCTTGGCCTTCGCCGGCGATTCAACAATGACGAGATTCTTGCTCATTTCAACTTTACGGTCTGCGGGTCGAAAAAACGGGCCGTGGCTCGCGCCACGACCCCTGTGATGCGGTCCCCGGGTCGTGCGGCAGGGCGTGTCCTAGTGTGCGACCCAGGCCCTGTCCTCGAAGACGAGGTCTTCCATGCGGGCGTATGCGGACTCCTCGCCCGGCTGGCTGAACAGCACCATCAGCACCACCCATTTGATCTCGTCGACGTCGATGTCCTCGCAGTCGAGCGCCATCAGCCGGTCGATCACGAGTTCACGCTGGTGCGCCGAGAGGATCCCGATCTGCTCGAGATACATCATGTAGCCGCGACAATCGGCATCCATCCGGACGCACTCGTCGCGGCTGTAGAGCCGCATGGCGCGCTCGGTCGGTGGTGCGCCGCCCTCGTCGGCGCGCCGCACCGCAAGGCCGTCGAGCCACTCCAGCGCGCGTTCGATCTCGCGGTCGCGAAAGCCTGCGCGCTCGAGTTCCTCGCGCAGTCCGTCGCGGTTCGGTTCGGGCGACACGCCCTCGTCGCCCGCGGTCTCGAACAAGTACATCAGTACGTCGAGCACACTCTCCGTCATTTCAGGACCTCGTCTTTCTCCGGGCGAAACGCCCGCCCGGCAAGGACTCCACTGCTCCCTGGAGTTCAAGGATCAGCATCATCGAGGAAACCTCCGCAGCCGTCAAACCGGTGCGGGCGGCGAGCGCGTCGACCCCTGCGGGGTCGTGTGCGAGGGCGTCGAGCAGTTTCCGGTAGTCGCCGTCCGGCGCCGGCGCAACGGCTGCCGCATCCGGACCAAGGGGCTCAGGCGGGATCGCCACGCCGGCCAGCGGCCCGATTTCCGCCAGGATGTCTTGCGCGGTCTCGACCAGGACCGCGCCCTGGCGGATCAGCGCGTGGCAGCCGCGGGACAGCGGATTGTGGATGCTGCCGGGGATCGCGAACACCTCGCGGCCCTGGTCGCCGGCCAGGCGGGCCGTGATCAGCGACCCGCTGCGCTGAGCTGCCTCGACCACCAGCACGCCGAGCGACAGCCCGCTGATGATGCGGTTGCGGCGCGGGAAATTTTCTTTCATCGGGCGCGTCCCGGGCAGGTACTCGGAAATCACCAGGCCCTGCGCCGCGATGCGCCCGGCAAGCTCTGCGTTCGCGGCGGGATACGCGCGGTCGGGTCCGCAGCCCAGCACCGCGGTCGTGGCCCCGCCGGCCGCGAGTGCGCCGCGGTGCGCGGCGGCGTCGATCCCCGCGGCCAGGCCGCTGCAGATCACCAGCCCGCAGCCGGCAAGGTGCCGGGCGAAGGCGTGCGCGTTCTCTGCCCCCTGCGGCGTCGGGTTGCGGCTGCCGACCATGGCGAAGTGCGGCCGCGCCAGCAGCGCGCGGTCGCCGCGCAGGAACAGCGCCACCGGCGCGCCGGTGGCGAGCTTGAGGAGGGGCGGATAGTCGGGATCGGCGAGGGTCAGCAGGTCGTGGCCGGGTTGGGCCAGCCAGTCGAGCGCGGCGGGCAACCAGTCCGGCGGCGGCCCGGTCAGCGCCCGCGCCGCCTCCTCGGGCATCCCCGCGGCGAGCAAGGCGCCGCGCCCTGCCTCGAGCAGCGCGCCGAGGCCGCCGGGATGCGTCGCCGCGCGCTGGGCCGCCTCGCTCGGGATGCCGGGCACCAGGGACAAGCGCAGCCAGGCCGCGGCCGCATCGTTCATAACAAGCCCCTCAAAGCACGACGCCGGCATCGGCCGGCGTCATGGGTCGAAATGGGTAGTGACTCACGCCGTCAGGGATTACGCACCCGGTCCAGGATACGAATCTCGTTCGAAGCCTGCATGATCAGCCCGTAGCTCACTTCATCGGAGGTGCGGAAAATCATCAGATAACCCGCAAATTCGTCTGGCAGCTGCACACGCCCGCCGCCGAATCGGTCCGCCACGCGCTCACCGGCCTGCCACACGGACAGGACATGGCCCGGCTCGAGGCCGTCTTGCGCGCCGCGGTTGAGCGTCACGATCTGGTAGGCGGCGGCCCTGGAAACGCCACCGAGCACATGAATGATCCGCCCCTCGACGTCCCGTTCCGGCGAGCGCGGAATGAAACGCAGCGGGAAATCCGTCTCGACCGGGACAAGCTTGTCGCCATTGAGCGCCTCTCGCGCCGTGGCGCTGAGGAAGAACGTGGCCGGATCGCCGGTGCGCATGACGCGGCCGCTGCCGACATACTCGGCCTGGTAACCGAGGAGCCGGCCGTTGTCCGGATCGTGCAGCGCCTGGCCCACGTGCATGACGCTATACGCATCGTCGATGGCGAAATTCGCGCCGCGCACATAGACCTCGGTCTGCGAACCATGAACCAGGTGCCGGGCGTGGCTGGTAAGGATATAGGGCGCGTTGTCGATCGTCGCGCGGTCCAGCACGGCGGGGCGGCTCAGGAAGGCGGCAATCCGGTCGTAAGGAATCGTGAAGATGGCTTCCTCGAGCGGCTCGGCGCGCACGCGGGGCTCGAGGCGCTCCCGGCTGCCGCCACGGTCAGCGTCGCCGCGCTCGAGCACGATGCGCGGCTGGCCATTCATATAGACCAGTGTCAGCACGTCACCGGGATAGATCAGGTGCGGATTTCTGACCTGGGGATTGGCATACCAGATTTCCGGCCAGTACCACGGGTCGCGCAGGAACATGGCGGAGATGTCCCAGAGCGTGTCGCCTTTCTTGACGACGTAGCGGTCCGGGTGCTGCGGGTTCAGCCTTGCGGGGGCCGGCGCGGCGCTCGCCGCCTCGGGCGGCGGCGGGCTCGTGGCGGGCGCGGGCGCGGGCTGCGCGGCTGCGGCGGGTGCTGGCGCGGCCGTTGGGGCCTCGGGCGTGCTGGCGCAGCCTGCAAATAACAACATTGCGGCAAAGCCGCTCAGGAGGCGTGTTCCGGTTGGGCGATCGCTGGGCTTGGACATGGCTGGCCTGACTCCATGCTGTCCGTTAAACGAGAGGGCGCGACTGATGCTTGATATAATCTGCAAACCAAGGTCGCCTTCGCCCGGGCGTGGGCATTCCCGCCACCATTTGTCCAGCGGGAAGGTAGCACGGCGTGCTTGCATTGTCATACTGTTAGCCGCACTTTGTGGTGTACTACACGAGGAATTGGAACGGTACTCATGGCGATCCTGAACATACTCGAGTATCCCGACCCGCGGCTCCGCACGAAGGCCGAGCCGATACTCGCCGTCGATGACGAGCTCCGCCGCCTCGCGGCCGACATGCTCGAGACCATGTACGCGGCCCCGGGGATCGGTCTCGCGGCAACACAAGTCGATGTTCATCGTCGCATGCTCGTCGCAGACATCTCCGAGAAACAGGACACACCGCACGTTT
>JBLRWH010000046.1:0-20496 GCA_047921395.1 Gammaproteobacteria bacterium
GGGGCGGTGATCCGGCAATTGTGGGGACATTGCCGAAACGGCGTTCGGGGGCCACTGCTCCCGCCCGGGCAGTGGCACCGAAAGGGCGATTCAGCAATGTCCCCAGAAGGATGTAAGCTATGCGGATACCGCGAGGAGGTTTCCGCATGCTCAAGCCAGGCCTGATGATCTTTGTCACCGCCGCCCTCGCCGGCTGCGGCTTAAGCACCGGCACGCTCGTGGACTTCGGGCCCGAGCCCGGCACGGCGGGTGACGAGTCCTACATGCAGTACCAGCCTGAACTGCACGGCCCGGAAGCGGTCGCCCGCGCGGAGCGCGAGGCCGAAGCGAGAGCCAGGGAGGCCGCCGCCGCGCCCGCCCCTGCTGCCGGCGCGCTGCCCGCATTGCCGCCGCCGCCCGCCGCAACGGCCGCGCCGCCCGCGCCCACCTCCGAGGCCCTGTTCAACGACGCCATCCGCCGCGCGGTCGACGCGGGCGAAATCGATCGTGCGCTCAAGCTGCTCGAGGAAGCCGAGCGGCTCGGCTCGCGCAGCGCCCGGCCGATCTTCATCGAGGCCGTGGGCGGACGCGCCGAGTAGCCATAACCGTCAATCCAGCAGGGGCAGGCGCACCACGCGCAGCAGCGTCGCGAGCAGCAGCAGCGCGGTGACGTTGTGCGCCAGCACCAGGCCGAGCGGCTGGCCGGCGGCGAGCTGCAGCACTCCCAGCCCGAGTTGCAGCGCCAGCAACCCCGCCAGCACCGCGGCGGTTCCCCGCTGACCGTTGCGCCACAGCGCCATACCTAGCGGCGCCAGCACCACCAGCACCACGACCGCGCTCCAGGGATGCACCGCCAGGCCCAGCGCGCCGAATCCGACCTGCAGCAGCAGCACCGCCGCCGCAAGCGCCGCGAGTCGCTCCAGCGGCGGCGCGAGCCGCCCCGCCATGGGCCACACCAAGCGCCAGCAGAGCGAGAACAGCAGGAATCCGCCCAGCAGGTTGCCGAGTGTGACGACCGGCGCCGGGTTGCCGGCCGACCAGCGGCCGAGCACGGCGAGAAACACCGTGAGCACGAGCAGCACCAGCGCATGGCGGCCCTCCCGTTGCAGGTAAGGCCGCGGCCCGAGGCTCAGGGCGAGCAGCCCGATCACCACCAGCAGAACGCTCGAGGCGGCGATGCGATGGGCGCCGCGCGCCAGCAGCACGGCGTCGGTCTCGGCAGCGCCGCCCAGTTCGACGTTGGCCAGCCGCACGAAGGCGCTCAGCGTGGTGACCCCGAGCATGAGGGCCGCGCCGCCCAGCGCGGTGTGCCGGACGAGCCGTTGGCGCCGCTCAGCGTCCACGGAGTCCCGCGTGCAGGGTCGTGACCCGGTGGTGCAATTCCTGGGCGAGATGCTTGCGGTGCCCGGCCTCGACCGGGCTCGCGGCGGCGATGCGGACGGTGAAGCCCGGCAGGCAGACGAGCCGCCAGACATGCGGCACCAGCGACTGCCCGCCGGACCAGGCCAGCGCCAGGCTCGGGTCCACCTCGGGATTCCGGGTGTCGTAGACAAGCGCGGCCGGCCAGACCGGGTGGCCGTTGCGCGCCGGCAGGCTGAGCAGCCCGGAGCGGAACGGCAGGATGCGCTCGCCCAGGCTCGTCGTGCCCTCGGGGAAAAACACCACCAGGTCGCCGTCGTCGAGCGCGCGCGCCATGCCGTCGAGCGTCACGCCCGCGTCGCGCCCGCCGTTGCCGCGGCGCACGAACAGGGTCCCGCCACGGCGCGCGAGGAAGCCGATCAGCGGCCAGTCGGCGATCTCGTGCTTGGAGACGAAGCGGCACCCGGTCAGCGAGAGCAGCACAGGGATGTCAAGGTAGCCGACGTGGTTGGTGATCAGGAAACCCGGGCCCTGGGGCAGCTCGCCTTGCAGCTCGACGCGCGCGCCGAGCACGCGGCAGATGGCCGCGGCCCAGCGGCGGCTGACGCCGCGCCTGAGCGCGACGCGCCCCGCCCGGCTCCACCACGGCCACAGGGCCAGGAGGCCCCAGCCGATGACGTAGCCGAACGTCACGATCAGCAGCAGCGGGAGGCGGATGAGCGCCCGCAACAGCGCGATGGGGCCGACGCGCACGCGTGCATAGCTGGGCTTTTCGTCGAGGGGCTCGGCGCTCACGGCCCGAATCCTGACAGCGGGGCGAGGTGTGGGCAAGCCTGGGTTGGTGGGGACATTGCCGGTTGGCGGGGTTTGGGGACATTACTCGATTGCATGTTGGGTGCCACTGCTTCCCGGGGAGCAGTGTCCCTCGATCGCGATTTCGGCAGTGTCCCCGGCGCCGGGCCGCCCCGGCGCCAGGCCGCGAGCTGTCACGCACTCCGTGGCATGGCAGGGACTGGCAGGTCGCGGAAGAAGGTCTTACGGGTCTGCTCGTCGAGTCGGGCCAGGTCCAGCAGCACCAGGAAGTCGATGGTGCCGAACTCCGCATCGATGGCCGGCGGACCGCACACTTCGGCCCCCAGGTTGAGGTAGCTCTGGAACAGCGGGGGCAGCTCGTTGCGTCGCAATTCGCCTGCCCCCGCGGTCCGCACGTCGAAGCCCTGACCGCGTTGCGGCGCGACCGAATAGCGCCGGCTCATGAAGTTCTCAAATTTAAGCTGGCGCCACGCCGCCGCGCCTACGGCCGGGTCGACCGTCGGCAGTGAACAGCAGCCAAACAGGTAACCCTTGGCATTCCACTGCAGGTAGCCGGCAATGCCGCGCCACAACAGGTGGATTACGCGTCCGTTACGGTGCCTGGCATCCACGCATGCGCGACCGATTTCGACCGAATCGCGCAGAACATCGCGCGGCAGCCGCTGCAGATCGAACTCAGCTTCGGAATAGAAACCGCCGTACTGTTCCGCCATGTCGCCAGTCTGCAGGCGGTAGCTGCCGACCACCGCACCCGTTGGCAGGTGCTCGATGACGATGTGATGAAAGATCGTGTCCCAGGGGTCAGCGTCGAGCCCCGTGCTCCAACTCGCGTGGAGGCCCTCCCCGAGCTCACGGTTGAATATGTCGAAGCGCAAGCGTTGCACGGTCACCAGGTCTTCTGATGTACGCCCAAAGCGCAGCCGGTAGGAGCCGGCGGTGCGGTCAATCGGCGGTAACTGTTCCGGTGCGACCGGATAATGCGTCGTCGTGGGCAACATGGCGATTCCCAGGCTGGGTTTGCCGCGCAAGGTAAGCCCGGCGCGTGACGCGCAGGTGACGGGGACATTGCTGATTTGCCGCTTGAGTGCCACTGCTTCCCGGGGGGCAGTGTCCCTCGATCGCGATTTCAGCAATGTCCCCAACCCCACACCCGGATTTCCGCGCACACCCACAAATTAATCGTGCTGCCCGCCCCGCGACCGACGGGGCAGACTTCGCGCCATGGCGAGAATTCCAAGGAAGTTCCAGGCGGGTCACTGCTACCACGTGATGAATCGCGGCAACCGTCGCGCGACGGTGTTTCACAGGGACAGGGATTACCGGGCGTTGCTCAGGATCCTGGCCGAATCACAGGAACGCGTGGCGATGCGCGTGCTGGCCGTCTGCCTCATGCCAAATCACTTTCACTTCGTCCTGCAGCCGCACGAGCGCGGCGACATGAGTCGCTGGATGCACTGGGTCATGACGACCCAGGTTGCGCGTTACCGGATCGCCAACAACACCATCGGCAGGATCTGGGCCGGCCGCTTCAAGTCGTTCGCGATCCAGCATGATGCGCACCTGCTGGCGGTGCTTCGCTACGTCGAGCGCAACGCGCTGCGGGCCGGACTGGTGAACCGGGCGGAGGACTGGCGCTGGGGCAGCCTGTCATGGCGCAGTGCGCGACGACCGCTGGTCACGGTGACCGAGCCGCCGGTGCCGCTGCCCAATGACTGGCCGTGTTGGGTGAACATGCCGCAGACGAGCGCGGAACTCGAGGCCATGCGCAAGTGCGCCAACAGCCAGACGCCGTTCGGCGACCCCGAGTGGGTTGACCGGGTACAACGGGGACACTACTGAAACGCGCCCCCGGTGCCACGGCTTCCCATCAAGCAGTGGCACTAAAGCGCGAGATCGGCAGTGTCCCCATCCTCCTCGTCCCCACCCGCCCCGGGGTCACCGAACAGCCCGGGACACTCGAACGCCGGCCGTAGCGGCACCAGTTCGAGCCGCTGGCCGTAAAGCACGACGCGTAAGCGCTGGCCGGGTGCCAGTCCGAGCGCCGCGCGCACGCGCTTCGGCAGCCTGACCTGAAAGCCCGGGGAAATGATCACTGTCTCCATGACGCACCTCGCTTGATACCTGCCCGGATCGGGAACGCACAGTTTCCCTGGCCGGGAGCATCATCTGGAGCCCTGGAATCAGGTCATTTCATGCAGAAATTGTGTGGACAGCGAGGCGCCGCGAAAAAAGACGGGAACACTGTTGACCGGCATCAAGGCAGCACGGCCAAACTGGGGGAGATGGCGATACTACCTGCACGCGCCAACCAACAGTGTCCCCTATTGAAGATCACACGAGGGCGCCGGGCAGCGCATTGGCTGCGGGGGGCGTTTATTAGAGCCGCATAATACACGAACGGTGGGGACATTACTCAAATCGGCTTCCGGTGCCACTGCCCCGCCGGGGAGCAGTGTCCCCAAACCGCCTGATCGGCAATGTCCCCAATCACTCAAACCATCAACTCCAGCAGCTCGGCCGTCTTTGCCTCCATCAGCGCCGCATCGCCCCGGCTCTCCACGTTCAGTCGCACCAGCGGTTCGGTGTTGGACGCACGCAGGTTGAAGCGCCAGCCATCGAACTCCATGGACAGGCCGTCCGTGTGGTCCACCGCCAGCGCCCGGTCCCGGTAATGCGCCTCGACCCGCGCGAGCACCGCGGGCGGGTCGGTCAACGAACGGTTGATCTCGCCGGACGCTGGAAACGCCGCCATGCGCTCCTCCACCAGCGACGACAGCGGCCGCCCCGCGCGCGACACGAGCTCGGCGACCAGCAGCCAGGGAATCATGCCGGAATCGCAATACGCGAAATCCCGGAAATAATGATGCGCGCTCATCTCGCCGCCGTAGACCGCGTCCTCGAGCCGCATGCGTTCCTTGATGAACGCGTGCCCCGTCTTCGACATGACCGGCACGCCGCCGCCCTGCTCCACGATGTCCACGGTGTTCCACGTGAGACGCGGGTCGTGCACGATCCGTGCACCCGGATGCTTCAGCAGAAACGCCTCGGCCAGCAGGCCGACGATGTAGTAGCCCTCGATGAAGCGGCCGGTCTCGTCAAACAGGAAGCAGCGGTCGTAGTCGCCGTCCCAGGCGATGCCGAAGTCGGCGCCGGCGGCCACGACGGCCTCCGCGGTCAGCGCGCGATGCTCTGGCAACAGCGGGTTGGGCACGCCGCGGGGGAAGGTGCCATCGGGCTCATGCTGCAGGGTGACGAATTCGAACGGGAGGCGCGCGGCGAGGCGGTCGATCACCAGCCCCGCGCCGCCGTTGCCGGCGTTGACGACGAGCTTCAGCGGCCGCAGCGCGCCCAGCTCGACGTAGCCGAGCAGGTGCTCGATGTAGGCGTCATGCACGTCGATCTCGCGGCGGCGGCCGCGAACCGGGGCGGCGGGCCCGTCGGACAGCCCGCCCCGCTCCGCCAGCGCCTCGATGTCTTTCAGGCCGGTGTCGCCGCTGATCGGCTTCGAGTCCTCGCGGACGAATTTCATGCCGTTCCAGTCGGGCGGGTTGTGGCTGGCCGTGACCATGATGCCGCCGTCCACGCCGAGGTGGCTGGTCGCGAAATAGATCATCTCGGTGCCGCATAGCCCGATGTCGAGCACCTCGACGCCGGCCGCCATGAGGCCCTCGGCCAGCGCCGTGGCGAGCTCGGGCGAGGACAGGCGCACGTCGTAACCGATCACGACCGTGCGCGGGCGGATCACCGCCGCATAGGCCAGGCCGATGCGCCGGGCGATGTCGGGATTGAGGTCATCGGGCAGGCGCCCGCGGACGTCGTAGGCCTTGAAACACTTCATGGGTGGGGTTGGTGGGGACACTGCTGAAAACGCCATTTGGGGACACTGCCAAATTCTAGCAGTGTCCCCGAAACGGCTTTTGAGTAATGTCCCCAACACGGGGTTTCAGCAGTGTCCCCACCACCCCGGCCTGCGACAACGCCAGCCAGTGGAACGCCGTGTCGAAGTCGCCCCGCTGCGCATACACCTCAGCCAGCAACATCGCGGTCTCGCCGCCGACATCGGCCTGCAGGCGCAACACGGCGGCGGCGGCGGCCGCTTCCTGCGCGCGGCCGAGGGCATCCAAGGCGATCGCCACGGTCGCATCGTAAACGCGGCCGGGCGGCGTATCGCGCAGCAGCTCCAGCACCGCCTCGTGGCGCCCCTCCATGATCAGCAGCCGTGCGAGTTGCTGGTCGAACGCACCCGCCTGCCCAGGCGCCAGATCGCGCGCGGCACGGTACTGCCTCCGCGCTTCGTCGATCAGCCCGCTGGCGGCCAGCATGACCGCCAGGTTGTTCCGGCCGACCAGCGACAGCGGATCGAGCTCACGCGCGCGCTGGACCGCTTCCATGCGGCGCGGCAACGCGATTTCCGGCGGGAAGCGCTCGTCGCTGTCCGACCAGAGATGCGCGCCGTCGCGCCGCGATGGTCGCGACGTCCGCGGGCCGGTCCTTGAAGGAGAACGACGAGGTGCGGGCGATCACCTTGAGCTCCGGCGCCTGCGCGAGCCGGCTCAGGATTGCCTCGGCGATGCCGTCGCCGAGGTACTCCTGGTCCTGCGTCCCGGGAGTGAGGCGCGCGCGGGGCCCCGAATGGCGCATTGTTGTTGCGATAAAAACAATGGCGATTGCAAGGGCATCAGTAAACAACTGGAGCGTCTCGAACAATACAAGCTTGCGCCAGCAAGAGGAGAAGGGGAGATGAAATTGACCACATAGAATACGCGGCAATCAGCCGCGAGGGCGACCGTACGCACCACGCTCGCCCTGTGCGCCGCCTACACGGTCTGGTGGGTGGTGTTCAACAACCCGGAAGGCTGCATCATCCCGAACGAATGTAGCGGGGATGACATTCCCGCGCGCATCGGGAGCGCCGGGATTGCGGTGGGCAACGCCACCGGCAACATCGCCCGGGGAGACAGGACGACGGAGTTCGGCGCGGGCGAGATGAGCAACATGCTGCTGACGGCGTCCGGCGACGATGCGGAGGTCCACTTCGTCATCCAGTCGCACGGCCAGGCCCGCGGCGGCCATCCGCTGTTCGAGCAGCTCAGCGACTTCGAAGCGAACTGCACACCGGCCTGCGCGGACGTCCAGTTCGCCGTGCATCGCGCCCCTGAGTGATCCTGGCCCTGGCTGCGGCCGCGGTGGCCGAGATCGGCGCGGGCCGCTGGGACACCACCGGCGTCGAGGGCCTGCCCGCGGCCCGCCTGCTGCCGCCCGCGCCGCACGCGCCGCCGAGCCTGGTCATCCAGCCGTTCCACCAGGCCGGGCGGGGCGGGTCGCTGCGGGAGTTTTCGAACAACGCGTTCAATCATCACCACGGCATCCAGTCGCCCGAGCGCTTCGGGGCCGGCACCGATCCCGATGGCGATGGGATCGTCGACGAGATCGGCTGCGCGGACTGCCACATACCGAGCCTGGCCTTGAGCCCGGCGGGTGCGATCTACACGGAACCGAATCCCTACAATCCGCCCGGCAACCTGCGCCCGGGCGAGGCGCCGGGGCTGGCGGTGGATCTCAGCAGCGAAGCCCTCCCGCAGCCGCGCCTCAAGCGAGATCGCGACGGCTGGATTCATGTGCCGGCGTATACGGACCTGAAACTGCATTACCTGTGCGACGGGCCGGATGACCCGAACGCGGAGGCGCTCGACATGCAGCATCCGCCGGGCTCGGCGGAGTTCTTCGCAGGCAATTGCGACTTCCTGACCAAGAAGCTGTGGGGCGCGGCGAGCGAGCCGCCGTTTTTCCACCACGGCAAGTTCACCACGCTGCGCCAGGCGGTGCTGGCGCATGGCGCATGGCGCCGACGGCCGGCGAGTGCGATGCCGTCATCGAGTTCCTCAAGAGCCTGCGCGTGTTGCCGGAGGGGACGCGGTTCACGGTGGTGGACGAGCATGGCCGGCCCGGGGTGGGGACACTGCCGAATCGCGCGTTGGGTGCCACTGCTTCGGCGCGGGCAGTGTCCCCGAATCCCTGATTCAGCAGTGTCCCCACCCTCGAAAAACCGTCTAAAATCGGTGTGTCCAGCGGTACGCGCTGCCCAGCAGCAAAGGAACACCAATGGAACTCAAGACGACGCTCTTCGTGGCGCTCGCCGGCCTCGCCTGCGCCAGCCTGGCGCTCGCGGAATCCGTGCGTGACGAGCCGATCCAGCCGATTCCGCGCGCCGAGTACACGAACTCCGACCTGATCGAACTCGGCAAGATGCTGTATTTCGAGCCGCGGCTGTCCATGTCCGGCATCATCTCGTGCAACACCTGCCATAACCTGTCACGCGGCGGCACGGACAACCTCAAGACGTCGATCGGACACAAGTGGACGCCGGGCCTGATGAACGCGCCCACGGTGTTGAACTCGAGCCTCGCGGTCGCGCAGTTCTGGGACGGGCGCGCGGCGGACCTGCAGACGCAGGCCGGCGGCCCGATCGCCGCGAAAGTCGAGATGGCGATGCCCCACACGCTGGCCGTCCAGGTGCTCGAGTCCATCCCAGGCTACCGGCTTGCCTTCGAGCGCGTATTCGCCAGCCCCGGCATCGACATGGAGCGCATCACGACCGCGATCGCCGCGTTCGAGGAAACCCTGGTGACGCCGAACTCGGCCTTCGACTACTGGCTGCGGGGCGACGACTTCGCGCTGACGGAAGAAGAGATGGCGGGCTACGTCCTGTTCCGCGACAGCGGCTGCGTCGCATGCCACTACGGCCCGGCCGTCGGCGGCACCTCCTTCCAGAAGATGGGCGTCGTCGAGCCCTACCAGACCGCTTCGCCGGCCGAGGGCCGCATCGCGGTCACAGGCGCGGACGCGGACCGGTTCAGCTTCAAGGTCCCCACGCTGCGCAACGTCGAGCTCACCTACCCGTACTTCCACGACGGCGCGGCGGCGACGCTCGCCGAGGCGGTCGACATCATGGGGCGGTTGCAGCTCGGCCGCGCGTACACCGAGGACGAGATCTCCAGGATCGTGGCGTTCCTGAAGACGCTGACGGGCGACCAGCCGCTGGTGTCATTGCCGGCCTTGCCGCCGTCGGCCGACGACACGCCGCGGCCGGATCCGTTCAGGTAGCTGGGGACACTGCCGATTCGGCATTTCGGGGACACTGCTTCCCCGGGAGCAGTGGCACCGACCCCCGGGAACGAGCAATGTCCCCATCAACCCCATCAACCACGCCCGTAGGTGTCCTCTAACCGCACGATGTCGTCCTCGCCGAGGTAGGACCCCGACTGCACCTCGATGAGATGCAGCGGCACCTTGCCCGGGTTCTCGAGCCGATGCGTCGTGCCCATCGGGATGAAGGTCGACTCGTTCTCGCCGAGCAGGAAACTCTCGTCGCCGCGCGTGACGCGCGCCGTGCCCTGCACGACGATCCAGTGCTCGGCGCGGTGATGATGCATTTGCAACGACAGCTGCGCGCCGGGCTTCACGACGATGCGCTTCACCTGGAAGCGCTCGCCGTTGTCGACGCTGTCGTAGCTGCCCCACGGGCGAAACACCTCGCGATGCAGCGCCGTTTCGTAGCGACCATCCGCCTTGAGGCGCTCGACCAGCTTCTTGACCTCCTGGACGCGGTCGCGCGGCGCGACGAGGACCGCGTCCTTGGTCTCGATCACCACGCAGTCCGCGAGCCCCACCGCCGCGACCAGGCGGCTCTCCGAATACAGGTAGCAGTTGGTGGCGTCCTCGAGCAGCACGTCGCCGACCGCGACGTTCCCGGCGGCATCCGCGTCGCACGCGTCATGCAGGCTCGCCCAGCTGCCGACATCGCTCCACCCCGCGTCGAGCGGCACGACCCACGCATGCGCCGTATTCTCCATCACGGCGTAGTCGATCGAATCCGACGGGCACTCCTCGAACGCCGCGCGGTCCACGCGAATGAAATCGAGGTCGGCCTTCGCGCCGGCGATCGCGGCCACGCACTGCGTGACGATCTCGGGGCGATGCGTGCGCAGCTCCTCCACGTAGCGCCCCGCGCGGAACATGAACATGCCCGAGTTCCAGAAGTATTCGCCGGACGCGACGTACTCCTGCGCGAGCACGGTGTCGGGCTTCTCGACGAATTGCTGCACGGGGGCGGCGCCGTCGCGCGCCGCGGCGCGGATGTAGCCGTAGCCGGTCTCGGGCCGGTCGGGCACGACGCCGAAGGTGACGAGCTTGTCCTGCAGCGCGAGCTTCGCGCCCGCCGCGACGGCGGCGCGGAAGGCGGCGGGGTCGCGGATGACGTGGTCGGCCGGGAGCACGAGCAGCACCGGGTCGTCGCCCTGCTCGCGGGCCTGCAGCGCGCTGGCGGCGGCGAGGGCCACGGCCGGGGCGGTATTGCGCCCGGCCGGCTCGAGCAGGATGGCGGCCGGCGTGACGCCGATCTGCCGGAGCTGCTCGGCGACCAGGAAGCGGTGCGCCTCGTTGCAGACGATGATCGGTTCCGCGAGGCCGCCGAGGCCCTCGAGCCGGCGCAGCGTCGACTGCAGCATGGTCTCCTTGCCGATGAGCGGCAGGAGCTGCTTGGGATAAAGCTCGCGCGACAGCGGCCACAGCCGCGTGCCGGAGCCGCCCGAGAGGATGACGGGTACGATCATCATGCAGTCCTTCGCGTCAGCAATTGGGTCGAAGTTTACGCGAGGGTGCGCGGGCGGGGACAGGGACGCCGGTCACAGTGTGGCGAGGGGGCTAAAGCCAATCTTCCACCAGCAGCCCCGGGACGCGGCCGAACTCGCGCGTGTTGCGGGTCACGAGCACCAGGCCCGTGCTCCGGGCGTGGCCCGCGATCATCAGGTCATAAGAGCCGATCGGCTGCCCTGCCCTGTGCAGCGCGGCCCGGACCTGGCCGCTGTGGGCCGCGGCGGCGGCGTCGAAGGCGAGCACCTCCAGTCGCGCCGAGAAACTTTCCAGGACCTTCAGGTTGTCATCGGGACGCGCGGACTTTTCCACGCCGAAGTACAGCTCGCTGAGCGCCACGGTCGAAATAGCCAGCTGCTCCGCGTGGCGACTGAACATGTCCTTCAGGGCGGCGAACTGATGCCGGAGCGCGCGGGAACGACCGAAATCCGGCGAGAATCGCTGGAAAGGCGGAGGACCAGGGCGGGGGGGGCGGCGCCGGCGGCGGCGGTTCGCCTGAGATCGACCTCCTTAGAACGCGAATTTCGGGCTGAAAAACGCGTTCTAAGGGCTTTTTCGGGCCGCTTTTGGGACGGAACTGCTTTATAAACAGCGACTTACAGAGGTCCGACCCCGCGGCCGATCCCGTAATAGATGAAGCCGAGTCGCGCCATGAAGTCGGGGTCGTAGACGTTGCGGCCGTCGAACACGACGGGATCCTTCAGCGCCGCCTTGAGGGCATCGAAGTCGGGACTGCGGAACTCCATCCACTCGGTGACCAGCGCCAGGCAGTCGGCGCCCTCGAGCGCCTCGGCGGCGGACTTGCACAGCACCAGGTCGGGGCGCTCGCCGTAGATTCTCCGGGTCTCACCCCGCGCCTGCGGATCGTAGGCGCGAACCTTCACACCCGCCTCCCACAGCCGCTCCATCAGCTCGCGGCTCGAGGCCTCGCGCATGTCGTCGGTGTTGGGCTTGAAAGACAGGCCCCAGACCGCCACCGTGCGCCCGGCAAGCGTGTCGCCGTAGTGCGCGCTGATCTTGTCGAACAGCACCTGCTTCTGGCGCGCGTTCACCGCCTCCACCGCCTCGAGCAGCGTGGCCGGGAAGCCGGCCTTGCGCGCCGAGTGCGCGAGCGCCTGCACGTCCTTCGGGAAACACGAGCCGCCGTAGCCGGCGCCCGGGTAGATGAAGTGGTAGCCGATGCGCGGATCCGAGCCGATCCCGAGGCGCACGTGCTCGATGTCCGCGCCGAAACGTTCGGCGAGGTTGGCGAGCTCGTTCATGAAGCTGATCTTGGTCGCGAGCATCGCGTTGGCCGCGTACTTGGTCAGCTCGGCCGAGCGGATGTCCATGGCGATGAGCCGGTCCTGCTGCCGGTTGAAGGGCTCGTACAGCAGGCGCAGCAGCTCGGTGGTGCGCGGGTTGTCGGTGCCGACGACGATGCGGTCCGGGCGCATGAAGTCGTCGACCGCCGCGCCCTCCTTCAGGAATTCCGGGTTCGAGACGACGTCGAAGTCGATCGCCGCGCCGCGTTCGGCGAGCGTCTTGTCGATCTCGGCCTTGACCTTGTCGGCGGTGCCGACCGGGACCGTCGACTTGTCGACGACGATGCGGTAGTCCTCCATGTGCTCGCCGATGGAACGGGCGACCGCGAGCACGTGCTGCAGGTCCGCCGAGCCGTCCTCGTCCGGCGGCGTGCCGACGGCGATGAACTGGAACAGGCCGTGCGCCACGCCCTGGGCGATGTCGGTGGTGAACTTCAGGCGCCCCGCCTCGCGGTTGCGCGCCACCACCGCGTCGAGCCCCGGCTCGAAGATCGGGATCTCGCCGGCGTTCAGGCGGTCGATCTTGCTTTGGTCGATGTCGATGCAGAGGACCTGGTTGCCCACATCCGCGAGGCATGCGCCCGTCACGAGGCCCACGTAACCGGAGCCGAAAATCGTTACTTTCACGAGAAAATCCTTCTGCTCGGGCCTTCTGCTCGGGTCGGACCCGGGCAAGTGATTGAACTGCCGAGATTATCGCAGAAAAAATAGCGGAATTTGGCGCTTAGAAGCGTGATCCGGGCCCGAATTTCGCGTTCTAAGGACGAACCTGAGCACGGTCCCCGGGAAGCAATGTCCCCCTTGAAGTCGATCGAGGGCCTCAGCTTTGGGCCGCCATGGCCGCCTCGGTCCAGCCCAGCACCCGGTGCCCGTCGCGCACAAAGCTGTCGCGCCCGCCGTACACGAGCCAGGGTTCGCTCGCCGCCTCGCCCGCGAAGGCCTGCCAGCGGCGCAGGGCCGCCAGCCACTCGCCGACAAAAGTCGCGCCGGACTTGATCTCGACGGCCCGCAGACCGTCGGCTGTCTCCCACACCAGGTCGACTTCGTGACCCACATGGTCGCGCCAGAAATACAGCTCGGACGGCCGCCCGGCATGACAGCGCGCCTTTTGAAACTCCGACACCACCCAAGTCTCGAACAGCGCGCCGCGCTGAGCATGAATTGCGAGCGCTGCCGCGTCCCTGATGCCGAGCAACCAGGCCGCGAGGCCCGCATCGAGGAAGTACAGCTTCGGCGTCTTGACCAGGCGCTTGCCGAAGTTCCGGTAGTACGGCGGCAGGCGCGTCACCACGTAACTGTTCTCCAGCACGCCCAGCCACTCGCGCGCCGTCGATTGCGCGACACCACAATCCGTGGCGAGCGACGACAGGTTCAGCAATTGGCCGGTACGGGCCGCGCAGAGCTTGATGAACCGCTGGAACAGGTCCAGGTCACGTACCGCCAGCGCCTGGCGCAGGTCGCGCTCCAGGTAAGTCGCAACGTAGTTCGGAAACCAGAGGTCCGGCGTGACCGGCCGGTCATACAGCGGCGGATAGCCACCGCGCCAGAGCCACTGGTCGAGATCCGGCGGCGCCCTCCCCACGGCCGCCAACTCACGATACGAGAACGGCAAGAGTTCCACGAGCCCCACACGCCCGGCGAGCGACTGCGAAATCCCGGAGCGCAACCCGAACTGCTGCGAGCCCGTCAGGACGAAATCGCCCATGCGACGGCGCTCGTCCACGACCCCCTGGAGGTACGAGAACAACCCGGGCGCCCGCTGCGCCTCATCGAAAACCGCGCCATCCGGGAAACGCGCCAGGAACCCGCGGGGATCGCTCGACGCAAATTCGCGCTGGTCGAGATCTTCCAGCGACACATACGCCTTGCCCGGAAACAGCGCGCGGGCCAGGGTGGTCTTGCCCGACTGGCGCGGACCCGTGATGGCCACGATGGGGAACCCCGCGGCGAGGCGCTGCGCGTGCACGGCCGCTTCGCGGGGTACTGGCGGAGGGTGCGAGCTGGCGTTCATGGGAGCGATCTTACAAATTCACGATTCAATCGTCAATTTTGCATCTGCGATGACTCAGCGGCGACATCGCTCGCGGCAGGGCATAAAAAAGTTCTTCGCAGATTAGCGTGAATGCTGCGGAGCGATGGGTGGCCCACAAACCATGACATCAACTGACGGGGCCCGTAAGCCCCCGGTACCCATCGAAAGGCCTGCCTCGTAGTCCTACCTGTCTATCTTCTCCGCGCCTCTGCCTCTCTGCGTCTCCGCGCGAGCCGATTTTCCCGGCAAAGCGCGATGAGCCATAAAAAACCCATCAAGCCTCGAGCAACTCCGCGACCACCGCCGCAAAGGCGCGGAAGTCGTCCAGTCGCTCATGTGTAATGCCGTGCACGACCGCCCAGTCGATGGCCCGGTAGCTATGGACCGCCACGTTCCTGAAGCCGACCGCGGCGCGCATGCTCCGGCGCACCCGGTCGCTGATGACGCCGGCCTCCGCAAGCCGGTCGAACGCCTCGCCCATGGTCCCAGGCGCCGGCTGGCCACGCGCCGACAAGACATGCAGCGCGATGTCCACGCAAAGCTGGACCGCGCGGGTCAGGTTGAGGCTGACGATGTCCTGCCGGTCCGGGTCCCGCAGCAACTCGTCAACCGAGGCGGCGCGGCGCGCCTCGACGCGCGCCACGCACCGGCGCAGCGACTCGAGCTTGTCGGCGAGGATCAGCCGATCCACTTGCGACGCCTCTCGGCCAGCAACCGCTCCAGCCCCGGCAGGAAATCCTCGGCGTCCGTGACCATCTTCGAGCGCAGCATGTCGAGGTCGCGCGGGTCACGGCATACCAGCACGCGCCCCTCGTTCAGGGCCGCACGCATCACGGCCACGCCCGCGTCGCGCAGGTCCACGAGGTCGACCGGCCGCCCGGTCGCCGCCTCGATGAGCTGCAGCAGCGCCAGGCGCCGCTCGGCCGACATGCGCCGCTCCATCATCACCGCCACGTCCACGTCGCTGTCGAACCCCGCCTCGCCAGACGCGACCGACCCGAACACGATGGCCACGCGCAGGTCGGCCTCGCGTTCCAGGTGCTGCGTAAGGGTACGAATCACTGGATCAGCGTCATTCGTCTTGTCATGTCCTGAAGCGGGCGTGCTCATGCCGCGGAGTATAGCGATTGCGGGACCGGCTGAGGGTCAGACCCCGTTAGGAAAGCCGCCACAAAAGCCGCCCAATATTCCGCCAATCCTCGCGCTAAATCTTTCTAACTATCTGTTAAGAAACGCTCTATGAATCGCCAAACATCCGCCAAAGGACCCGCCAAAACCCAGCCACATGGCAACGACCAGGGCGAAAGCACGCGGCTGATGGAGCCCCTCCTCCTCGCGGCCGACTCGCGGCACCGGCCCATGCTGAACGACCTCGCCCTGGAGCTTTCGGCCGCAGATGAACTGTTACTACAGCAACCTGATCGAGGGCCACGACCTGCGAGTCGCTGCTGGAAATCCACCGCCGCCTCTACGAGCTGCTGCCCGACGAACTGCTCACCGGCGAGAAGCTGAAGGTCATCTCCGGCCATCTGCGCGAACACGACGTCGAAGTCGGACGACACGTGCCGGTCAGCCCCGGCGCCGTGCCGCGATTCCTGGAAAGATTCGAGGCGGTCTACAGCGAGCTCGGCACATCGGAGACAATCCTCGCGGCCGCCGCCGCCCATCACCGCCTGGCGTGGATTCATCCGTTCCTGGACGGCAGGGCCCACCGGAGCGGATAAACCCTCGAGGCCATCCTCTATCGCGGCGCGCTGCCGCGCGGTGAAGTGCCCGGGCTGTTCCCTGAGCATTGACACCCGACGGGATCGGCGTATTCTCTATTCGCGAATCGCGAACAACGAATACCCATAATGCTCAAACCACAAGACATCCTCGTTCTGCTCAAGCTGCAGGCAAAGGGCGCCGCCCCGATGTCCTACAACCGACTCGCCAACGAGCTCGGTATGAGCCCGTCCGAGGTTCACGCCGCGGGCAAACGCGCCCTGGCTGCTCACCTGGCCATCATGAAGGATGGCCAGCTCGCCCCTCAGCGCCGGAACCTCGAAGAGTTCCTGTTGCATGGCCTGCGCTACGTCTTCCCGGCTGAACGGGGCGGAATTAGCCGCGGCATGGCTACCGGGAGCGCGGCCCCACCGCTGAACCGGATCCTCAGCGAGAGTAATGAGCCACCGACTGTCTGGCCCGACCCTGAAGGGGAACTGCGGGGACAGGCGCTGAAGCCGCTCTATCGCGCTGCACCCATAGCGGCAGGTAATGATCCGGCCCTCTACGAACTCCTGGCGCTGGTCGACGCCCTCCGCGCCGGCAAAGCGCGGGAGCGCCAGATCGCCGCCCAGGAGCTTCGGCAGCGCCTCAAACCAGAATCTGCCCATGCCTGATCCCAATCTCGAGCTGCTGGAATGGGCGATGGACTGCCTCGGCCCTGTTGCGGAGGACGTGGTGCTCGTCGGCGGTTGCGCCACCGGCCTGCTGATAACGGACCAGGCCGCCGCGCGACCGCGCGTGACCCGTGACGTTGATGTCATCGCCGCCATCACGACTCTTGCCCAGTACCATGCCACCGGCAAGCGCCTACGCCAACAAGGCTTCGAGGAGGACACAAGCGAAGAGGCACTCATCTGCCGGTGGAAATTGGGAGATTTGACACTCGACCTGATTCCTACCAACCCCGACCTGCTCGGGTTCGGTAACGAATGGTTCGAGGCTGCCTACCGAGAAGCCAGCCAGGCGCGGCTGTCCTCAGGGAAGAGACTCCGCCATGTCACCCCACCTTACTTCCTGGCCACCAAGTTGCTCGCGTTCGACAGCCGTGGCGGTGGCGACTTCATGGCGAGTCCAGATATCGAGGACCTGGTGTCAGTACTCGACGGCAGGCCTACCCTTGCTGGGGAGGTTGCAGCCGCCGAACCGGGTTTGCGCCGCTTCCTGGCCGACAGGTTCTCGAAGCTGCTCGCTTCCGAACCATTCCTCGAGGCGCTGCCGGGACATCTCAATCCCGACGACGCGAGCCAATCTCGCGCTCCATTCATACTCGACCGGATGCGGGAAATTGCGACAATCGCGGAAGCCGGGAGACGCCCATAGCAGGGATGTACGGACGCACATTCCCCGCAGCTCGTTAACCCCCGTCAGAGCCAGTTCTCGACCGCGAGTCCCGGAACCCGCGAGAGCTCGTGCCTGCGCCGCGATCCAGTAATCGTTCGCACCGATCGGGGTACCGTTGCGCTCGAGGTGCGCGCGGATATCCGCGTAATGCTGCGTCACCTCAGCGCCATGACGTGTGATCGCCACGGTCGCCCCCATCGATGTCAGTGCATGTCAATGACATTCACGCTACGCCCGCCCTTTCCCGACGTCAACCCACAAAAACCCCACCTTGACTTTCCCACCGGTCGGGCCAAGATTATGGACATTCTGTCCAACTATCGAGGGACCCCCAAGATGCGCTGGCAAGTCCAGGAAGCCAAGAATCGCTTCAGCGCCCTGGTCCGGGCCGCGGAAGACGAGGGACCGCAGTTCATCACGGTCCATGGCCGGGAACGTGCCGTGCTGCTCTCCGCAGAAGCCTACCGGGCACTGCAGGGCCACGCCCCGGGCCAGGACCTCGTCGAGTTCATGCGCGCCTCGCCCTGGGCTGACACCGAGCTCGATCTGGAACGGGACGCCGACCTGCCGCGACCGGTCGAGCTCTGACGGCCGGCCGCCGCCATCCCCCGCGCTGCGATGAAGCACCTGCTCGATACCTGCGTGCTCTCCGAACTGCGCAAGCCCGCCGCGGACCAGGGGCTGGTCGACTGGGCGCGCCGGGCCGATGAGCCCGGGCTCTATCTCAGCGTGCTGTCGATCGGGGAGATCCAGCGCGGCATCGCTCGGCTCGACGACGGGCGCCGCAAGCAGGCCCTGCAGCACTGGCTGGAGCACGACCTGCTCGCGCGATTCGCAGGGCGCATCCTGCCACTCGAGCTGGAGGCGGCCCTCGAGTGGGGACTGGTCGGGGCGGCGCGCGAACGTTGCGGGCGTCCCGCGCCGGTGATGGACAGCCTGATCGCGGCGACAGCGATCGTCCACAACCTGGTGCTGGTGACCCGAAACCAGAAGGACTTCAGCGGTTACGCGGTCAAGGTCCTGAACCCCTGGAGCGCGGCGGGAGGCTGAACGCCCTACCCGCCGGGCCCAGCCCGAACCAGCCAGTTCTCGACCGCCAGCCCCGGCACCCGCGAGAACTCCGCGGCGTTGTCGGTCACCACCACGGCGTCCAGCGCCACGGCCTGCGCGGCGATCCAGTAATCATTCGCACCGATCGGCGTGCCCAGGCGCTCCATCCCAGCCCGGATCGCGGCGTAGTGCCGCGCGACGTCCGCCGTCAGCGGCGCGATCTCGATCTCCGCCACCACCGCCGCGAGCCTGGCCGCGTTGTTCTCACGATGAGCGCTCTTCGAGACCCCGAACTCCAACTCGCCCAGCACGACCGGCGAGAGCACCAGCGCGTCGAGAGGCACCGCGGCGAGGCGCTCGCGCACCGGCGCGAGGCCTTTCATCGCGGCGATGAAGATGTTGGTGTCCAGCAGGTAACGCATCTCAGGGCTGGTCCACCGGCTCCGGCGGCGGATCCGGCGGCGCCACCAGGTCGATCTCGTCGCGCACCGACCAGAACGGGCTGAACACTTCCGCCGCCATCCGCGGCGCGTCGGGCACGAGCCGGGCCACGACCCGGCCGTGGCGCGTGATCGCGACCGTCTCGCCCGCCTCGACCGCGGCCAGCAGTGCGGAAAAACTGGCTTTCGCCTCTACGACCTGGACACGACGCATCATGCTCACCTTCATTCTGACCACATGGTCATACTAGCAGAAGAGCGCACGAGCGGAGAAGGTGGAGAAATTCGACGCTTTGGCCAAAAATCGCTGTCAGTTCCGCCATCAATCCCGCCAATATACCCGCCAATATACCCGCCAACTATTGCATTGAACAAACTTAACTATCTGTTATAGTGTGACTTCTCGTAAATATTAACCCGCCAACATTACCGCCATGAATCTCGATCGTAACGAGAGCACGAGACTGATGGAGCCCCTGCTGCTCGCGGCGGATTCCCCGCACCGCCCGGCGCTGCAGGATCTTGCGATCGAGCTGGCGGCGGCCTCAACAGGCTTGCGCCGCAGCCTGCCAGCGGGCGTGGCTGCGGCGCTCGCCGAGCTCGTGCGCGCCATGAATTGCTATTACAGCAACCTGATCGAGGGCCACGACACCCACCCAATCGACATCGAGCGCGCCCTCAAGCAGGACTACAGCACCGATCCTGAGAAACGCAAGCTCCAACGCGAAGCCAAAGCGCATGTGAGCGCGCAGCGATGGATCGACGACGGCGGGCTGGAGCGTCCGGCCACCACGCAGCAGGCGATCCTGGAAATCCATCGCCGCTTCTGCGAGTTGCTGCCCGCAGAGCTGCTCGTGGTCGAGCATCCGGCCAGCGGGGAATTGCTGCGCGTGGAGCCCGGCATGCTCCGTGAACATGACGTCGAAGTCGGACGCCATGTGCCGGTGAGTCCGGGAGCCCTGCCGCGGTTCCTGGCGCGCTTCGAGGAAGGCTACAGCAGGCTCGGCACGTCGGAATCGATCCTCGGCGCCGCTGCCGCGCATCACCGGCTGGCCTGGATTCACCCGTTCCTCGACGGCAACGGACGCGTCGCCCGCCTGATGTCCCACGGGATGCTGCTCGAAGCGCTCGACACAGGCGGCATCTGGTCCGTCGCCCGCGGCCTCGCCCGCAATGTCGACACCTACAAGGCGCACCTGGCCAGCTGCGACCGGCCGCGCCGCAACGACTTGGATGGGAGGGGATCCCTGAGCGAAGAGGCCCTTGCGGAATTCACGACATTCTTCCTGGAGACCTGCCTCGACCAGGTGAGATTCATGGAAGAGCTGGTGGAGCCGCAGAGGCTGCAGACGCGCATGCAACTCTGGGCCGAAGAGGAAGCGCGCCTCGGCACGCTCCATGAAAAAGCGGGGGTGCTGCTGGAGGCGATGCTCTATCGCGGCGTGCTGCCGCGCGGCGAGGTCCCTGCGCGCCTCGGCACGAGCGAGCGCACAGCCAACCGCGTGGTCGCCGGCCTGGTCGCGCACGGCGTGCTTACGTCGGATACGCCGAAGACCCCGCTGCGCATGACCTTCCCCGCCCGGCTGGCGTCGCGCTGGATGCCGGGCCTGTTTCCAGAGCAGCGAGAGTAAGAGCCCGGGGCACTCGCAGCGAATAGCGGCCGGATCCCGCGGCCGCCATCCTTAGAAGCACGATTTCGGGCCAAAAAACGCGTTCTAAGGCCTCCAGGAGGCCCAAAATCACGCGGAATTGCTTCCAG
>JBLRWH010000047.1:0-20468 GCA_047921395.1 Gammaproteobacteria bacterium
CGCGTGGGCAAAAATCGCCTCTCAGACAAAGGTTCATGAATAAAGCGGGCTAGTAGGGCCTGTTCACACTTGGCGGGTCGCCTACAGCCAGCGCCGCACCTGCTGCTTGTAGGCGATGAAGTCCTGCCCGAACAGGGCCTCGAGCGCGCGCTCCTCCGGCTGGATCTGCAAGCGATTCATCGCCAGGACGAACACCGGGACGACGGCGAGCGCCGCGACATTGCCGAGCCAGGTGCCCCACGCCGCCAGCGCGAGTAACAGAGAGAGATACATGGGGTTGCGGGTGCGGCGGTAAACGCCATGGATGACCAGGCGGGAAGCCGCATCAGGGCGCATGGGATTGAAGGTCGTGCCGACGCGGGCGAAGGAACGTACGCTGGCCATGCCGACCAGGCCGGCGGCGAGCAGGATGACGCTGGCCAGCAGCAGCTGGCCGGGCATCCGGAACGCCGCGGACGGCACGACCGCCGCCAGCAGCCACATCAGCCCGCCCGCGACCAGGAATTGGGCGACCGGCGGGAATTTCAGCTCGAGCGCGCGCATTCAGCCATGGTCCTGGATCCCGGCTCGGATGACAGCATGGATACCAGCCTCTCGTTTCCGCAGACACCTCGATGATCGGTCCTACGCCGGGCCGGCACAAGTGCGGCCCGCGTGCAAGGTTGCCGGACGCGTCGGGACATGCCTATGCTTGAGCGCGCGGCGCCTTGGGGAGGGAGCGAGACCGCGACTTTGATGCTTACGCACCAAGGAGACTCGCTATGTTCGAATTCAGCAAGAAAGGCTCCCCAGAGGACACGACGGCACGGGAGACGACACAGCCCGAGGCCGCGCCCGCCGCGGAGGCGAGCCCCAGGGCGCGTCCCACGCCCGTATCCGGCGCGCGCCGGGAGGCGGCGATCATCGGCCCCTCGATCCAGCTTGACGGCGACCTGCGCGGCCAGGAGGACCTGCTCATCGAGGGCGAGGTCAACGGCACGGTCCAGCTCAGGAACAACAGCCTGACGGTGGGCAGCCAGGGGAAGATCAAGGCGCACGTATACGCCAAGGAAATCCACGTCGAGGGCATGGTGGAAGGCGACCTGTTCGCCTCCGAGCGGGTCTCGATCCGCCGCTCCGCGCAGGTGCGCGGGAACATCACCTCGCCGCGCGTGATCCTCGAAGAGGGCGCCCGCTTCAAGGGTTCGATCGAGATGGACTCCGAGGCGGTCGAGGCGGCGCTCGGCTCGAGCGCCAAGGCCAGCCCGGGCTCGCCCCGGGCGGCGGCTGCCCCGACGCCGCGGACGAATGCCGCGGAGAATCGCGACAAGCCCGCAGGATCGTCCCCGGGCGGAACGGCCAGGAGCGGAGTCACCAGTTGACCCCGGCACGGGCGTTCGGCATCGGCCCGGCGTCGGACCCAGCGGGGCGCGCCGCGTTGAATGCCCCGTTGTTCCGCAATCTCATGGAGGAGATGCAGGACGACAGGCGCCGCGTCGTGCTGGACCTCGGCCCGGCGCGACCGGAGACGGTGGCGCTGCTCGGGCGCTACCGCTGCCGGCTGGATATCGCGGACCTGGCCGATGGGCTCGATGCACTGAACGGGGCGACCGAGCCCGAGGCCATGCGCGCCGCGCTCAGCGCATCATTGCCGCGACCTCGCGCGGAGGCGACCAGCGTGGTGCTGTGCTGGGACCTGCTGAACTACCTGGAGCGGCCGGCGCTGAGAGCCGTGATGGGCGAGATCCTCGGCCGGCTCGGCCCCGGCGCCCTGGCGCATGCGCTGATCGCCTATTCCACGCCCCGCATGCCGGTGCGCCCGGCGCGGATCGTCCCCATCGAGGACCACCGCTTGTGGGTCGTACCGGCTACCGGCGAGGAAAAAGCCGCGCCGAGATACTCGCCCGATGAACTGGCCCGCTGCATGCCCGGCTATATCGTGGAGCGGGCCATGCTGCTGAAGAACGGGATGCAGGAGTTCCTGTTCCGGCACTAGAAACGGAACGCCAGGCCTGCGGTGAATTCCACCTCCCAGAAGGTGCTGCCGGAAGCGTGCAGGAGGCAGCCGGCGTCGCCGCCGTCGCTCACGCAGACGAGCCCGGTGTCGCTATCGACCAAAGTCATGTAGCCGCGCGCGCCGAGCGTCGTGTGCAGGGTATCAGTCAGGGGGAAACGGAAGCCGCCACCGAAACTCGCGGAAAACTTGTGCTCCGAATCGAATCCGCCGGCGTCCGCGTCCAGGCGGGTCAGGCCGAGCGTCACCGAGATGTAGCCGGTGTAGCCCGCCGGCTGCGGGAGGAGCAGCGTGCCGCCGAGATGCAGGTACTCGATCCGGACATCCCTACCCTGGATGGCCGCGCCCGGTACGTCGAGCCCGGCATCGCGGCGGCTGTACAGCAGCTCGTAGAACCCCTCCGGGTCGCGATACAGGCCGATGCCGATGCCCCGACTCGCGCCGTCGTCGGTGTTGCCACGCTTGCCGCCCTCGCCTTCCAGGCCGGCGTCCAGGTCCCCGGCGATGCGAAAGCCGGCGAACGGCGCGATCTCCATGCGCGCCGGCTCCGCGTGTGCACTGCCCGCAACCAGGGTGAGGAGCACGAGGATTGCCATGCCAACCGAGCGGAACGATACGGAACGATTCTTCATGGCCAGCTCTGGGGATCCTGCCACCTGGGACGTGGGCAGTCGTGATTTTGCGCCCGTTACGATCGAGAATCGAGCACCCCAAAGCTGACGCCCGCTGCCATCCGCAGGATCGGCCGCCACGCTTTCATAGCGGAATTGTGACGGATTACGTTCAATCGGACCAAGGGTGTCCGGATAATTCGTATCCGTATGAATGACCAGAAGAAAAAACGATGTCGCGTAACCGTGCCACACAGCCGTCGCAAGCGACCCTCGGCGCAGCCCCCGGGGCCCGGACGCAACATGCCCGCCGGCGTGGATGGATCTTGCCCGCGATGCTGTTGCTTGCGGCCTGCAGCCGCACGCCGGTTGATGGGCCGGATTGCGCGGAAATCCAGGCCGACCTGCGCCCGCTGCTCACGGCTCGCTGGTCGGACGTGCGCGGGGCGGACGGAGTTGCCGCGGCTCTGCTGTCCATCCGGCTGGCAATCGAGCGTCAACTGGTCTCGCATGACGAGTGGGTGACGGTCGGCTGGTGCGAATTTCGCGCTGCAGCACTCGACTCGTCCGGCGCGGCTTTTGCCGAGGCCCAGCAGCGCGTCCGACATTCCACCGACGCCCAGCTGGGACTCGGCTACGTGGCATTGCGCCAGGGCGATCCGGCGACCGCGACCTCGCGGTTCAGCGAAATCCTGGGGCGTACGCCGCAATCGAATGATGCCGCCGAGGGCCTGCGCATGGCCGTCGAGCGCCTTGCGGACGGCGACCCCGCGGCCACGATCGCCAGGAGTGCCGCGTTAAAACGGCTGGCCAGCCGCCCTGGCGACCGGGACATGCTCTATGTGCAGGCCTCCGCAGATCGAAAGGCGGGCGGCCCCGGCGAATTTCGCCGCAAGCCTGACGCAACCGTGGCCGCCGTGCGCTACATGGCCCGGGCCGGCGAGGATTATCTCGAGCTGCGCCAGCCCGACGGCGGCTGGCAGCCGCTGTTCGTCAAGGGCGTGAACATCGGCCCCGCCCTGCCGGGCCGGTTCGCCTCGGAGGCGCCCGAGGACGACGCGACCTGGAGCGAGTGGCTGGGCGCCATCGCCAGCCTCGGCGCCAACGCGATCCGCGTTTACACGCTGCAGCCGCCGGCGTTCTACCGCGCCCTGGTCGCACACAACCTCGCAGCAGAGCAGCCGCTGTGGCTGCTGCAGGGGGTCTGGGCGGAGCTGCCGCCGGGCGACGACTTCGACGACCCGGGCTACCTGGCAAACTTCCACGCGGAAATCGCGCAGGTGATCGATGCCGTGCACGGCGATCTCGTGCTGTCCGTACCGCGTGGCCACGCCCGGGGCGTGTACGACATGGACGCCTCTGGTTACACGCTGGCGTGGATCATCGGCCGCGAGTGGGAGCCATTCGCTGTGGTCGCGTACGACCGCATGAATCCTGGACCCTGCCAGCATGTGGGCCGGTTCGTGGGCGTCCGCCAGGCCGGCGCGATGGAGTGCTGGATCGGCCGTACGCTCGACTTCGCCGCAGGCTACGAGGCGCGCCGCTATGCCCAGGGCCGGCCGCTGACCTTCGCCAACTGGCCGACACTCGACCCGCTGCACCACCCGACGGAAGCCAGCCGCGCCGAGGAGGACGCGTGGCGGCAGGCCCGGGAAGGAATCCCGCTCCCGGAGCGCAGCGCGCCCGCCTGGGACGACGACGCGATTTCCGTCGACGCGACCCTGATCTCGGCCACGGACGAATTTGCGCCGGGGGTCTTCGCTTCCTATCACGTCTATCCGAACTTTCCGTATTTCATGAATCTCGAGCCCGCGTTCGCGGAGGTGACCGACGCGCGCGGTGTGAACCGCTATGCCGGCTACCTGCGCGCGCTCAAGGCACACCATGGCCGCCAGCCGGTGCTGGTCGCCGAGTTCGGCATGTCCACCAGCCGCGGCGTGGCGCACCTGCAGCCGGAGGGACTGCATCACGGCGGGCAGCACGAGCCCGAAGCTATGCGCCAGAATGCGCGCCTGGCGCGCAGCATCCACGCCGAGGGCCTGGCCGGCGGCGTCGTATTCGAGTTCATGGACGAGTGGTTCAAGAGCACGTGGTCGACCGCGCCGTTCGAAGTCCCCGAGGACCATCGCCCGTTCTGGTTCAACGCCGAGAGCCCGGAGCAGTCCTACGGACTCTGGGCAAACCGCCCGGCGGCGCCGTTCGCGCTCGCCAGCGGTGTGGACTGGCCGGCGATCGCGCCGCTCGCCACCGCCACGGGGGACGCTGCGGCGGACGGTTGGCTGAGGCTGCGCGGCCTGCGGGCGGCCTACGATCCCGGCTACGTGCACATCCTGCTCGAGACCGATGGGCGGGGCGCCCCGGACTGGTCGCGCCAGGTCCTGGCCCTCGGGCTGGACACGTACGCGGCCGAGCGTGGTGAACGCCGCCTGCCGGCGCCCGCGGATTGCGCGGTCGCCAGTGGCATCGAGTTTGCCGTCGTGCTGCGAGGGCCGGATGACAGCGAACTGCTCGTCACGCCGCCTTACCGGCTGCGGCACCCCGCCGAAAGCGGCGCGACCGATGTGTTGATGTCGCCGCTCCAGCCGACTGGCCGGTTCGAGCGACCTGCGCTGACGACCAACCGCCAGCGGTACCAGCGCGACGGCACCCCGGTAGCCGCGCGACAGGTGGCGCCGGGCAGGCTGCGCTTCGGCGCGCTCGACCCGCATTCCCCCGCGTTCGACACGCGCACGGACGTCGTGATCGACGAGGCCGCGGGGACGATCGCGTTGCGGCTGCCCTGGGGGCTGTTGAATTTCGGCGATCCTTCGATGGGCCAGGTTCTGCACCAGCCCGAGCCGTCCGGCGCGCTCGGCACGGCGACCAGCGACGGCATCCGCATCTACGCCTGCACGCGGGACCTCGCCGCACCCGGACGCGGCGACAGCCTCCCTGAGACCGGGCAGATCGGTCCGGCGCTGGCGCTGTCCGGCTGGATGATCCCAGCCTACCGCCTCGAGCCGAAACATGGCCTCGAGGACTTCGCCAAGGCCTTCCGCGACCTGCCGGACACGCCATGAAACTCACCGTCGCCCGCCTTGCCAAGGTACTTTTGCTGCACGCGCTGTGTGGCTTCTCGCTGGTCGCGTCGGTCCATGCAGCAGGTAACGGTCCCGCTGAACTGGATGCGCTGGCCCGGGAGGCGCAGCAGCTATCCTGGGAGCAGCGCTTCGACGAGGCGCTGGCGCAATACGAGCGGGTTCTTGCAGAGGCACCCGACCACCCGCTCGCCCGCCGGGAGCGGGCCAAGGTGTTGTCATGGGCCGGCCGTCTCGAGGAATCCGCTGAGGCCTTCCAGGCGCTGCTCGCCGATACCCCCGGAGATGTCGAGGCGCGCATCGGCCTGGCCCGGGTGCTGTCGTGGTCGGGCCGGAACGCCGAGGCGCGCGCCGAGTACGAGTCCATCCTTGCCGCGCACCCGGATTACCCAGATGCCCTGCTCGGCATCGCCCAGACCTGGGCCTGGTCGGGCAACCTCGGGAAGGCGCGCCCGGCTTACGAGGCTGCGGCGCGGGCGGCGGCAGATCCGAAGGATGCGCGGATCGGCCTGGCTTACCTGGATCTCTGGGAGGGCTCGACGGCCCGGGCGCGTCGCGAGGCAGAGGCGCTCGCCGCGCGCTACCCGGGCGATGCCGACACGCTCGAACTGCTGGCGGCGGCGCGTGCCGCGACCGCGCCGTGGTTCAGTGCCAGCTGGGATCAGCTCGACGACAGCGATCGCAACCTGTTCACGACCACGCGCCTGGAGGCCGGCGGAACATTCGCGCGAGGGCCGGCGCTGCGCCTCGCGTATGCGGACTACGATGTGCGCACAGCCGGCGTGCAGGGCACCATCCGCTCGCTGCAGGGTTACGCCACGTGGGTCCCGCGCCCGCACCATGCCATCGAAACCATGCTCGGGCTGGACCGCCTCGAGGGGCCTGGCGTCCGGGACCACGATGTCACCGACTGGGGACTAAGGTGGGCCTTTCCGCTGCAGGACACTTGGAGCGGCTCGCTGCAGGCACGCCGCGAACCCTACCGCTATTCCGTGCCGCTCATCGACAACCGCATCTTGATCGAGTCCCTGTCGGCCACCGCGAGCGGCCGCATCGGCGAGCACTGGCGCCTGTCCGGGACCGCCTCGGCCTGGAGCCTGTCGGACGACAACCGGCGCATCGCGGCCGAACTGGCCGCAAGGCACCGTTGGCCGCAAGGCACACACACGCTGGAGGCCGGCGGCAACCTGCGCTGGCTGGACTGGCGACGGGACCTGGACAACGGCTACTTCGACCCCAGCGGCTTCATCGCGTCGGGTGCGACCGCACGAGCCTTCGGGCCGGTGCCGGGCACGTCGACGGTGGACTATGACGTCAGCACGGAGCTTGGCCTGCAATCCTTTGACGCCGGCGGACCACGCACCTCGAACGACCCCTACTACCTCCTGTTCGCCCAGCTTGGCTGGCAGGTCCACCGTGGACTGCGCATCGAAGGCTGGGTCGAGGCCGGTTCATACGCATCCCAGGGCGCAGATGACTGGCGCTACACGCGCATCGGCGTGCGCTTCCGGCAGGGCCTCGGAGTGGGCCGGTGACCATGCGCACCCTCGTCGCCATCGCGATCATGATCCTGGTCGCGCTGCTGGCTGGCCTGATGATTTACATCGTGGCGCGCCGCGTGTTGCTCACGTGGCACGCCCGCCTGCATGAGAGGCGCCGGTGCCTGCTGGAAACCGAGCTCAAGTGCTGGTTCAGCGAGCCCGTCGCCTCACCGCCCGCCCGGTTGGGGAAACTCCGCCGATGGCCCGACCGCGGGATATTCCTGGCGCTCTGTCTCGAGCGGCTGCCGCAGGCGGAGCCGGAGCTCCGCAAGCGACTCGTCGCCAGCCTCGATGAGCATGGCTTCATCGACCTCTGGATCGGTCAGCTCAGGCAACGCGATCCCTGGAACCGCGAGCGCGCTGCCGAGCTGCTGGGCCTGGCACGCGTGCCGCGTAGCATCGGGCCGCTGATCGACGCCCTGGACGACCCCGAGCTTGATGTCCGGATGCGCGCGGCGCGCGCCCTCGGCGAGCTGGGTGGACCGCGGGCCCGGGCTGCCTTGCTCGCGGCGCTCACCGACGAGAACCGCTGGTCCGCCATCCGTATCGCGGACCTGCTGGCGGACATGGGCGACGGCGTGCTGGACGAACTCAGGGTGACGTTCCCGTGCCTCGGACGCGGCGCGCGCCTGGCCGCCATCGATGTCATGGCGCGCGTCGGCGACGAAGGCATGGGGCAGCTCTTCGTTACGCTGCTCGATGACGAAGACAGCGATGTCCGAGCGCGGTCCGCGGCGGCCCTCGGGCGTATCGGCTATCGGCCGGCGGTGCCAGAGCTCCTGCGCAGGCTGCGCGACGCCGCCTGGCCTGTCCGGGCAATGGCCGCCAAGTCCCTCGGCACGCTGCAGATCGAAGCGTCAATCCCCGCCCTGTGCGACGCCCTGCGCGATCCGGAATGGTGGGTGCGCGCCAACAGCGCGGAGGCGCTCCGCATGCTCGGACCCGCCGGTCGCCAGGCGCTGGCGGCGATGCGCGACGATTCGGACCGCTTTGCCCGCGACCAGGCGAACGCGATGCTGGCGGCTGAGGCAGGTGCGCGATGAGTTCCTCGATGTCCACCTTCCTGGCCGAGCTGATCATCGGTTTCAACCATTTCATCATCGTGTATTTCGCGATGATCAACCTGGGCTACCTGGCGATCTTCCTGTTGTCGCTTCGTGCCCTGGGGCAGTTCATCAAGCGCAGCGTCTTCCCCGACTACCAGCAGATCCGCGACTCCGAACTGACGCCGCCGGTGTCGTTGCTGGTGCCCGCATACAACGAGGCCAGCAACATTGTCGAGAGCCTCAGCTCGCTGCTGAAGCTGAACTACGGTGAGTTCGAAATCGTCGTCATCAACGACGGTTCCACTGACAATACCCTCGCGACGCTGGTCGAGACCTTCGACCTCAGGCCGTCCAATGAGCCGGTGCGCATCATGCTGCAGAGCCAGCCGATCCGTGGCCTGTACCGCTCCATGGCGCATCCCAATCTCGTCGTGCTCGACAAGGACCAGGGCGGCAAGTCCGATGCGCTCAATGCCGCGCTGAACGTCAGTCGCTATCCCTTGTTCTGCTCGATCGATGCGGACTCGCTGATCGAGGAAAACGCGTTGCTGCGGCTCGTGAAACCCTTCATCGAGGCGCCCCAGGAGACGGTCGCCGCGGGGGGGATCGTGCGCGTGGCGAACGGTTGCCAGGTCGTCGACGGGCGGGTCGTCCGCGTCGGCCTGCCGAAGAACCGCATCGCGCTGATGCAGGTCGTCGAGTACCTGCGCGCCTTCCTCGCCGGGCGCGCGGGCTGGAGCGCGATCCACTCGCTGCTGATCATCTCCGGCGCTTTCGGCCTGTATCGCAAGAAGGAGATCATCGAGATCGGCGGATACTCCCAGGCCACGGACACCGAGGATGCCGAGCTGGTCGTCAGGCTGCACAAGGCCATGATCGATGCGGGTCGGCGCTACCGGATCGTGTTCGTGCCGGACCCGGTCTGCTGGACGGAAGTCCCGGAGACGTGGCGGGTCCTCGTGCGCCAGCGCTCCCGCTGGCATCGGGGCCTGCTGCAGACCCTGTGGATATACCGCAGCATGTTCCTGCGCCGCAAGTACGGCAGCGTCGGCCTGGTCGGCATGCCGTGGTTCGTGGCCTTCGAGCTGCTCGGGCCGGTGGTGGAAATCGTCGGCTACATCGCGGTGCCGCTGGCCTGGTACCTGGGCATCCTCGATCGAAGTTTCCTCGTGCTGTTCCTGATCGTGGCCTTCGTGGTCGGCGCGCTCCTGTCGGTCGGGGCGCTACTGCTGGAAGAAATCGCCTTCCGCCGTTACCCGCGGCTGCGCGACCTGCTGCGGCTCCTGGCGTACGGGTTCCTCGAGAACTTCGGCTTCCGCCAGTTCCTCTCGCTGGTCAAGGTCAAGGCGCTGTTCGACCTTGCGTTACGACGGCGGGAGTGGGGCAAGATGGAACGGCGAGGGTTCGAGGAAGGTGAGCGTCCGGCCAAGGCGATCCCCGTCGTCGGAACCAGTGCCGCCCCGGGGCCTCAGGACGCCTGAGAGCCCGCCAGGTGGCAGGCGACCAGGTGGTCGCCGACCCGGCGCAGCTCGGGGGTTTCGGAGGCGCAGCGCGCGATGGCGATGGGGCAGCGGGTGCGGAAGGCGCACCCCGACGGCGGGTTCACCGGCGAAGGCAGGTCGCCCTGCAGCGGCGCATGGGGCTTGTTGCGCTCCTGCTCCGGATCCGGGATGGGCACCGCCCGGATCAGCGCCTGCGTGTAGGGGTGCATGGGCCTTTCGTACAGCGCGTTGCGGTCGGCGACCTCGGCGACGCGCCCCAGGTACATCACCATGATGCGGTGGCTGATGTGGCGCACGACCGCGAGGTCGTGCGCAATGAACACGAGGGACAGGTTCATCTCCGCCTGCAGGTCCATCAGCAGGTTCACGATCTGCGCCTGGATGGACACGTCCAGCGCGCTGACCGGCTCGTCGCAGATCACCAGCTTTGGTTCCAGCACCAGCGCGCGGGCGATGCCGATGCGCTGGCACTGGCCGCCGGAGAACTCGTGCGGGTAGCGATTGACGTGCTCCTGGCCGAGCCCCACGCGCCCCAGCATGGCTTCCACCGTCTGGCGCACCTCGCGCCGCGGCATGGACGGGAAGTGCGTCCAGAGCGGCTCCGCGACGATGTCGCCCACCGTCATGCGCGGGTTCAGCGAGGCCAGCGGGTCCTGGAAGATAACCTGCATGTCACGCCGGTGGACGCGCATCGCCTTCTTGTCCTTGCCGGTGATGTCCTCGCCGAGCAGGCACACCCGCCCCGTCGTGGCCGGGACGAGCTGCAACACGGCGCGCGCGAGGGTTGACTTGCCGCAGCCCGATTCCCCCACCACGCCGAGCGTCTCGCCGGGCCGCAGCTCGAGCTCCACGCCGTTCACGGCCTTGAGGACGCGCGCCCTGGCGAAGATCGTCTCCGGGGCGAGCCTGAAGTGCACGCGCAGGTCCTCGACGGTGAGCAGCGGCGGCGCGTCCATGTCGGGCTCGTGCCGCGTCACCTGTGCCGCGTCTCCGGCCGGCGCCCCCTCCCCGTCGGACAGCGAGGCGAGCCGGCGAATCTCGGCCTGGTCGAGGCGCGGCACGGCCGCGAGCAGCGCGCGCGTGTAGACATGCCGCGGCCGGTAGAAGATCTCGTCGACCGGGCCCGATTCCTTCTCCTCGCCGCCGTGCATGACGAGCACGCGGTCGCACAGCCCGGCCACGACGCCCAGGTCGTGCGTGATGAGGATGATCGAGGTGCCGAAATCACGGCGCACGTCGCGCATCAGCTCGAGGATCTGGGCCTGCACCGTCACGTCGAGCGCGGTGGTCGGCTCGTCGGCGATCAGCAGGTCCGGCCGGCACAGCATCGCGGAGGCGATCATGACGCGCTGGCGCATGCCGCCGGAGAACTCGTGCGGGTACATGTCGACGCGCTTCGAGGCCTCGGGAATGTGGACCGCGTCGAGCAACTCGATGCAGCGCGCGCGGGTCTCCCTGCGGCCCAGGTGCTCGTGGTGCATCAGCACGCGGGACATCTGGTCGAACACCGTCAGGTAAGGGTTCAGCGAGGTCATCGGGTCCTGGAAGATCATCCCGATGCGCCGCCCGCGCACCTTCCGCAGGGCCTGGATCGGCATGCCGATCAGTTCGGTGCCGTCGAAGCGCGCCGAGCCGCTGGCCCGGCCGTTGGACGCCAGCAGCCCGATGAGGCTCATCATCGACTGGCTCTTGCCCGAGCCGGACTCGCCGACGATGCCGAGCGTCTCGCCGCGCGCGAGCGAGAAGCCGAGATCGCGCACCGCGTGCACCTCGCCATCGGGCGTGTGGAAGCGGACGTTCAGCTTCTCGACGGTGAGCAGCGTCATCAGCGGTCCTTCGGATCCAGCGCGTCGCGCAGGCCGTCGCCGACGAAGTTGAAGCAGAACAGCGTCAGCGCCAGGAACACCGCAGGGAAAATGAGCATCCAGGGGGCCGTGCCCATTTCCTGGGCGCCCTCGTTGACCAGCGCGCCCCAGGAGGTCATCGGCTCCTGCACGCCGAGGCCCAGGAAGCTCAGGAAACTCTCGACCAGGATCACCTGCGGGATGGTGAGGGTCACGTAGACGACCACCACGCCGAGCAGGTTGGGCACGATGTGGCGCCGGATGATGTTGAACGTGGAAACACCCTGCGCCTCGGCTGCCTCGACGAATTCCTTGTGCTTCAGGGAGAGCGTCTGGCCGCGCACGATGCGCGCCATGTCCAGCCAGTTGATCGCGCCGATGGCGACGAAGATCAGGATGATGTTCCGGCCGAAGAACACCATCAGCAGGATGACGAAGAACATGAACGGCATGGCGTAGAGGATGTCGACGATGCGCATCATGACGTGGTCGACGCGCCCGCCGAGGTAACCTGCCGTCGCGCCCCAGCTGATGCCGATCAGCAGGCTGACGAGGGTCGCGACGACGCCGATCAGCAGCGAGATGCGGCCGCCATAGAGCGTGCGCACGAACAGGTCGCGGCCGAGGGCATCCGTACCGAAGAAATGGCGGCTCTGCCAGTCCGGCCCGATGGAGACGTTGTCCCAGTCGGTATGGGCGTACCCCCAGGGGGACAGCCACGGCCCGACGATCACGATCACGGCCATGGTGATGATGAGCGCGCCGGCGAACACCGCCGCCCGGTTCCGGCGCAGCACGTTCCACGCGTCCACCCACAGGCTGCGGCCCTTCACAGGCTCGATGCCCGGCCCGGCCGAGGGAGGAACGGACAGGGGCGCTTCAGTGCTCACGCGTACTTCACCTTCGGATCGAGCCAGGCATAGACCAGGTCGACGAACAGGTTGAACAGGATGATCAGCGCCCCGTAGAACACCACCACCCCCATGACCAGCGTGTAGTCGCGGTTCAGCGCGCCCTGCACGAAATACCGCCCGAGACCCGGCACGCCGAAGATCTGCTCGATGACCACCGAGCCGGTGATCACCGCCGCCGTCGCCGGCCCCAGGTACGAGATCACTGGCAGCAAGGCCGGCTTGAGCGCGTGGCGCAGGATCACGGTGTGCTCGGGCAGGCCCTGGGCGCGGGCCGTGCGCACGAAGTTGCTCCTGAGCACCTCGATCATGCTGCCGCGCGTGAGGCGCGAGATGTAGGCGATCTGCGGCAGCGCCAGCGAGATCACCGGCAGGATCATGTGCCGCAGCCCGCCGTCGCCGATCCCGCCCGCGGGCAGCCAGCCAAGGTACACGGCGAAGGCCAGGATGAGCAGCGGCGCCATGACGAAGTTCGGGATCGAGATGCCCGTCATCGAGACGGCCATCACGGCGTGGTCGGTGCGCGAGTTCTGCCGCAGGGCCGCGATGGTCCCCGCGAAGACGCCCACCAGCAGCGCGAGGAGCATGGCCGAACCGCCGAGCCGCAGCGAGACGGGGAAACCCGCGGCAATCAGCTCGGTGACGCTGAAGTCCTTGTACTGGAAGGACGGGCCGAAGTCGCCTCGCGCGAGGTTCCAGACGTAGCGCCCGAACTGCTGGACCAGCGGCTCGTCCAGGTGATACGCGGCGCGCAGGTTGGCCTCGATTTCCGCGGGCAGCTGCTTTTCGGCGTCGAAAGGACCGCCTGGCGCCGCGCGGATCATGAAGAACGCCACCGTGATCAGGATCAACAGGGTGGGGATGGCGCCGAGGAACCGGGTCAGCGAGTAGCGCAGCAAAGCCTGTCCTCGTCGTGCTCCATGCCGATGTCCCTGGCCATGTCCGTCAGTGCCTCAGGATATACAGGTCTTTGGAGTAGATGTGATCCATGATGTTGGACTGGTAGCCGCCCACCCAGGGCTTCACCAGGCGCTTGGTCACGTACAGGTAGACCGGGATGATCGGCAGCTCGTCCATGATGATCCGCTCGGCCTCGTGCATGTACTCGGCGCGGCGGGTCATGTCGATTTCCTGCGCCGCCAGCGCGAGCAGCTCGTCGAAACGCGCGTTGCTCCAGCCGGAGTCGTTCAGCCCGCTCTCGGAGTGCAGGATCTCCAGGAAATTGTAGGCATCGTTGTAGTCGCCGATCCAGCCGGCGCGAAACACCTGGGTGTTCTGCTTGGTGCGCCGCGTCTCCAGGTAGACCTTCCATTCCTCGTTGACCAGCTCGGTATCGATGCCGAGCGTCTCTTTCCACATCGACGAGATCGCGACCGCGATGGTGCGATGGTTCTCGTGCGTGTTGTAGAGTATCTGCAGCTTCAGCGGGTTTTCCGGCGAGTAGCCCGCCGCCGCGTAGAGCCGGCGCGCCTCGGCGACGCGCTCCGCCTGGGTCCACTCGGCCCACTCGGGAACTAACTGGGTGTAGTTCGCGGTGCCGGGGACGTAGCCGTAGGCCGGGATTTCTCCGGCGGTGGTCACCTGGCGGGTGAGGATGTCGCGATCGATCGCCAGGTTCAGCGCCCGGCGCAGGTCCGGGTTGTCCTTGAACGGCGGCCGGGTGAGGTTCAGCCCGTAATAGTAAACCCCCAGGTACTCGCTGATGACGAGGTCCCCGGGCAGGTTGCTGCGGATCCACGCGAGCTGCCGGAAGGGCAAGTCGTAGGTCATGTCCAGCGCATCGGCGCGGTAGCGCTGCAGCTCGGTGGACTGGTTCTCGATCGGGTAGTACCAGACCTCGTCCAGCTTCGTATTGTCATTGTCCCAGTAGAACTCGTTGCGCTCGAGCACGATGTGCGATTGCATGACCCAGTCGCGCAGGCGGAACGCGCCGTTGGACACCAGCCGGCCGGGACGCGCCCAGCGATCGCCGTACTGCTCGACCGTCGCCCTGTGCACCGGGTAGCTGGCCGAGTGATTCAGGACGCCCAGGAAATAGGGCGTCGGCCCCGACAGGCGGATCTCGAGCGTCAGGTCGTCGAGCGCACGGACGCCGAGCTCCTCGGGCGGCAACTCGCCGGCGATGATCGCCTCGGCGTTGAGGATCGGCCTGAGCATGATGCTGTAGTTCGACAGCGTCTTCGGGTCGACGGAGCGGCGCAGGCCGTACTCGAAGTCGTGCGCCGTGACGGGATCGCCGTTCGACCAGCGCGCGTTCTCACGCATGTGGAAGGTGTAGACGAGGCCGTCGTCGCTGATCTCCCAGGCGCGTGCCGCACCCGGTGCGACGCCGCCGTCCGGCTGCTCGATCGTCAGGCCCTCGTAGAGGTCGCGCTGCAGGTTGGACTCGGGCACGCCCTCGCTCTTGTGCGGGTCCAGCGACTGGGGCTCGGCGCCGTTGCCGCGCCTGAGGACCTGGCGCTCGGCCAGCTCCGTCCCGGACTCACCGCCGATCTTCGCCGCGGCCTCGCGGTCGGCACGCGTGCCCGGCTCGCCGCAGCCGGCGGCGAACGACATCAGGACGACAAGGGGAAAGATCCATCGGCAACGGGGCATCAGGCTCGGTGTCATGGAAATCGCAGTGGCGGACAATATCACACAATCCGGCGGGCGCTCTGCTATGTTTGCCGGAGACGATCCAGCAGAAAAGCGAGACTCGCCATGACGCTCCGCGGACCGATGTTCATCCTGGCCGGCCTGCTCGTTTGCGGCCCCTTCGCGCAGGCCGCCGACCCACACCACGAAGCCGAGCCGCCCGGCGGCGTGGAAGCCCTGTCCACGCCGCTGCGCGAGGCGCTCGGCGCCGAAATGGCGGCCCTGCAGGGCGGCCTGATGGCCGTAATCCCGGCGGTCGTCGCCGGGCAGTGGGACGAGGTCGCCCGGATCGGGCAGCAGATGCGCGACAGTTACATCATGAAACAATCGCTCACCGAGGCGCAGTTTGAGGAGCTGCACCGCACCCTGCCCGCCTCGTTCCTCGAGCTGGATGCGCGGTTCCACTACCTCGCGGGGATGCTGAGCCATGCGGCCGAGGCGAAGAAACCCGAGCTGGTGGGCTTCTATCTCGGGACGCTGACCGAGACCTGCGTCAATTGCCATGCACAGCATGCGCAGGCGAAGTTCCCGGCCTTCTCGACCGGCGAGGCGTCGCCCGGGCACGCGCACTGAGCACTGAGCCCACGGCCTTGCCGAAGCCGCGTTACCTCTCGAAATCAAGGATCCTCTCGGGCTGGCAGTGCCGGAAGCGCCTCTGGCTGGAGATCAACGCCCCCGAGCACGCGCACTACTCGGCGGCGACCGAGCGCGCCTTCCGGATCGGCCACGAGGTCGGCGAGCTCGCGCAGCGGCTGTTTCCCGGCGGCACGCTCATCGGCCATGACACTGAGCTGTCTGCGGCCCTCGCCCAGACCGCGGCACTGGTGGCGCGCCCCGGCCCGCTCACGCTCTACGAGGCGACCTTCCGCCACGAGGGCGTGCTCATCCGCGCCGACATCCTCGTGCGCGACGCCGCCGGACGGGTGCGCCTCGTGGAGGTCAAGTCGTCCACCAGCGTCAAGCCGGTGAACCATATCGACTGCGCGGTGCAGGCGTGGGTGCTGGCCGGCGCCGGCCTCGCGCCGGAACGGGTCGAGCTGGGCCATATCAACAACCGCTTCGTGTACCCGGGCGACGACGACTACGAGGGCCTGCTGGTGTTCGCCGACCTGAGCGACAAGGTGCTGCCGCTGCTCGACGAGGTGCCGCGCTGGCTCGCCGAGTACCGGGACATGCTGGCCGGCGGGACGCCCGACATTCGTGTCGGCCCGCAGTGTCGCAACCCCTACGAGTGCCCGTTCCTGTCGTATTGCACCCCGCCAGAGCCGGACTACCCGGTCAACCGGCTCCCGGGCGGCGGCAAGGCGGTGTGGCGCCTGCTCGAGGACGGGATCGATGACATCCGTGACGTCCCGCCCGGGTATCTCACCAGCGAAACGCAGGAATGGGTGCGGCGCGTGACCGTCACCGGCGCGCCCGAGCTCAGGCCGGCCGCCGGCGCGGCGCTGCGCGTCCTGCCGTGGCCGCGGTATTACTTCGACTTCGAGACCGTGTCCTTCGCGGTCCCCGTGTGGACCGGGACGCGCCCCTACCAGGCGCTGCCGTTCCAGTGGTCTTGCCATGTCGAGACCGGGCCCGGTGAGCTCGAGCACCGCGAGTTCCTTGCCGACGGCACGGGGCCGCCGATGCGGCAGTGCGCGGAGACGCTGCTCGAGGCGCTCGGCGACGCGGGGCCGGTGCTGGTGTATACGAGCTACGAGGCCGGCGTCCTGAAGACGCTCGCGGCCCTCTACCCGGACCTCGCGCCGCGCCTCGAGGCCGTGATCGCGCGGCTCTACGACCTGTATCCGCTGGTCAAGGCGAACTACTACCATCCCGACATGCTCGGCTCGTGGTCCATCAAGGCGGTGCTGCCCACCGTCGCGCCGGAGCTCGATTACGGCGCGCTCGGCGAGGTGCAGGAAGGCATGGCGGCGAGCGACGCGTTCATGGAGATCATGGCGCCGCAGACCCGCGCGGAACGCCGCGCCGTGCTGCGCGACGACCTGCTGCGCTACTGCGCGCTGGACACGCTCGCGATGGTGCGCGTGGCGCACGTGTTGGGCGGGACCGGCTGAGCTAGACTCCGGAGCATGACGCGAGTGACCCGAAAATGCGTGCTGGCGAGCGCTGCCTGCGCGGTGCTGGCCTTCGTGGCCGGCTGTGAACGCATGGGCTCATCGCTCGGCCGGCAAATCTACGTGGACGGCGCCGGCCCCGCGGGGCGCATCGCCTACACCCAGGGCCCGGACTGGCTGCGTTTCGCGGGGGTGGGCTGCGTGGCGTGCCACGGCGAACGCGGCCACGGCATGACGGTGCAGGCGAGCGGCGTCACCGGGGTGGCGCCGGCGGTGAACTGGGCGGCGCTGGCAGAGCGCGGCTACGACGCGGCGACGCTGCGCCGCGCGCTGACCGAGGGGGTCGATCCGCACGGCCGCGAATTCCAGTACTACATGCCGCGCTGGGCGCTCTCCGAAGACGAGTTCGCGGCCCTCGTCGCCTACCTGAAGACGCTCTGACGCCGGTCTACCCAAGGCCCGGGGATCTGCGCCACAATCCAGACACCGCCAGCCGGCGCTGCCGGCCGCTCGGAAGGTTGACCAGCCCACCACCGGAGAGACGAGATGAGCAAGGGACAGGATCGAAAGAAAGAAACCAAGAAAAAGCCGGCCAAGACGCCAGAGGAAAAGCGCGCGGAGAAGCGGGCCAAGAAAGGCAAGTAGCCTCAGCCTGCGGTCAGCCACATCCGCGTGGCTGACCGCGAACGTCCTGGCGCGCGTCAGTACGTTCCCGCGCGGGCCCGGTAGATCCAGGCGCGCAGGCGCTGGCCTTCGGCGACATCCAGCACACCTTCCCGAACTTCACCGCGAAGAACTGCGAAGGCTGCCACGTCAACGATGCGGGCATCTACGATGTGCCCGACCAGTCCAGGTCCATGCCCGGGCTGCTCTCGGCGTCGGATGCATGGAACGTGGACCGCAACATCGGCACCGTGCCGGAGTTCGTCACGGGGCCGGCATCCCGGGCCTGCGGCGGCTGTCACCGCGCTGTTCTCATCAACGAAGATGCAGCCGGCGAGCTGGCGTCCTTCAATGCCCATACCGACATGGGCGGTTACCTTGTTGAGAACGACGAGGACGATGCGCTCCTCTACGCGATCATCAACAAGATCATGAGCCTGTTCGAATAGCTGAGATACGCAAGGTGGGGCCGCAAGGTCCCGCCCCGCGGTTGACGCAGGCCGGGCGCTGAGCAGACCGACAACACCCTCCACAGGCGGTCTGTAGCCTGGCGGCAACTGGCCGGGGAAGCAATTCCCCGGCCATCTTGCGTCAGATCAGCTACGGAATGCCCGGCTATTCGTACGTCTGCCGGCGCTTCCATGCATCGAGATCGGAGAAGCTTGGCTGCACGTCGGCCAGTGCGTCCGCGTGCTGCACCGCCATCGACAAGGTCGTGAACGGACGGCCGCCAGCGTCGACGATGCTCAGCAGCATCCTGCGCAGGTCGTCACGGGTCAGCGCATCCAGGGCGGCGATCGTTGCCTCAGCCTGGTCCCAGTCGCCATCGTTCTCGAAGGCCAGGGTGAAATAGCGCGCGGCGCGGACCGAATGACCTCGAACTGCTCGTCCGGAAGCGCGTCGAACAGCTGCGGCAGGCTCGCGACAAAGGCCTCTGACCGTCGCCTGAGCTCGTCGGCCGTGTAGTCGGCCGACTGGACCAGGAAACGGGCATACAGCCTCTGCTCGGACTCGGTCGTGAAGCTGGCAACGATATACCCGAGCTGCTGGCGGGTCCGCATCTCGGAATAGTAGGGTTCCGCCAGGAAGTTCCTGAGCATCTCGGCCGGCTTGCTGCGGTAAAGGGCCCGGGTGGCCGCGTGGGGTCCACGAGATCCGCCGTGTAATCCAGCGGCGGACGCAGCTTGTTCTCGATCGGCGAGAAATACGGCCGGGCCCAGGCCTCCATCTGGTCGAGACCGAGGCTCGACGTCAGCGCCAGCGCCATCAGGTCGGTGCTGTAATACCGGTCGTAAAAAGCGAAGAACTCCTCCCGGTCGATGCCGGACAGCGTTGCGAGGTTGCCGGTGGAAAAATGCTGCCCGGGGTGCCCGTCCCGCACCATCGTGCGGAACATCTCCTGCGATCGCCAGCCGTCGTTTTCGATATTCTTCTCGAACTCCGAATCGACGGCATTCAGCTCCCGCTCGGTAAATTCTGCGGTAAACAGCGGCGCGACGAAGAACTGCGCGAAGCGATCGAAGGCGCCCTCGAAGGCCTCGTGACTGATTTCGAAGTGATAGTTGGTGTGATCTCCCGCCGTATAGGCGTTGCTATAGCCACCGTTCATCTGCAGGTAATTCGAATACTCGGCTTCATCGGGATATTTCTCGGTGCCGAGGAACAACATGTGCTCGAGGAAGTGCGCCAGCCCGGCCCGGTCTTCGGGATCTCCGTAGGACCCGACGCCGACCACGATCGACGCGGATGACTTGTTGAGGTCAGGGCCCGACAGCAGGATGACGCGCAAGCCATTCTCGAGCACCAGGGTCCGGTGCTCCGAGCGGTCGGTACTGGCCTTCTCCGGCAGTTGTGCCGAGCACGACCATGAGACAGACAAACAGGAGCCTGGCAATGGTTGTCATGGTGACTTCGCCTTTAGCTATCAGCGGACTGTCGAAAAGTTCTCGCCGGTCACGCGAGGCGAACGCCGTCGCAACACCGGTGCAATTGTTCGTAATGAGGACGCTTGCGACCGGGGCCGGGCCGATTGGATCGGGGGGCGCGGCAGGCCCGATCGCACACCGGCGATTGGCTTTACGGCACACTTTCCCCTCTGCCGGTCCCCGGACAGGCAGCGCGGTTGCTTGTTGATTTAATGGTGCCGGAGAGAGGAATCGAACCTCCGACCTACTGATTACGAATCAGTTGCTCTGCCGACTGAGCTACTCCGGCACGGTGGAGAGTCGGTGAAGGCCGCGCAGTATAGGAGATGGCCGCCGTAGCGGCAACGTCGCCGGGGCCGTCAGGCGCGATTGCGCACCCGGATGATGACCTCGACGCCGTCCTGCTCGGTGCCGGCAGGCGCCTTGGGCACGCCGGCGAAGGAGAGGGATTCGGCCGGGATATCGATCATCTCGCCGGTATCGACGTTGTAGAAGTGGTGGTGCGCGTGCACCGTCGAGTCGTAGTAGACCCGGTCGCGATCGACCACGAGCTCGCGCAGCAGCCCGCATTCCACGAACAGGTTCAGGGTGTTGTACACGGTCGCCTTCGACACCCGGATGCCGCGCTTGCGCGCCAGCTGCAACACCTGCTCCGCGGAAAGGT
>JBLRWH010000048.1:0-20418 GCA_047921395.1 Gammaproteobacteria bacterium
GGTCGAAGCCCGCGCAGAAGCAGTCGCCCGCGCCCGTGAGCACCGCGACGCTAGCGTCGTCGTCGGCGTCGAACTCCAGCATGGCCTCGTAGAGCGCGAGGGCGGTGGCGGGGTCGACGGCGTTCCGCGCTGCAGGCCGTTGCAGGGTGACGACGGCCACCGGGCCGCGCCGGGCGCTCGAGACGGGGGCGCCCCCGGTTTCGCTTGTGTACTGGGACATCTCTGGAAGCCCTTGATTTGAAAGGAGACTGGGGGCCATGTTACTCTGTCCGGACTGAAAATCACGACCTGGAGACCGCTGCCCGCGCGGCATTGAGCCGATAATGCGTGCCGGACCAGACCGCCAGCAGGCTGCCGCGATCCGCCCGGATCGCCTCCGCCGCCCGGGTTCGGGCGGGGCCCCGCGGCGAGTCATTGACCCTATATGAACTGATCGAATCGCGAGCCTGCCCCCATGGACGGGCCCGGAAGGAGTTTTTTTAATGTGTGGAATCGTCGGCGAGATTCGCTTCGACGGCGCTGCGGCCGACACCGGCCGCGTGCAACGGATGCTGGACCTGATGAGCGCGCGGGGCCCTGACGACGACGGCCTCGTGGCCCAGGGACCGGTCGCGCTGGGCCATCGGCGCCTCGCGATCGTGGACCTGTCCGAGCGCGGCGCGCAGCCCATGCGCGACCAGGAGCTCGGCCTGACGATCGTCTTCAACGGCTGCATCTACAACCACGACGAGCTCCGCGCGCGGCTCGGCAAGGCGGGCTACCGCTTTTTCTCGCGCAGCGACACGGAGGTCATCCTCAAGGCCTTCCACGCCTGGGGCGAGCGGTGCGTCGAGGAGTTCAAGGGCATGTTCGCCTTTTGCATCCGCGAGCATGACTCCGGCCGGCTGTTCCTGGCCCGCGACCGGCTCGGGATCAAGCCGTTGTACTACACGCGGGACAAAGGCGCCTTCCGGTTCGCCTCGACGCTGCCAGCGCTGATCCGCGACGGGGTCGCCTCGAAGGCCCTGGATCCGGCAGCCCTGCATCACTACATGAGCTTCCACTCCGTGGTGCCTGCGCCCCGCACCCTGCTCGAGGCCGTCCGGAAGCTGCCGCCCGGCCACTGGCTGCGCATCGAGCCGGACGGGCGCTTTCACGAGCAGCGTTTCTGGTCGCTGCGCTTCGGCGCAGAGCCTGCGGATCCGCAGAGCGACGCGGATTGGGAGGATGCGGTGCTCGAGTCGATGCGCGCCGCGGTGCGGCGGCGCCTGACGGGCGACGTGCCGGTGGGAGTGCTGCTCTCGGGCGGGCTGGACTCCAGCCTGATCACCGGCTTGCTTGCCCGCGAGGGCGTACCGCACCTCAACACCTTCTCCGTGGGCTTCGAGGACGTCGGCCAGGAGGAGGGCAACGAGTTCCGCTATTCGGACCTCGTCGCGCGCACCTTCGGCACCGAGCATCACCAGATCTTCATCGACTCGAACACGCTGCTGCAGCACCTGCCGGGCTGCTTCTCCGCGATGTCGGAGCCGATGGTCAGCCACGACAACATCGGCTTCTACCTGTTGTCCCGCGAGGTGTCCAAGTACGTGAAGGTCGTGCAGAGCGGCCAGGGCGCTGATGAGGTCTTCGGCGGTTACCACTGGTATCCGCCGCTGCAGCAAAGCACCGATCCGGTCGGTGATTACGCGCAGGTCTTCTTCGACCGCGATCACGAGGAATACGCGGCGGCCGTCGACCCCCGGCTCGTGAGCGAGGATTTCAGTCGCGCCTTCGTGGAGGAGTACTTTGGCTCGATCGACGCCGAAGCGCCGGTCGACAAGGCGCTGCACATCGACACCAACGTGATGCTCGTGGACGACCCCGTGAAGCGCGTCGACAACATGACCATGGCCTGGGGCCTGGAGGCACGCACGCCGTTTCTCGACCACGAGGTCGTCGAGCTCGCGGCACGCTGTCCGGCGCGCCTGAAGCTCGCCCAGGAGGGCAAGGGCGTTCTCAAAGAGGCGGCGCGACGTGTGATTCCCGACGGTGTCATCGATCGGCCGAAGGGCTATTTCCCGGTGCCGGTACTGAAGTACCTGCGCGGCGAGAGCCTGGAGATGGTGCGTGACGCCTTGTCCGGGCAGGCGGCGCGGGAGCGCGGCGTGTTTCGCCGTGACTACGTGGAGCGACTGCTCGCGGCGCCCGAGGAACACCTCACGCCGCTGCGCGGTTCAAAGCTGTGGCAGATCGCGGTATTCGAGCTCTGGATGCAAACCCACGGGGTATGACACGCATGAGCACCAGGAAGCCGTCCAATCCGGACCGTCCGTCGGCCAAGAGCCAGGCCCAGCCCTCGGACCGATCTCGCCATCGGCTCGAGCGGCACGGCTCGGCGACCCTGCGCGGCTTCGGCGAGGACGACCCGCGCCACAAGGGCACCCGGCTCAAGCCGAACGCCGTAGTGGACTGCGGCTGGGGCCGGCTGGTGTTTGCGCACACCTTCGGCGACAACGCCGAGCTTGCGCGCACCCTCCTCGAGGAAGAGGAGGGACGCAGGGATATCGGCCTGTACCTGCGCGACCCGCACGTGGTGCTGGCGATGGCGCCGCAGGAGCTGTTCCTGGATCCATCGCACACGTTCCGGTTGTGGTTCTTCAATTACCGGCCTGCCCGCGTCCAGCCCCGCGGCTTCCGTGTCAGGCGCGTCCGCAGCCGGGCGGATGCGGAAGGGATGTACCGCCTGCTGAGCAGCCGGCGGATGGTGCCGCCGGATCCGGACTTCGTGCTGGAGCGCCTCAAGTCCCGCACGCTGTCGTTCTTCGTCGCCGAGGACGAGGACAGCGGGCGGATCATCGGCACGGTCACCGGGGTCGATCACGTCCACGCCTTCGGCGACCCCGAAAAGGGCTCCAGCATGTGGTGCCTCGCGGTAGACCCGCAGGCCGCGCAACCGGGCATCGGCCGTGCGCTGGTGGCATGGATCGCGGATCACTACGCCGCCCGCGGGCGTGCCTTCATGGACCTCTCTGTGCTGCACGACAACGACGCCGTCATCCGGCTGTATGAGAAAATGGGCTTCGAGCGCGTGCCCGTGTTTTCACTCAAGCGCAAGAACGCCATCAACGAGCCCCTGTTCGTGGGCCCGGACAACTACGATTCCCTCAATCCCTACGCGCGCATCATCGTCGACGAGGCGCGTCGCCGGGGTATCGGGGTAGAGCTCGTGGATCCGGAGGCGGGCTATTTCTCCCTGACGCTCGGGGGCCGCAGCGTCGTCTGCCGCGAGTCCCTGACCGAGCTGACGAGCGCGATCGCAATGAGCCGCTGCGACGACAAGCGCATCACGCGCAAGGTGCTTGCGGAGGCGGGCCTGCGGGTCCCCGACCAGCGCTTGGCCGGCGAAGCGGACGCCGACCGCGAGTTCCTGGCGAAACACGGGCGCATCGTCGTCAAGCCTGCACGCGGCGAGCAGGGTCACGGCGTGGCCGTGAACATCACCGATGAAGAAGAAATGCGCGTCGCCATCGCGGCCGCCGCACGGGTGTCAGATAACGTCATCGTGGAGTCCTTTGCGCCGGGCGACGACCTGAGAATCGTCGTGATCGACTACCGCGTGGTCGCAGGGGCGCTGCGCAAGCCGCCGGAGATCACGGGGGACGGGCGCCACGACATCCGCACGCTGATCGAGAAACAGAGCCGGCGCCGCGCGGCCGCCACGGGCGGCGAAAGCCGCATCCCGCTGGACGAGGAGACGATGCGCTGCCTCGCGCGCCAGCAACGCACGCTGGACGAGGTTCTGCCACCCGGTGAAGTCCTGCGGGTCCGGGCCACGGCCAACCTGCATACCGGGGGCACGCTTCACGACGTGACCGCCGAGCTCTCCTCGACGCTGCGCGCCGTGGCCGAGCGCGCGGCGCGCGCGCTGCAGATCCCCGTGGTCGGGCTGGACCTGATGGCGCCGGATCCCGCCGGGGCCGACTATGTCGTGATCGAGGCCAACGAGCGGCCGGGGCTCGCCAACCACGAGCCGCAGCCGACCGCGGAGCGCTTCATCGATTTTCTTTTTCCCCAGACCGTGCAGGTGAGCGATGCGACCACTGGCGATTGATCTCGACTACCTCAAGGACGTACTCGTCGAATTGCTGCGGATTCCCAGTCCGGCGGGCTTCACAGACGAGGCGGTCCGCTACACCTTGCGGCGCCTCGAGGAACTCGGCATTCCGTCCGAGATCACGCGGCGAGGCGCCATCCGCGCCGACCTGAAGGGGGCGCAAAGCAGTCCCGACCGGGCCATCGTCACCCACGTGGACACGATCGGCGCGATCACCTCGGATCTCAAGGATAACGGCCGCCTCGCGCTCATGCCAATCGGCACCTGGTCGAGCCGCTTCGCCGAGGGTGCGCGCGTGACCGTATACACCGACGACAACTGCTACCGGGGCACGATCCTGCCGGTCAAGGCCTCCGGACACGCGTACAACCTGGAGATCGACAGCCTGCCGGTCAGCTGGGAAAGCGTGGAACTGCGCCTGGACGAGGAATGCTTCACGCGCGGCGACCTGGTCCGGCTCGGCCTGCACCGTGGCGACTTCGTCGCGGTGGATGCGCAGCCTGAGATCACCGGTTCCGGCTTCATCAATTCCCGGCACCTGGATGACAAGGGCGGCGTCGCGACGGTGCTCGCTGTGGCGAAGGCCCTGGTGGAAAGCAAGACCCCGTTGCCGGTGGACTGCCACCTCCTGTTCACGATCAGCGAGGAGGTCGGCTCCGGCGCCTCGGCCGTGCTCCACGGCGATGTCGCGGAAATGGTGACGGTCGACACCGGCCCCGTGGCGCCGATCCAGGCGGGCGACGAGTTCGGCGTGACCATCTGCATGAAGGATTCCGCCGGGCCCTTCGATTACCACCTGACCCACAAGCTGCTCGGGCTGTGCGCCGATTACGGCATCCGCCACCAGCGCGACGTGTTCCGTCACTATCGATGCGACAGCGCTTCCGCGATCGAGGCGGGCAACGATATCCGCACCGCGCTGGTCTGCTTCGGCACCGATGCAACGCACGGCTACGAGCGCTGTCACCTGCGTGCCCTGCAGGCACTCGCGGACCTGCTCAGCCTCTATATCCAGAGTCCGCCCACTGCCCGGCGGGATCGTCTCGAGCTCGGCTCACCCGAGGGGTTCACGCATCTGCCGGTGGGCCGCGACTGAATCCCGGCCATGGGCTTCCCGCGCGGCCTTCCCAGCGCTAAGCTGCGCCGCGGCTGACCGGGAGGGCACATGCCAGGCAAAGCATTCATCACGGGGGCGGCCTCGGGCATCGGCCGCGCCACGGCGCACCTGTTCGTGGCGCGGGGCTGGCGGATCGGGCTGCTGGACCGCGATGCCGCCGGACTCGCGTCGCTGGTCGAAGAACTCGGTCCGGACGCGAGCTCGGCCTATCCCTGCGACGTCACCGATGCTGTCGCGCTCGGCGCGGCGCTGGAGCAGTTCTGCGGCGGGCCTGAAGGCGGGCTCGAGCTGCTCGTCAACTGCGCCGGCGTGCTGCACATCGGACCTTTCGAGGATCTGCCTGGCGCAAGACATCGCGAGCTCATCGACGTGAATGCGCGCGGCGTGATGGAGACGCTCCTCGCGGCCTTCCCGATGCTGCGCCGCGCAGGGGGCCGGGTCGTCAACCTGGCGTCGGCCTCAGCGAACTATGGGTCTCCGGACTATGCGACTTACTCGGCGACCAAGATGTTCGTGCGCGGCCTCTCGGAGGCCCTGGACATCGAGTGGCGCCGGCACCGCATCCGTGTCGCGTGCGTGATGCCTGCATTCGTGGCGACGCCCATGATCGCGGGGCGGCACAGTGGTTCCATGGACAGGCTGGGCGTACAGCTCAGCGCGGAGGATGTCGCGCAGGTCATCTGGCGCGCGGCGCACGGGCGGCGCCTCATGTGGCACGTCGGCTGGCGCTACCGTGCAATGCGCCTGGTCTCGGCGCCACTGCCGGCGTCGCTGAAGCGTGCCATGATGCGCTGGGTGTCGGGTTACTGAGGCGGAGCGGCGAGCGATGTCCGCACGAACCAACGAGAGGGCGTTCGCAGGCAAGGTGGTGTTCATCACCGGGGCCGCGTCCGGGATCGGGCTCGGCCTCGCGCATGCGCTAGCCGCGGCCGGGGCGAGCGTGATCATGACGGACGTCGACCTCGCGGCCTGCGAGGCTGCCGCCCAGCGGCTGCGTGAGGCGGGCCGCCAGGCGACGTCGAGTGAGCTGGATGTCCGCGACGGCGCGGCCTTTCGTGCAGTGTTCGATGCCGCATGGCGACAGCACGGGCGCATCGACCTGCTTTTCAACAACGCCGGGATCGGCGCGGCCGCACAGACGGGGGATATGACCCTTGAGCTCTGGCGGCGCGTGGTGGATATCAATCTCATGGGCGTCGTCCATGGGTGCCAAGCGGCTTGGCCACGCATGGCGGCGGCGGGCGGCGGGCAGATCGTGAACATCGCCTCGGCGTTCGGGCTGCTGCCGGGCCCGATGTATGCGGCCTACAGCACGACCAAGCACGGCGTGGTGGGACTATCGCGCTCGCTCCGCGCGGAGGGTCGCGACCTCGGCATCAGCGTGACGGCCGTGTGCCCCGGATTCATTCGTACCCGGATCCTCGACAACGCACTCATGATCGGGCTGGACCGGGACTCCGCCGCGGAGGCGGTGCCGTTTCGGTTCATTGATGTCGAGCCGGCGATTGCGGCCATCCTGCGAGGCGTCGCGCGCCACCGCTCGATGGTAGTGTTCCCGTGGGAAATGCGACTGCTGTGGTGGCTGGACCGCCTCGCGCCTGCGCTCGTGGACAGGGTCAGCGCCGCCACTGCCGCACATTACCGGGCCGCGTCAATACGCAATTCCTGAAGCCATTTTTTGCCGCAGTCGGGTATACTTCGGGCCAGATTTGGTTGTGCGGCCGGTTTCTGACCGGCGTGATCTTCAAACAAAAATGGGCTCCGCATGCGAATCAAAGTTCGTCGCGGTCTGGATCTGCCAATCCAGGGCGATCCGCAGCAAGTCATAGAACCGGCCCGCGCCGTCGGCTCAGTCGCCGTACTCGGCCGCGATTACCTCGACCTCAGGCCCTCCATGCAGGTGCAGGAGGGCGACCGCGTGCGCCTCGGGCAGCCACTGTTCAGCGACCGTCGTCGCCCAGGGGTGACTGTGACGGCGCCCGCCCCGGGCGTCGTGACGACGATCCGTCGGGGCGCCCGGCGGGTGCTCCAGTCGGTCATCATCACGCTGGATGGCGACGAGGAAGTAACCTTCCGCTACTGGACCCCCGGCGAACTGCCGGCCCTGGATCGTGATGTCGTCATCGAGAACCTGACGACCTCCGGATTGTGGTGCGCGATGCGCGCCCGGCCATGGAGCAAGGTGCCGGATCCGAGCACCAGCCCGCACGCGCTGTTCATCAACGCGATGGACACCAATCCCCTGGCGCCCGACCCGACGGTCATCATCCGCGAGGCCGCCGAGGATTTCGTCAACGGGGTCGCCGTGCTGTCGCGCCTGACTTCGGGTGCCACGTTCCTATGCAAGGCCGAGGGCGCCGATGTACCGGTGCCCGACTCGGTGCCTGGCCTGCAGGTCGCTGAGTTTTCCGGGCCGCATCCCGCTGGTCTCGTCGGCACGCATATTCATTGCCTGTACCCGGTGAGTCCGGAGCGCATCGTCTGGCACCTGGGCTACCAGGACGTCATCGCGATCGGGCGGCTGTTCACCACGGGCCGAGTCGATACGACTCGCGTGATTTCGCTCGCCGGGCCAACGGTCAAGCGGCCACGGTTACTGAAGACACGCCTTGGCGCGCACATCGAGCCGCTGGTGGTCGATGAGATCGAGGAGGACATCGAGTGCCGCGTGCTGTCAGGGTCCGTCTGGTCGGGTTATCGCGCCACCGGCTGGGCGGGTTTCCTGGGGCGTTATCACCAGCAGGTCACGGTGCTGGCCGAAGGCCGGAAGCGTGAGTTCATCGGCTGGCTGCACCCGGGTGGCGAGAAGTTCTCGGTGACCCGCGCATTCCTCTCGAGCTTCAGCTCGAGCGCGCGGCGCTTCGCCCTCAGTACCAGCCAGAATGGCAGCCCGCGCGCCATGGTGCCGATCGGCTCCTACGAGCGCGTGATGCCGCTGGACCTCCTGCCGACGCAGTTGCTCAGGGCGCTGATCGTGGGCGACACGGACGAAGCCCAACGTCTCGGTGCGCTTGAACTGGACGAGGAGGATCTGGCGCTCTGCACCTTCGTCTGTCCCGGCAAGTACGACTATGGTCCGGTGCTCCGGGAACGCCTCGAGCAGATCGAGAAGGAAGGCTGATGGGCAAGCTGCGCAAATTACTGGACCGTGTCGAGCCGATGTTCAGTCGCGGCGGGCGCTTCGAGAAGTACGGCGCGCTCTACGAACTGGTCGACACCTTCCTGTACACCCCGAGCGACGTGACGCGCAGCGCACCTCACGTCCGCGATGCCGTCGACCTGAAGCGCGTCATGACCTATGTCGTGATTGCGGTGCTGCCGTGCGCGCTGTTCGGTATGTACAACATCGGCCTGCAGGCGAATCTCGCCATGGCCGAGCTTGGCGTGGCCTCGGTCGAGGGCTGGCGCGGCGCCGTGCTGGCAGGCATGGGCATCGGCTACGACCCGAACAGCATCGCCGCCTGCTTCTGGCATGGCTTCCTGTATTTCCTGCCGGTCTACATCGTTACGCTGATGGCCGGGGGCTTCTGGGAGGTCGTATTCGCGCTCGTGCGTAATCACGAAGTCAACGAGGGTTTCCTCGTGACCTCGCTGCTCTACACCTTGGTCCTGCCGCCCACGATTCCGCTTTGGCAGGTTGCGCTCGGAATCAGCTTTGGCGTCGTGATCGGCAAGGAAGTGTTCGGCGGCACCGGCAAGAATTTCCTCAACCCGGCCCTGACGGCGCGCGCCTTCCTGTATTTCGCGTATCCCGTGCAGAATTCCGGCAACGACGTGTGGGTCGCCGTGGACGGCTTCAGCGGTGCCACGCCGCTGGCCCTGGCGCCCCAGGGCGGGCTCGAGGCCATCGAGGCGGCCGGCTACACGCTGTACGACGTCTTCATGGGTTTCATGCCGGGCACGATCGGGGCGGAGTCGGCGCTGGGTTGCCTCATCGGCGCGGCGTTCCTGCTATACACGCGCGTCGCGTCATGGCGCATCATGCTCGGCGTGCTGGTCGGCCTGGTCGGGACGGTGCTGCTGTTCAACGTCTTCGCCGGGCCGGACACCAATCCGTATCACAGCCTGTCGTGGCAGTGGCACGTCGCGACGGGAGGGTTCGCCTTCGGCATGGTGTTCATGGCCACGGACCCGGTCAGCGCCGCGATGACCTCGAGGGGTAAATGGATCTACGGCATCCTGATCGGCTTGCTGACGGCCTTGATCCGGGTGATCAATCCCGCCTTCCCGGAGGGCATCATGCTCGCGATCCTGCTGGGCAACGTGTTTGCACCGCTGATTGATTACTTCGTGGTGCAGGCCAACATTCGCAGGAGGCAGCGCCGCTATGTCTGAGCAGGCCACCACGCGCCCGGCCGGGCTGTTCGCGCGACTCGGTGCGATGCCGAACGACAGCGTCGCCAAGATGCTGATGGTGACGATCCTGCTGTCGCTCGTGTGTTCCGTGCTGGTGTCATCGGCGGCGGTTTTTCTTAAGCCGATGCAGCTGCGCAACGTCGAAATTGCGCGCAAGGCGCGGATCCTGGAGGTCGCCGGCCTCATGGAGCCGGGTCGACCCGTCGATGAGCTCTTCAGGGGGGTGCAGCCCCGACTCGTCGAGCTCGCCACGGGCCAGTTCAGCGACGCGTTCGACGCGGCGACCTTCGACCAGCACATTGCCGCCCGGGACCCCACCCTCAGCGTCGCAATTCCCCCTTGGGAAGACATCGCGGGCATCAGCCGCCGGGCGAAGTACGCACCCGTGTACCTGGTCGACTCCGACGGGCATATCCAAACGATCGTCCTGCCCGTGCACGGCTATGGCCTGTGGTCGACCATGTACGGGTTCCTCGCCCTGTCTGGCGACGGCAAAACGGTCCAGGGGCTGACGTTCTACCAGCACGCCGAGACCCCCGGCCTCGGCGGCGAGATCGAGAATCCCCGCTGGCTGGAGCGCTGGGTCGGCAAGCGGATCTTCGGTCCCGACGGCGATGTGGGACTGCGGGTCGTGCGCGGCAGCGTGGATCCCGCGTCTGAGCTGGCGGACTGGTCGATCGACGGGATCTCTGGCGCGACCCTCACGGCCGACGGGGTTAGCAACATGGTGCAGTACTGGCTTGGTGACCAGGGTTTCGGGCCGTTCCTGGCCAGGCTCCGGGAGGAAGGCATATGAACGGTGCCAACAAGATTTTTTTCGAACCGGTCATTGACCGCAATCCGATCACTCTGCAGGTGCTCGGGGTCTGTTCGGCCCTCGCCGTCACGACCCAGATGATCCCCGCCCTGATCATGGGCCTGGCGCTGACCTTCGTGCTCGCGGCCTCGAGCGCTGCGATCAGCATGATCCGAAACCACATGCCGGGCAACATTCGCATCATCATCCAGATGACGATCATCGCGTCGCTCGTGATCCTCGTCGACCAGTTCCTGAAGGCGTTTGCCTACGACATCAGCAGGCAGCTGTCCGTGTTCGTCGGGTTGATCATCACCAACTGCATCGTGCTGGGACGGGCCGAGGCGTATGCCTCCAGCAACCCGGTCGGCCCCAGCATCCTTGACGGTCTAGGCCACGGTGTCGGTTATGCGGCGGTGCTGCTGGGAGTCGCGTTCATCCGCGAGTTGTTCGGCTCGGGCAAGCTCTTCGGCATCGAGATCCTGCCGCTGGTCAACGAGGGCGGCTGGTACGTGCCGAACGGCCTGTTGCTGCTCGCGCCGTCGGCGTTCTTCATCATCGGCCTGATGATCTGGGCGATCCGGGCCTGGAAACCGGCCCAGGTGGAGAAGCCCGAGTACCAGATTCATGTCGTGCACCGGGGCGAGGCACTCTGATGGAAGGCCTGATCGGACTCTTTCTGCGCGCGGTCTTCATCGAGAACCTGGCGCTCGCCTTCTTCCTGGGCATGTGCACCTTCCTGGCGGTTTCCAAGAAGGTGGAGACGGCTATCGGCCTTGGCCTGGCCGTGGTCGTCGTGCAGGCGATCACGGTGCCCGCCAACAGCCTGATCTTCCAGTTCATGCTGCGTCCCGGGGCGCTCGACTGGGCGGGCCTGCCTGAGGTCGACCTGTCTTTCCTCGGCCTGATCACCTACATCGGCGTCATCGCCGCCATGGTGCAGATCCTGGAGATGCTGCTCGACCGCTTCTTCCCGGCGCTCTACTCGGCGCTGGGCATTTTCCTGCCACTGATCACGGTTAACTGCGCGATTCTGGGCGGCAGCCTGTTCATGGTGGAACGCAATTACGATTTCGCGCAAAGCGTCACCTACGGTCTCGGCAGCGGCGTCGGCTGGGCGCTCGCCATCATCGCGCTGGCGGGCATCCGCGAGAAGCTGAAGTACAGCGACGTGCCCGAGGGCCTGCAGGGCCTCGGGATCACCTTCATTTCCACTGGATTGATGGCCATGGCGTTCATGGCTTTCTCTGGAATCCAGCTTTAGGGGCTCGCCATGCTGGAAATCGGCCTCGGCGTATTCTTGTTCACAGCGATCGTCATGTCGCTGGTGTTCATCATTCTGGCGGCGCGCTCTCGGCTCGTAGCGACCGGCCAGGTGAACATCCTCGTCAACGACGAGAAGACCATCGCGACCCCGGTGGGTACCAAGCTGCTCTCCGCGCTGGCCGACTCGAAGCTATTCGTTGCCTCCGCCTGCGGCGGCGGCGGCACCTGCGGCCAGTGCAAGGTAAAGGTGCAGGAGGGCGGCGGCGTCATCCTGCCGACCGAGACGTCGCACATCAACAAGCGCGAGGCTGCGGCGGGCGAGCGCCTCTCCTGCCAGGTGGTGGTCAAGCAGGACATGCGCATCGAGGTGCCACGCGAGGTGTTCGGCATCAAGCGCTGGAATTGCCGGGTGCGCTCGAACCGCAGCGTGGCGACGTTCATCAAGGAACTGGTGCTCGAGCTGCCCGAAGGCGAGGAGCTGAATTTCCGCGCCGGCGGCTACATCCAGATTGAGGCGCCGCCTCATCACCTGAAGTACCGGGATTTCGACATCCCCGACCGGTTTCGCGAGGACTGGGAGCGCTTCGAGCTGTTCGACCTGGAATCGAGGGTCGAGGACACAATCATGCGTGCCTACTCGATGGCGAATTACCCGGAAGAGAAGGGGATGGTCATGCTGAACGTGCGCGTGGCGACCCCGCCGCCGCGCATGCCCGACGTTCCGCCCGGCATCATGTCGTCCTATATCTTCGGCCTGAAAGAGGGTGATTATGTCACTATTTCAGGACCTTACGGTGAGTTCTTTGCAAAGAACACGAAGGCGGAGATGGTCTTTATCGGCGGCGGCGCCGGCATGGCGCCGATGCGCGCGCACATCTTTGACCAGCTCAAGCGGCTTGGCAGCGACCGCAAGATGAGCTTCTGGTATGGCGCTCGCAGCAAGCGCGAGATGTTCTACCACGAGGAATTCGAGGCGCTGGCCGCCAAGCACGAGAACTTCAGCTGGCGGATCGCCTTGTCCGATCCCCTGCCGGAGGACGATTGGCGCGGCGACACGGGATTCATCCACGAGGTACTCTATAAAAAGTACCTGCATGACCATCCGGCGCCCGAAGACATCGAGTATTACATCTGCGGGCCACCGATGATGACGCAGGCCGTGCTGAAGATGCTTTCCGACCTCGGTGTCGAGAAGGAAAACATCTTGCTCGACGACTTTGGAGGCTGACCGCATGGCGACGTTCACACTGGCATTCCTGCTGTTCGCGACCGTGATCGGCGCGATGTCAATCGGCATCATGTTCGGGCGCCCGCGGATCGAGGGCAGCTGTGGCGGCCTGAATCGTATTCCCGGGGTCGAGTCCGATTGCGGGGGCCGCTGTCGCCGGCCCTGCGCAAAACGTCGTTCGGCCAGCTGAGGTGCCCGGCATGGGAGTCATCGCGCGAGACTACATGTCCAGAAGCGTGATCCAGTTTTCTCCCGAAATGGAGATCCTGGAGGCGGTTGGCATGCTGGTGGAACACGGCATCTCCGGCGGACCTGTCATTGATCGCCTGGGCAACCTGGTGGGCGTGCTGGCCGAGAGCGACTGCCTCGAGCCGGCGATGCAGGCCGGCTATCACGGCTCCCGCGGCGGCAAGGTTCGCGATTTCATGTGCACCAAGTTCAAGACCGTAGAGATCGACGACAGCATCATGGACATCGCACGGCTGTTCGGCCGCGACGGGCAAGCGTATGTCCGTGGTCTGCCGGTGATGAAGAACAACCGCGTGGTCGGCAATATCAGCCTGCGCGACGTTCTCAAGGCCTTCCAGGAAATGGCGCTGGCAAACAAGTGAGCACGGAGAGCGTTCGATGAGATTCGACCAGACACGCGAAGTCCTCAATTTCGTCGAGAATTTCCATGAGGACATCGCGCGCGCCTATACCGAGCTCGGAGAGCGGGTTCCTGAACGCCGCTCAAAGCTGCTCCTCGACTACATGAGCATACGCGAACTCGGGCTGGCCGAGGCCGTGCGGAGCTTTGCACACAGCTCGAAGGACCCCTCGCTGAAGGAGTGGGATCCGTTCACCCTGGACGAATCCAAGATCCGCGCCAGGCTCAAGGAGGGGCTCAACCCGGATGCCCGTCCGGACCAGTTGCTGGAGCTGGGGCTCGAGGTTGCGGAATGGTTCCACCAGCTCTATATCCGGCTCGAGGCCAAGAGCGGCACGCCCGAACAGAAGGCCTTGTTCTCGAACCTGCGTGACCGTGCGGACCGCGAGAAGCAGAAGCTGGCCCGTAACGGCAACATGCTGATGGACTTCTAGCGACGCCTCTCAGTCGTTGCGCATACGGCGCTTGCCGCGACCGTGCAGCTTCTTCCGGCCGGAGGCCCGAGCCCTTTTCTGGGCCAGGCCGATCAGGATTTCCTGGGCGCTGCGCGGGTCTTCGTCAGGCCCGGGCGTGCGCTGCACGTAGCTGCCGTCCGGCTGCATGTCCCAGGCGCTGCGCCGGTCGCCCAGCTGGACGTCCATGATTTGACGCAAGGCTCGCTGGCATTCCGGGTCATCCACCGGCACGATGGTCTCAACGCGCGCCTCGAGATTACGCTTCATGCAGTCGGCTGACCCGATGAAATACTCCTCCTGGCCGCCATTGCGGAAGTAGTAAATCCGTGCGTGCTCCAGGAAACGGCCGACGATGCTGATGATGCGCATGCTTTCCGACAGGCCCGGCACCCCGGCACGCAGGCGGCAGCTATCGCGGACGATCAGGTCCACCTGGACACCGGCCATCGAAGCCCGGTAGAGCGCCCTGGCAATTTCCGCGTCTTCCAGCGCATTGGTCTTGAACTGGATTCGGCCGGGCGCGTCCGCGCGGTGCGCCGAGATCTCCCGCTCTATCCGGTCCAGGAGCGCCCGCTTCAGGTTGGTCGGCGCAGGCAGCAGCTTGCGGTAGCGGCGATTGGCCACGTAGCCGGTCGTGAGAAAATTGAACAGTTCCGTCAGGTCCGAGCCTAGCACCGGATCGCACGTCAGCAGGCCAAGGTCACTGTAGAGCCGCGCCGTGCCCGCGTGATAGTTGCCCGTGCCGATGTGTGCGTAGCGGCGCAGGCCGTCGTAGTCACGGCGCAGGACGAAGATCACCTTCGAGTGCGTCTTCAGCCCGATGACGCCGTAGGAGACGTGGATCCCAGCCTCTTCCAGGAAATTCGCCCAGCGCACGTTCGCTTCCTCGTCGAAACGCGCCTTCAGTTCCACGGCGACGGCGACCTGCTTGCCGTTTTCCGCCGCATCGATCAGGTACTCGATGATCTTGGACTTCCGGGCGGTGCGATAAAGCGTCATCTTGATCGCCAGCACCTTGGGATCCTGGCTGGCTTCCCTGAGGAAGCGTTCCACGGAGGTGGTGAATGATTCGTAGGGGTGCTGGAGCAGGATCGGGCCGCTGTTGCGGATCAAGTGGAAGATGTTCGGGGCATCCATGAGCTTGGGGTGCTCGATGGGATGGTGCGGCGGATCCTTCAGGTCCGGCCGGTCCAGCGCGGCCAGCTCGATGAGATCCCTGCGCTGCATGAGGCCGTCGACCTCGAACACGTCGGTGGCCTCGTCGAGCCCCAGCTCGGCGGCCAGCATGCCCTGGTGGACCGGCGGCATGCCCGTGCTGACTTCAAGCCGGACCGTCGGTGCAAACTTGCGATCGCGAAGTTCTGCCTCGATGACCTGGAGCAGGTCGTTGGCCTGTTCCTCGTAGCGCTCGACGATGGCATTCCGCGTCACGCGAAACAGGTCCCAGCGTTCGATCTCGAGCTCGGGGAGCAACAGGTCGAGGTTGTGGGCGATGACATCCTCGAGCGGCACGAAATGCGCGCCGTCCCCGACGCGGATCAGGCGGGGAATGCCGCCGCCGACCGGCACCTTGATGCGCACCAGGCGCGGGGCCCGCACCCCGGCCGGGCGGTTGACGGTCACCAGCAGGTTGAGCGAGAGGTTCGATATGAACGGGAAGGGGTGTGCCGGATCCATGCCGATCGGCGTGAGCAGGGGATAGATGTTTTCCAAGTACCAGGCGCGCAGCCCGGCTTGCTCGTCCGGACCGAGGCCGGCATAGCGGCTCAGGCGAATGCCCGCCTCGTCGAGCAGGCCGTACAACTCCTTGAGCAGAACGTCCTTGCGCTGCTTGAGCTCGCGAACCTCCGCCTCGCACTCGCGCAGCTGCTGCTCCGGGCTGCGCCCGTCCACGGACAACTCCTGCACACCTGCGCCGAGCTGCTGTTTCAAGCCGCCGACGCGCTTCATGAAGAACTCGTCGAGATTCGAGCTGACGATCGCGAGAAACTTCACGCGCTCGAGCAATGCGGTCCGCGGATCCTCCGCCTCGTGCAGCACCCGGCGATTGAAGGCCAGCCAAGTGAGCTCGCGGTTCAGGTACCACTCGGGCGCCTTGAGATCGATGGATGCGACTTCGGTTTCGGGCGCTGCCTGCGGTTTGTCTTTGGCCTGGGGCATGCTGGTTTCCATGCGTGTCTGCGCTCCGTTCCGCTGGATTGCTGCGCGAAATCAGGGGGCCTTGCGGTCAATTGCAATCGACACTCAACAAGGGTAATGTTCACTTTACTCGAGGACGGCGCCAAAGCAAGAAGCAACATGCCGTCTCGACTTGATCCCGCCCTCGAGGCGGGTTTTTTTTCCTCGCATTCTGCGAATGCGAGCGCAGAGGCGCAAAGAGGCAGAGGGGGGAAGGGTATAGGGCTGCATTGCTTTGGTGCCTAGGGGCCGGATCTTGTCCAGTTTGCGTGAACAATGTTTCATTTTCTGTAATCGTTCTCTCATTCTTTCTCTGCCTCTCCGCGGCTCTGCGCGAGAACTCTTCGTCACGAGAGACCTCGCGGTCGCCGGCTGGTAAATTGCACGTTCAGGAACCTCTTCCCGGAAGCTGCCATGGATAGCGTTACCGCGTTTGCACCCGCCTCGGTCGGCAATGTTGGGGTCGGTTTCGACGTGCTCGGGCATGCCCTCGAGGGCGTCGGGGACAAGGTGACGCTCAAGCGCCGCGCCCGGTCGGGGATCGTCCTCACCGATGTCAGCGGGCTGCTCACCGACTTGCCGCGTGACCCCGAGGCCAACTCCGCGACTCGGCCATTGCTCCGCATCGCCGCCGATCACGGGATTAGCGACGGCCTCGAGGTGTCCCTTTACAAGGGCATTCCGCTCGGTTCGGGGATGGGCGGTTCGGCCGCATCCGCGGTCGCAGCCGTGGTTGCGGCCAACGCGCTGTGGGGGCTCTCGCTGGAGCATTCGGCGTTGCTGGCGTACGCCCTCGAGGGCGAGAGCGCGGCAAGCGGTGCCGGGCATCCCGATAATGCGGCCGCGTCGTTACTCGGCGGCCTGGTTCTGACGGAGCCTGGCCTGCCGGCGCGCTGCACCCGCCTGCCGGTACCGCGTGGGATTGCCTGCGTGCTGTGTCACCCCGCGCTGGAGGTACGGACGCGAGACGCCCGCGAGATTCTCGCGACGACCGTCTCGCGCGAACAGTGGGTAAGGCAGTCCGCCTGGCTGGCGGGTTTTGTCGCCGGCTGCCTGCGGGACGACCTTGCCCAGGTCGCGCGTTGCCTGCAGGACGAGATCATCTGGCCGCAGCGCTCAGGGCTGGTGCGAGGCGCTGCCGAAGCGCTGGCTGCCGGGCGAGCCGCCGGCGCGCTCGGTGGGTCTTTGTCCGGCAGCGGGCCCTCGGTCTTCGCATGGGCGCCGCTCGCCCGCGCCGACGCGGTGGCCACCGCGTTCCAGGCGAGTTTCGGGGCCGCCGGGGTGGCGAGCGAGACCTGGATCTCCAGCCCGGATGCGCCCGGCGCCCACGTCGTGCGGGAATCCTGAACCGGTGCCAGCGGAGCGGCGCGCCGGATCGCTGTACGCGATCGCCGCCTTCGGCTTCTGGGGACTGACGCCGATTTACTACAAGCTGCTGCCGCACGTGCCGCCGCTCGAAGTGCTGGCGCATCGCGTCGTCTGGAGCGTGGTGTTCGGTGCGCTGTTCGTCAGCATGACGGGCGCGTGGCCGGCGGTCCGGTCCGCACTCCGGCACCGGCCGACGCTGCGCGCGCTGGCCCTGACTGCCGCGCTCGTCAGCACGAACTGGCTCGTTTATATCTACGCGGTAGTCAACGACCAGGTCATGTCGACCAGCCTCGGCTATTACATCAATCCCTTGGTCAACGTGCTGCTCGGCATGCTGTTCCTGGGCGAGCGGCTCGGTTACGGGCGAGCCATTGCGGTGGGCCTGGCGGCTGCGGGAACCACGAGCCTCGCGTTCGAGCTGGGCGGGCTGCCGTGGATTTCGTTGACGCTGGCCTTCAGCTTCGGCTTCTATGGCCTGATCAGGAAGCGCCTCGGCCTGCCGGGCCTCGCGGCCCTGTTCGTAGAGACCCTGGTGGTGGCGCCGTTCGCGCTGCTCGCGCTGGCCTGGTACGGCTCCCAGGGCGTTGCTTCGTTCGGCACCGATCTTCGCACGACCCTGTTGCTGGTGCTGGCGGGCCCGGTGACGCTTTTCCCGCTGCTGTGGTTCGCGGAGGCGGCCAGGCGCCTGCCCTTGATCACCGTCGGATTCTTTCAGTACCTTGGGCCGACTATCACGTTTTTCCTGGCGACGCTCGTGTACGGTGAGGTCTTCACGCCGGCCTGGGCGCTGACATTCATCTTGATCTGGAGTGCACTCGCGGTGTTCAGCATCGACAGTCTCAGGACGCGTGAGCAATTGCGCCGCCGGGCGCGCGCGGAGGAGGTCCTTTGAATGACCTGCCCGCCGGCTGGCTGATCGGCGCAGCCGCAGCAGGCATCCTGCTGATCGTCCTGGTCATGGTCCTGTGGCTGCGCCGGCGCAAGAGCCTGGAATCGCTGTTGCACAGGATTGCCTGGGAACGGCTCGCGGACGTGGTCATCCCTGATGACGTCGACGGCGAGATTCACCTCGACCTCGCACTGCTGACCCCACGCGGTATCCTGGTGCTGGACGTGCGGCACGTTTCCGGCACGCTGTTCTGGGGCGATCAGCTCGAGAGCTGGACGGTGCTGGATGGGGCGCGGCGCACGGTGCTTCAGAACCCCTTGCCCGGCTTGCGGGCGCGGCGCCACGCGGTGAGCGCACTGGCGCCCGGTGTGCCGGTGGACGGACGGATCCTGCTGGTCGGCCCGATCCGGATCGCGGGTGAAAGGCCGCCCGGGGTCCTAGTGCCAGAAGACCTGGTCACCGAGTACCCTGCTCGCGGCCGGCAAACCCGCCCAGCCGCACTGCGCGAGGCGTGGGCAGCGCTCAAGACGGTCGCGCGGCCCGTCTGAGCGCCGTCGACTAGGGAATCAGGCCGCGTCGGCGACCTGTTCCCTTGCGAAATGATCCGCCAGCACGCGGGCCACGCAAGCCGTCACGCGCTTCCCCTTGGCGATGTGCAGGAATTCGTTCGGGCCGTGGGCATTCGAGTTTGGCCCGAGCACCCCGGTGACCAGGAACTGCACCCCGGGAAACTTCTCGCCCAGCATGCCCATGAAGGGAATGCTGCCGCCGGTCCCCATGTACAGCGCGGGCTTGCCGAAAAACGCCTGTGACGCCGCCTGCATGGAGTCGGCCAGCCAAGGCGCGACCGGAGGCGCATTCCAGCCGCCCATGGCGGAATCGACCCTGAACTCGACCTGCGCGCCCAGCGGCGGATCGGTTTCCAGGGCCTTCTTGACGGCTGCGGCCGCGAGCTTTGGATCCAGCGTCGGGGGCAGCCGGAAAGACAGCTTCAGCGCCGTCCAGGGGCGCATCGTGTTGCCCGCCGAGCCGATGGCCGGCACGCCGTCCGCGCCGGTGACGGACAGGGTCGGTCGCCAGGTGTTGTTCAGCAGGAGCTGCACCGGGTCGGTGGCGACCGGCCGCGTCTGGCCCGCCCAGGGGAAGCGCCGGTGCACGCCTTCGCCGAGCACGGCAGCGGCGGCGGCCGCCTGCGCCTCGCGCGCCGCGGGGATCTCGCCCAGCAGCTGCGGCAGGCGGGTTTCGCCGGTCTCCGGATGCTCGAGCCGGTCGAGCAGCAGGCGCAGTACGCGAAAACTGGACGGCACGATGCCGCTGGCGGCGCCGGAATGGACGCCCTCGGTCAACACCGCCGCCTTCAGCGTGCCGACCAGGTTGCCGCGCAGCGAAGTCGTGCACCACAGCTGGTCGTAGTTGCCGCACTCGGCATCCAGGCAGACCACCAGGCTCGGCGTGCCGATACGTGACTCGAGGTGGTCGATGTAAAAGGGGAGGTCGAAGCTGCCGCTCTCCTCGCAGCCCTCGATAAGCACGACGCAGCGCGCGTGCGGCACGCCCTGTTCCTGCAGTGCGCGGATGGCGGTGAGCGAACCGAACACCGCGTAGCCGTCATCGGCGCCGCCGCGGCCGTACAGCTTGCCGTCGCGAATGACCGGCTCCCAGGGCGACAGGCCGTTGCTCCAGCCGTCGAACTCAGGCTGCTTGTCCAGGTGCCCGTAGAGCAGCACCGTATCGTCGTTGTTGCCGGCCACCTCGACGAACAAGACCGGCGTGCGCCCCTCGAGCCGCACGATCTCCACCGACATGCCCTTGATGGGCTGCGCGCGGCACCAGTCCGCCAGCAACTCCGCCGCCTGGTCCATGTAGCCGTGGCGCTCCCAGTCGGGGTCGAAGTTCGGCGACTTGTTGGGAATGCGAACGTAGTCACACAGCGTGGGCACGATGCTTTCGTCCCACTGGCGATCCGTGAAAGCGAGGATCTTGGCGTTATCCATGAACGGGCTCCATGTCAGGCGGTACGGCTGAGCCCTCATTGTACTAG
>JBLRWH010000049.1:0-20305 GCA_047921395.1 Gammaproteobacteria bacterium
CCGGGATAATCGGCTCGCGCAGAGAGGCAGAGGTACGGAGAAGATATACAGTTAGGATTATGAGGCAGGTTTTTCGGTGGGCGCCGGCGCCTTACAGGCCCCGCCAATTGGGGACACGGTGTGTGAGCCACCCACCACCACACAACCTTCACGTTAATCTGCGAATAACCTATTTTTTATTCATCCACCCTCCGCGCCTCTGCCTCTCTGCGCCTCCGCGCGAGCCCTCTTCCCGTTAAACTGGCAACCGCCCCCCCACCCACAGGCCCCGGATGCAGCTCCAGCTCAGGACCCGCCGTCTCGACCTCAGCGCGCCCGTGGTCATGGGCGTGCTCAACGTGACCCCCGATTCCTTCTCCGATGGCGGGCGGTTCATCGCCACAGGGGTGGCCGTCGCGCGCGGCCTGGAAATGGCCGGCGAGGGCGCGGCGCTGCTCGATGTCGGCGGCGAATCCACCCGGCCGGGGGCGGCGCCGGTTGCCGTGGACGAGGAACTGGCGCGCGTCGTGCCGGTGATCGAGGCGCTCGCGGCCGCGGGGGCGCCGCCGGTCTCGATCGACACCGCCAAGCCTGAGGTCATGCTCGCCGCCGCCCGGGCCGGCGCAGAGATGATCAACGACGTGCGGGCCCTGCGGGCGCCCGGCGCTCTCGAGGCTGCGGCAGCCAGCGGCTGCGCGGTCTGCCTGATGCACATGCAGGGCGAGCCGCGCACCATGCAGGCGGCCCCGGCCTATACCGACGTGGTCGAGGAGGTTTACGGCTTCCTCGCCGCGCGGATCGAGGCCTGCGTGGCGGCGGGCATCGAGCCGGCGCGGATTGTCGTCGATCCGGGTTTCGGCTTCGGCAAGACGCTGGCGCATAACCTGCTGCTCATGAAACGGCTGGAGCGGTTCACGGCGCTCGGCGTGCCTGTGCTGGTCGGCGTGTCGCGGAAATCCATGCTCGGGGCGGTCACCGGACGGCCGGTGGAGCAGCGCCTCGCGGGGGGGCTCGCGCTGGCGGCGTTGGCGGTTTCGGCGGGGGCGAGGATAATCCGCAGCCATGACGTGGCCGCGACGCTCGATGCGGCAGGGATGACCGCGGCTGTGCTGGCTGCGCACGACGGGAGAGAACAGGGATGAGCAGGCGATACTTCGGCACCGACGGGGTGCGCGGCAGGGTTGGCAAGCCGCCGATGACGGTCGACTTCGCGCTCCGGCTCGCGAGTGCCGCGGCGCGGGTCCTCGCGCCAGGCGGCGGCACCGTGCTGATCGGCAAGGACACGCGGCTGTCGGGCTACATGTTCGAGGCGGCGCTCGAGGCAGGCTTCACCGCCGCCGGTGCGAACGTGCTGCTGGCCGGCCCGCTGCCGACCCCCGCGGTGGCTTATCTCTGCCGGCGCCTCGGGGCGGATTTCGGCATCGTGATCAGCGCCTCGCACAATCTCTACGAGGACAACGGCATCAAGATCTTCGCCGCGGGCGGCGAGAAGCTCAGCGACGAGCAGGAGGCCGCGATCGAGGCGCTGATCGACGAGCCGCCCCTGACCCTGGAATCGATGGCCCTGGGCCACGCGCGTCGCGTCGATCATGCCCGGGTCGATTACCAGGAATTCTGCAAGTCCATGTTGCCGCCCGGCGTGGGCCTGTCCGGTTTCAAGCTCGTGATCGACTGCGCCCACGGGGCGTCCTACAAGGTCGCGCCGCGGGTGCTGGCCGAGCTCGGCGCCGAGATCATCCCGATCGGTTGCTCGCCGAACGGGCGAAATATCAACCAGGGCTGCGGCTCTACGCAGCCGGCGCTGCTGGCGACCACCGTGACGGGTGTCGGCGCCTGCATGGGGATCGCGCTGGACGGTGACGGCGATCGCTGCGTGCTCGTGGACGAGCACGGCGCGCTGGTGGACGGCGATCAGTTGCTGTACGTGCTGGCGCGGGATGCGCACGCGCGCGGCGAACTGACCGGACCGGTGGTGGGCACGGTGATGAGCAATCTCGGCCTCGAACAGGCCCTGGGCACGCTGCATATTCCCTTCATGCGCGCGGCCGTCGGCGACCGCTACGTGATGGGCATGCTGAAGGCGCACGGGGGCCAGATCGGCGGCGAGACCTCCGGGCATATCATCAACCTCCGCAAGACCTCGACCGGGGATGGCCTGGCGACGGCGCTGCAGGTGCTGGCGGCGATGCAGCACAGCGGCCAGTCGCTGTCGGCGCTGGTGGCGGGCATGGAACGCCTGCCGCAGGTCATGATCAACGTCCGCGTGGCGCGGCGGATCGACGTGGACGGCTCGCCGGCCATCCAGGCGGCCGTGCGCGAGGCTGAGGCCGAGCTCGGCGAGCGCGGGCGCATCGTCCTGCGGGCGTCCGGCACGGAGCCGGTCATCCGTGTCATGGTTGAGGCGGAGGATCCGGCCGAGACGCAGGCCCTGGCCGTGCGCCTCGCGGATATCGTCCGCGCGGCCGCCGAACATTGATTTCCCCGGGGGCTGCGGCTAAAGTTCCGCGCCTTTACGGGGTCTGGAGACCGGAATGAGAGACAAGCTGGTCGCAGGCAACTGGAAGATGTACGGCTCAAGGGCCTTTACGCGCTCGCTGGTCTCCGGTCTCGCGGCGGAATTCGAGGGCGGCGCGCCGTGCGGGATCGCCGTGTGCCCGCCCTATGCCTATCTCGCCGAGGCGGTCGAGCTTGCGGCCGGCACGCCCGTCGAGGTCGGGGCGCAGGACGTCTCCAGCCAGGACGAGGGCGCGTTCACGGGCGAGGTCTCGGGCGCGATGCTGGCCGACCTGGGTTGCCGCTACGCCATCGTCGGGCACTCGGAGCGGCGGAGTCTGCATGGCGAATCCGACGAGCTTGTGGCCGAGAAGTTCATCGCGGCGCAGCGCCACGGCCTGGTGCCGATCCTCTGCGTGGGCGAAAGCCTGGAGGAGCGCGAGGCGGAACGCACCGAGGCGGTCGTGGCCCGCCAGCTCACGGCGGTGTTGCGGGCCGCCGGGATCGGGGCCTTCTCCAAGGCGGTGATCGCCTACGAGCCGGTCTGGGCGATCGGGACGGGCCGGACCGCGTCGCCGGAACAGGCGCAGGCGGTGCATGCATTTATCCGTGGCCTGTTGCGCTCGGAAAATGTTAGCATTGCGGACTTTATCAAGGTGCTGTACGGCGGAAGCGTGAAGGCCGCCAATGCAGCCGATATTTTTGCAATGCCGGACGTGGACGGTGGTCTCGTAGGCGGCGCCTCTCTCGAGGTGGCCAGCTTTGCGAGCATCTGTCGCGCGGCCGGTTGAGCAGCGGAAACAATAGCCAGATGTTGCAGACCATAGCTACCGTGAGCCATGTCTTCCTTGCCGTGGCCATTATTGCGCTCGTACTCCTGCAGAAGGGGAAGGGCGCCGATGCAGGGGCCGCGTTCGGGGCGGGCGCCTCGGGCACCGTGTTCGGTTCGCGCGGTACGACCTCGTTCCTGAGCAGGACGACGGCGATCCTCGCAACGATGTTTTTCCTGACGAGCCTCGGGCTCGCCTACCTCGCGGGGCAGCGCAGCGAGCCTGGCAGCATCCTCGAGCGGGCGCCGGTCACGGCCCCGGCGGCGGATGAAGTGCCGAGCGTGATCCCGGTGCCGGAGAATGCTGGCGATCTGCCGGCGCTGCCGGACACGCAGGCGCCGGCCGAAGAGCCGGAACCGTCAAACTGAACCCTGGCGCTTCTGTCGATGTTGACGTTCTTGCGGATGTGGTGGAACTGGTAGACACGCTGTCTTGAGGGGGCAGTGGCGAAAGCCGTGTCGGTTCGAGTCCGACCATCCGCACCATTTTCTTGTCCCTCCCGGAGAGGGCATCCGAACCTGGCGGGTTCTCGAAACAGGGTTCGCCGGCCATTCGCCGAACAGGAACGGGAATGCTCGAGAACTACCTGCCGATCCTCGTTTTCCTCGTCATCGCCTCCGTGCTGGGCGCGGCCCTGCTGGGCCTGGGGTTCATACTCGGGCCGCGTCGTCCTGACGACGCCAAGGCCTCTCCCTACGAGTGCGGTTTCGAGGCCTTCGAGGATTCGCGTATGAAGTTCGACGTGCGCTATTACCTCGTTGCCATCCTGTTCATCATCTTCGATCTCGAGATCGCGTTCCTGTTTCCCTGGGCGGTATCGCTGGATGTGATTGGCGGCTTGGGCCTGCTCGCCATGGCGGTTTTCCTCCTGGTCCTTGTGGTGGGGTTCATCTACGAGTGGCGGAAGGGGGCGCTGGAGTGGGATTGAACGCCCCTGTCCCCGCGGCGCTCGGCAAGAGCCAGAGCCCCGGGATCGTCACGACGTCCGTGGACGCGGTGGTCAACTGGGCCCGGACCGGCTCGATGTGGCCGATGACCTTCGGCCTCGCGTGTTGCGCGGTCGAGATGATGCACGCCGGCGCGGCGCGCTACGACCTTGACCGTTTCGGTGTGATCTTCCGGCCGAGCCCACGTCAGTCCGACGTCATGATCGTCGCCGGCACGCTGGTGAACAAGATGGCGCCGGCGCTGCGCAAGGTCTACGACCAGATGTCCGAGCCGCGCTGGGTCATCTCGATGGGCAGCTGCGCCAACGGCGGTGGCTATTACCATTATTCCTACGCCGTGGTGCGCGGCTGCGATCGCATCGTCCCCGTCGACGTCTACGTGCCCGGCTGCCCGCCGACCGCCGAGGCGCTGATCTACGGCATTCTGCAGCTGCAGAAGAAAATCCGGCGCACCAACACGATCGCGCGATGAGCAAGAGAACCGAGCGACTGGCGGCGCGCATTGGCGAGCGTTTCGGCGACGCGGCCGAGCTGTTGCACGGCGTCGGCGGGGAATTGACCCTTGTCGTGGCGCCCGCCGACCTGGTCGCGGTGGCGACGGCGCTCAGGGACGAGGAGGGGCTCGAGTTCGCCATGCTCGTGGAGCTCGCCGGCGTGGACTACCTGACCTACGGCCTGGACGAGTGGAAGACCCTCAAGGCGACGGAGTCGGGGTTCAGCCGCGGCGTGATGCGCGGCTCGCCGCCGGTCTCGCCGGATACCCCGCAGCGCTTCGCGATTGCCTGTCACCTGCTGTCGCTCAGCCTGAACCAGCGCCTGCGCGTCCGCTGCTACCCGGAGCCCGGCGATCCGCCCAGGTTGCCGAGCCTCACGGGCGTTTGGCCCTCCGCCGACTGGTTCGAGCGCGAGGCCTTCGACCTGTTCGGCATCCTGTTCGACGGCCACCCGGACCTGCGCCGGATCCTGACCGACTATGGCTTCATCGGCCACCCGTTCCGCAAGGACTTCCCGCTCAGCGGGCAGGTCCAGGTCCGCTACGACCCGGAGCAGCATCGCGTCGTCTACGAGCCGGTCGAGATCGAGCCGCGCACTCTCGTGCCGCGCGTGATTCGCGACGACCATCGCTACGACCCGGCCATGAAGGACTGAGGGGCATGGCCGAGATCCGCAACTTCACCATGAACTTCGGGCCGCAGCACCCGGCGGCCCATGGCGTGCTGCGCCTCGTCCTCGAGATGGACGGCGAGACCATCCAGAAGGCCGATCCGCACATCGGCCTGCTGCACCGCGCGACCGAGAAGCTGGCCGAGAGCAAGCCCTATAACCAGTCGATCGGTTACATGGACCGGCTCGATTACACCTCGATGATGTGCAACGAGCATGCCTACGTGCTGGCCATCGAACGGCTGCTGGGGATCACGCCGCCGCGGCGCGCGCAGTACATCCGCGTCATGTTCGACGAGATCACGCGCATCCTGAACCACTTGATGTGGCTCGGCGCGCACGGGCTCGACATCGGCGCGATGACCATGTTCCTGTACTGCTTCCGCGAGCGCGAGGACCTGATGGACTGCTACGAGGCGGTCTCCGGCGCGCGCATGCATGCGACCTATTACCGCCCCGGCGGCGTGTATCGCGACCTGCCGCTGGAGATGCCGAAGTACGAGGCCTCGCGGTTTCGCGCCAAGAAGACCCTGGAGCGCCTGAATGCTGCGCGCTCGGGTTCGCTGCTGGACTTCATCGAGGATTTCACGGACCGCTTTCCGGCCTGCGTGGACGAATACGAAACCCTCCTCACCGATAACCGCATCTGGAAACAGCGCACGGTGAACATCGGGGTCGTGTCCCCGGAGCGGGCCGTGGCGCTCGGCTTCACCGGTCCCATGCTGCGGGGTTCGGGCGTGACCTGGGACCTGCGCAAGAAGCAGCCCTACGAAGTCTACGGCGAGATGGACTTCGACATCCCGGTGGGAGTCAACGGCGACTGCTACGACCGCTACCTCGTGCGGGTCGAGGAGTTACGCCAGTCGAACCGGATCATTCGCCAGTGCGTCAAGTGGCTGCGCGAGAACCCCGGCCCGGTGACGATCGACAACCACAAGATCGTTCCACCGCGGCGCATCGAGATGAAGGACGACATGGAGTCCATGATCCATCACTTCAAGCTCTTCACCGAGGGCTATTGCGTGCCGGAAGGCGAGGTCTATGCAGCCATCGAGGGGCCGAAGGGCGAGTTCGGCTGTTACATGATCTCGGATGGCGCCAACAAGCCGTACCGCGTCAAGTTGCGTCCGCCCGGCTTCGTGCACCTGGCGGCGCTCGACGAGATGGTCCGCGGCCACATGCTGGCCGATGTCGTGGCCATCATCGGTACGATCGACGTCGTGTTCGGCGAGGTGGACCGGTGAGCGCCGCGCAGGACGGGGCAGGGATGGTGCTCTCCGCCCACGTGCGCGAGGAGATCGACCGCTGGGTCGAGCGCTTCCCGGCGGGCCGGCAGCGCTCCGCCGTGCTGGCCGCGTTGCGCGCCGCGCAGCACGAGAACGACGGCTATCTCACGCCTGTGCTGATGGAGGCCGTGGCGGCCTATCTCGGCCTGCCGGCGGTGCAGGTCTACGAGGTCGCGACCTTTTACTCGATGTTCGAGACCGAGCCCTGCGGCCGGCACCACGTGTCGATCTGCACCAACGTCTCGTGCATGCTGCGCGGCGGCGAGGACCTGCTGCGTCACGCCGAGCAGAAGCTCGGCATCCGCGTCGGCGAGAGCACCCCCGACGGGCGAATCTTCCTCAAGCGCGAAGAGGAGTGCCTCGCGGCGTGCTGCGGCGCGCCGATGATGATGGTGGATCACGTCTACCACGAGAACCTGACGCCGGAGTTGCTCGACGGCATCCTGGAGGGCCTGGAATAATGACCCTCCTGATGAACCAGGTGTGTTTTGCGCCGCTCGGCCACGAGCGCTCGTGGACCCTGCCGGTGTACGAGTCGCTTGGCGGCTACCAGGCGTGGCGGAAGCTCCTGGCGGAGCGTCCCGCGCCCGAGACCGTCGTCGAGGAGGTCAAGGCGTCCGGCCTGCGCGGCCGTGGCGGAGCGGGCTTCCCGACCGGCCTGAAGTGGAGCTTTATGCCCAAGGACCCGGCGATCCAGAAATACGTCGTGTGCAATTCCGACGAGAGCGAGCCCGGCACCTGCAGCGACCGCGACATCCTGCGCTACAACCCGCACGCGGTCATCGAGGGCATGGCGATCGCGGGCTACGCCATGCGCGCGACCGTCGGTTACAACTATATCCGCGGGGAGTTCCTCTCCGGGCCGGTGCCGCGCTTCGAGGGCGCGCTGGCGGAGGCCTATGCGGCCGGGCTGCTGGGGCGCAACGTGCTCGGCACGGGCGTGGATTTCGACCTGTACGCATTCGTCGGCGCCGGCGCCTACATCTGCGGCGAGGAGACGGCGCTGCTTGAATCGCTGGAGGGCAAGCAGGGCAAGCCGCGCTTCAAGCCGCCGTTCCCGGCCAACAAGGGCCTCTACGGGCAGCCGACCACGATCAACAATACCCAGACCTTCGCCTCGGTGCCAACGATCCTGCGCAACGGCCCGCAGTGGTTCGCCGACCTTGGCGTCGAGGGCTCGGGCGGGACCGCGATTTTCTCGGTGTCGGGCCATGTGGCGCAGCCGGGCAATTTCGAGGTCGGGCTCGGGATTCCGTTCCGCGACCTGCTCAACCTCGCCGGCGGCGTCTGGCACGGGCGCAAGCTCAAGGCGGTCATCCCGGGCGGGTCGTCCGCGCCGGTGGTCCCCGCGGAACTGATCCTGGACGCGGTGATGGACTTCGAGTCCATCAAGAAGTCCGGCTCGATGCTCGGGTCCGGCGCGGTCATGGTGATGGACGAGACCACCTGCATGGTGCGCGTGCTGGAGCGGATCAGCCGCTTCTATTTCGCGGAGTCCTGCGGCCAGTGCACGCCCTGCCGCGAGGGCACCGGCTGGATGAACCGGGTGCTGCGCCGGATCCTGGCGGGGCAGGGGCGGAGCGAGGATATCGACCTGCTGGACGGCGTCTCGCGCCGCATCGAGGGTCACACCATCTGTGCCTTCGGGGACGCGGCGGCCTGGCCGGTGCAGAGTTTCATCCGGCATTTCCGCCACGAGTTCGAATACATGATCGAGCACCGCGGCCGCAGCATCGTGGCGGGCGCGGCCGGTACGCAGGCGGCCTGATGAGCGAGGATCTCATCAACATCGAGGTCGACGGCGTGCCGGTGCAGGCGCGCCGGGGCCAGATGATCATCGAGGTGACGGACGCCCAGGCGGTGTACGTGCCGCGCTTCTGCTACCACCCCAAGCTCAGCATCGCGGCCAACTGCCGCATGTGCCTCGTGGAGGTGGAGCGGGCGCCCAAGCCGCTGCCCGCCTGCGCCACCCCGATCATGGAAGGCATGAAGATCTTCACGCGCTCGCCACGGGCGATCGCCGCCCAGAAGGCGACCATGGAGTTCCTGCTGATCAATCACCCGCTGGATTGCCCGATCTGCGACCAGGGCGGCGAGTGCGAGCTCCAGGACCTCGCGATGGGCTTCGGCGCCGACGTCTCGCGCTTCACCGAAGGCAAGCGCATCGTCAAGGACAAGAATCTCGGCCCCCTGGTCTCGACCGACATGACCCGCTGTATCCAGTGCACGCGCTGTGTGCGCTTTGGCCAGGAGATCGCGGGCATCCAGGAACTGGGCACCCTCGGCCGCGGCGAGAACACCCAGATCGGGACCTATATCGAGCGCAGCGTCGGCCACGAACTCTCGGGCAACATCATTGACGTCTGCCCGGTCGGGGCGCTCAACAACAAGCCCTACCGGTATCGCGCCCGCGCCTGGGAGATGGCCCAGCATGAGACCGTCTCCCCGCACGACTGCAGCGGCGCGCGGCTTTACACGCACACGCTGCGCGGCAAGGTGATGCGCAACGTGCCGCGCACCTGCGAGGAGATCAACGAGACCTGGGCCGCGGACCGCGACCGCTACGGTTGCCACGGGCTCTATGCCGCCGACCGCCTCGAGCGCCCGTTGATTCGAGACGCGCGCGGCGAGTGGGCCGAGGCGTCGTGGGAAGATGCCCTGGTCCGCACCGCCGAGGCGCTCAAGGCGGCCCGCCCGGAGGGCGCCGGCTTCCTCGCGGCGCCGGGCGCGACGCTCGAGGAGCATTACCTGTTCGCGAAAGTGGCGCGCGGGCTGGGCAGCGCCAACATCGATCATCGCCTGCGGCGCGTGGATTTCTCGGGCCAGGACCACGAACCCGTATCGCCCGGCATCGGGGTGGCGATCGCCGACATCGACGGGCTGTCCGCCCTGCTGGTCGTGGGTTCGGCGCTGCGGCGCGAGGCCCCCATCCTGGCGCACCGGGTGCGTACCGCTGCGCTGCGCGGCGCACAGGTCGGCTTCGTCAATCCGGCGGCCTTCGAGTGGCGCTTCCCGGTGGCGGCGGAGATCGTCGCCGAGGCGAGCGCACAAGCGGAGGCGCTGGCGGGCGTGCTGGCCGCCGCCTGCGACGGCGATTTCGCCGACCTGCCGGCGGCGCTCGCCGACACGTTGCAGTCGCTGCAGCCGGATGCCGCGCAGCGCCGCATTGCAGCCGCGCTGGCGGGCGAGGGCCGCCGGGCGGTCTGGCTCGGGCTGCTGGCGCAGCGTCATCCGGGCTATGGCGATCTGCGCGTCCTGGCGGCGGCCCTGTGCCGCCGCACCGGGGCGATACTCGGCGAGCTGGGCGAGGGCGCCAATGCCGCGGGGGCCAGCCTTGCCGGCGTCCTGCCACACCGCGGGCCCGGCGGCCAAGCGCTCGCCGCCCAGGGGCGCCACGCGGCGGCTATGCTGGCCGGCGGCCTCGATGCGCTGGTGTTGCTCGGTTGCGAGCCCGAGGCGGACAGCGCGGCCGGTCCCGCTGCCCTCGAGGCCCTCGCCGGCGTGAGCTTCGTCGCCTGCCTCACGTCCTATGTCACCCCCGAGATGAAGCGCTACGCCAGCGTACTGCTGCCGGTGGGCACCACCTACGAGACCTCCGGGACCTTCATCAATTGCGAGGGCCGGCGGCAGAGCTTCGCGGGCGCCGCCCGACCGGTGGGCGAGGCGCGGCCGGCCTGGAAAGTGCTGCGCGTGCTCGGCAACCAGCTCGGGCTGGAAGGCTTTGAATACCTGTCCTCCGAAGACATCCGGGCGGAACTCGACGCGCTGCTCGTGGGCGTCGACGTCGAAATCCCGGAGCCGCCGTTGCGGGCCGTGTCGCTGCACCACGCGGGCGGGGTCGCGGAACCCGGCGCCTATGCCACCGATGCCCTGCTGCGCCGTTCCCGGCCGCTGCAGGAGACCGCCGAGGGCCGCGAAGGCGGGAGGCGCTGGCCATGATCGACCTGTGGGTCGGCTTGCCGGAGTCGCTGCAGCGGACGCTCATCGTCACGCTGCAGGTGCTCGTGGTCGTCGGGCCGCTGATCCTCACGGTGGCCTACCTGACCCTGGCCGAACGCAAGGTCATCGGCTGGATCCAGAACCGGGTCGGGCCCAACCGGGTCGGCCCGCGCGGGCTGCTGCAGCCGTTCGCGGACGTGCTGAAGCTGCTCGTCAAGGAAATCGTGGTTCCGGCCAAGTCGAGCCGGTTCCTGTTCATCATCGCGCCATTGCTGGCGATCGTGCCGGCCTTCGCGACCTGGGCCGTGATCCCGGTGAGCCCGGAGTTCGTGCTCGCCGACATCAATGCCGGCGTGCTGTACGTCCTCGCCCTCACCTCGATGGGGGTGTACGGGATCATCCTCGCGGGCTGGGCCTCGAATTCCAAGTACGCGCTGCTCGGCGCCATGCGGTCCGCCGCGCAGATCGTGGCCTACGAGATCGCCATGGGTTTCGCGCTGGTGGGCGTGCTGATGGCCGGCGGCAGCCTCAACCTGGGCGAGATCGTGCGCGCCCAGGAGGGCAGCCTGCTGCACTGGTTCTGGCTGCCGCTCCTGCCGCTGTTTCTGGTGTACTTCATTTCCGGCGTCGCGGAGACCAACCGCGCACCCTTCGATGTCGCCGAGGGCGAGTCCGAGATCGTGGCCGGCTTCCACGTCGAGTACTCCGGCATGGCGTTTGCCGTGTTCTTCCTCGCCGAGTACGCCAACATGGTGCTGATCTCGGGCCTGGCGACGATCTTCTTCCTCGGCGGCTGGCTGTCGCCCTTCCAGGGGATCCCCGGTCTCGACGGCACGTTCCTGGCGGCGCCCGGCTTCTTCTGGTTCGCGCTCAAGACCTCGCTGTTCCTGTTCTGCTTCCTGTGGTTCCGTGCCACCTTCCCGCGCTATCGCTACGACCAGATCATGCGGCTGGGCTGGAAGGTCTTCATTCCCATTACCATCATCTGGCTGTTCGTCGAGGGCGCGATGGTCTGGTTCAACGTAGGTCCGTGGTTCAGTTGATGAAAATGCTGCGCAGTCTTGCCAAGACCCTGTTCCTGACCGAGCTTCGCGCGGGGCTCTGGCTGACCCTGCGCAACTTGTTCCGGCCCAAGGTCACGGTCTATTACCCGGAAGAGAAGACGCCGCAGTCGCCGCGCTTCCGCGGCCTGCACGCCCTGCGCCGCTACCCGAACGGCGAGGAACGCTGCATCGCGTGCAAGCTGTGCGAGGCCGTGTGCCCGGCGCTGGCGATCACCATCGAGAGCGACGTCGGCGAGAACGGCCTGCGGCGCACGACGCGCTACGACATCGACCTGTTCAAGTGCATCTACTGCGGTTTCTGCGAGGAAGCCTGCCCGGTCGACTCGATCGTCGAGACACGGATCCACGAGTACCACATGGAGAACCCCGGCGAAAACATCATGACCAAGGAGAAGTTGCTGGCAATCGGCGACAAGTACGAGGCCATGATCGCCGCGGACAAGGCTTCCGACGCCGGTTATCGCTAGGGACATGCAGTGATCGAGGCAGCCATTTTCTATTTCTTCGGCGCCATCCTGGTAGGTGGCGCGATCGGCGTGATCGCTTCGCGCAACGCCGTCCACTCGGCGATGTTCCTGGTGCTGTGCTTCTTCACCAGCGCGTTCCTTTGGATGCTGCTGGAAGCGGAGTTCCTCGCCATCGTCCTCGTGCTGGTCTATGTCGGCGCGGTGATGGTGCTGTTCCTGTTCGTCGTCATGATGCTCGACGTGGACTCTGACCGGATGCGCGGCGGCTTCACCCGCTACGCGCCGCTCGGCCTGGGTGTCGTGGTGCTGGTCATGGTGATGCTGGGCGTGCTGGTGTGGGGCGGGCAGGGCGGCCTGGGCATGCGCGAGGCGCCACCGCGCGCACCCGCCGATTACAGCAACACGGAGGCGCTCGGCGCGGTGCTCTACACCGAGTATGTCTATGCCTTCGAACTCGCGGCGCTGCTGCTGCTGGTGGCAATCGTGGCCGCGATTACACTGACCATGCGCAAGCGTCCCGGGCTGAAGGTCCAGGACATCTCGAGGCAGGTCGCGGCGCGCCGCGAGGACCGGGTCAGGCTGGTGCGCATGGCAGCGGAGAAGGACGAATGATCGGCCTGCCCCATTACCTGACGCTCGCCGCCGTGCTGTTCACGCTCTCGATCGCGGGCATCTTCGTCAACCGGCGCAATATCATCCTGCTGTTGATGTGCGTCGAGCTGATGCTGCTGGCGGTGAACTTCAACTTCATCATCATGTCGCGCTTCCTGGGCGACATCGCGGGCCAGGTGTTCGTGTTCTTCATCCTCACGGTCGCGGCGGCGGAGGCGGCGATCGGGCTCGCGATCCTGGTGGTGCTGTTCCGCAGCCGGCAGAGCGTCCAGGTCGAAGACCTGGACTCCATGAAGGGCTGAGGCATGGAACGCATCTACCTCACCATCGCCCTCGCGCCGCTGCTGGCCGCCATCGTCGCCGGGCTGTTCGGCCGCCAGGTGGGGCGTGCCGGCGCGCACACCGTGACGATCCTGGGCGTGGCGCTGTCGTTCGGGCTCTCGGCCTGGGTGCTGTGGGGCCTGGTCGCGGGCAGCATCGCGCCCTTCAACGGCACGATCTACGAGTGGGCCGTGGTGGACGGCGTGCGCATGGAGGTCGGCTTCCTGGTCGACCGGCTGACCGCCCTGATGATGACGATCGTGACCTTCGTCTCGCTGTGCGTGCACGTCTACACCATCGGCTACATGCACGACGATCCGGGCTACCAGCGCTTCTTCAGCTACATCTCGCTGTTCACCTTTTCGATGCTGATGCTGGTCATGGCCAACAACTTCCTGCAGCTGTTCTTCGGCTGGGAGGCGGTGGGCCTGGTCAGCTACCTGCTGATCGGTTTCTGGTTCAAGAAGCCTTCCGCCGTGCACGCGAACATGAAGGCCTTCCTGGTGAACCGCGTCGGCGACTTCGGTTTCCTGCTGGGCATCGCCGCCGTGCTGTTCTGGTTCGGCAGCCTCGATTACGCCACCGTGTTCGAGCGTGCGCCCGGGCTCGCCGGCGCGACGGTCGAGATCTTCCCGGGCGCCTCCTGGTCGGCGATGACCCTAGTGTGCATCCTGTTGTTCATCGGCGCCATGGGCAAGTCCGCGCAGGTGCCGCTGCACGTCTGGCTGCCCGATTCCATGGAAGGCCCGACCCCCATCTCGGCGCTCATCCACGCGGCGACGATGGTCACTGCCGGGATCTTCATGGTGGCGCGCATGTCGCCGCTGTTCGAGTTGTCCACCACGGCGCTGTCCTTCGTGCTGGTCATCGGCGCCACGACCGCGTTCTTCATGGGCCTGCTGGGCCTGGTGCAGAACGACATCAAGCGCGTGGTCGCGTATTCCACGCTTTCCCAGCTTGGCTACATGACGGTCGCGCTGGGCGCCTCGGCCTACGCGGCCGGGATCTTCCACCTCGCGACCCACGCTTTCTTCAAGGCGCTGCTGTTCCTGGCCGCCGGCAGCGTGATCATCGCGATGCATCACGAGCAGGACATCCGCCGCATGGGCGGCCTGAAGCGCTACCTCCCGATCACCTACTGGACCGCGCTGATCGGCTCGCTCGCGCTGATCGGCTTTCCGGGCTTCTCCGGTTTCTTTTCCAAGGACGCGATCATCGAGGCCGTGCACCACGCGGAGCTGCCGGGGGCGGGCTACGCCTATGCCTGCGTGCTCCTCGGGGTGTTCGTGACCGCGCTGTACAGCTTCCGGCTGTTCTTGCTGGTATTCCACGGCAAGGAGCGCTTCGACGAGCACACCCGCAGCCACCTCCACGAGCCACCGGCCGTCGTCACCGGGCCGCTGGTGCTGCTGGCCATCCCGTCGCTGATCGCCGGTTGGCTCGGCATGGAGGCCCTGCTGTTCGGCGGCTTTTTCGGCGACGCCATCTACGTCACCCCGGCGCGCGACACCCTCGCCGCGCTGGCCGCGACCGGCACGGCGAGCGCGACCGCGATGCTCGCGCATGCGCTCGTGACGCCCGTGTTGTGGCTGGACCTCGCGGGTTTGGCGGCGGCCTGGTTCCTGTACATGCACCGCCCGGATCTCCCGGGCCGGATCGCGGCCCGCCTGGGCGGGATCAATCGCGTGCTGGCGCAGAAATATTACTTCGATGCGTTCAACGAGCGCGTCCTCGCACCGCTGGCGCGCGGGCTCGGCGGCGTGCTCTGGCGCACCGGCGACACCGCGGTCATCGACGGTTTCTTCGTCAACGGCTCGGCGCGGGCGGTGGGCTGGCTGTCCGGCGTGGTGCGCCAGCTCCAGACCGGCTACTTGTACCACTACGCCTTCGCGATGTTCGTCGGGCTGGCCGTGATGCTCGCCTGGCTGCTGCTCGTCGTGGCGCGAGGGTAGGGCATGCCGACCAACCTGCCGCTCCTCAGTATCCTGATCTGGCTGCCGGTGCTCGGCGGCCTCCTCGTGCTCGCGCTCGGCGACACGCGCGCCGCGCTGGCGCGTCGCCTGGCGCTCGCGATTTCGGCGCTGACGCTCCTCGCCAGCCTGCCGCTGTGGATCCGCTTCGACCCGACCACCGCGGCCATGCAGTTCACCGAGCGCGCCGCCTGGATCCCGGCCTTCGATGCCTGGTACCACCTCGGTGTGGACGGCATCTCGATGCCGCTGATCCTGTTGACGACCTTCATTACCCTGCTGGTCGTGATCGCGGGCTGGGACACCATCAAGAGCCGCCCGGCCCAGTATTTCGCGTCGTTCCTGATCCTCGAGGGCGTCATGATCGGCGTGTTCGCGGCGCTGGACGCGCTGCTGTTCTACGTGTTCTGGGAGGCGATGCTGATCCCGATGTTCATCATCATCGGCATCTGGGGTGGCGCGCGCCGGGTCTACGCGACCCTCAAGTTCTTCCTCTACACCTTCCTCGGCTCGGTGCTCATGCTGGTGTCGCTGATCTACCTGCGCTTCGAGGCCGGGAGCTACGACATCCTGGCGCTGCACGACCTGCCGCTGGGCATGACCGCGCAGACGCTGATCTTCCTGTCGTTCCTCACGGCCTTCGCGGTCAAGGTGCCGATGTGGCCGGTGCATACCTGGCTGCCGGACGCCCATGTCGAGGCGCCGACCGGCGGCTCGGTGATCCTGGCCGCGATCATGCTGAAGATGGGCGGCTACGGCTTCCTGCGCTTCAGCCTGCCGATCACGCCCGATGCCAGCCATGCGCTCGACTGGCTGCTCATCGGGCTGTCGCTGGTCGGCATCGTCTACATCGGTTTTGTCGCGCTCGTACAGAATGACATGAAGAAGCTGATCGCGTATTCATCCATCGCGCACATGGGGTTCGTGACGCTCGGCTTCTTCATCGCCTGGCGCATCGTCGCGAACACCGGGGCTGACGACGGCATCGTCATGGGCCTGCAGGGCGGCATGGTGCAGATGATTTCCCACGGGCTGATTTCCGGGGCGCTGTTCCTCTGCGTGGGCGTGCTCTACGACCGCATGCACAGCCGCGAGATCTCGGCCTACGGCGGCGTCGCCAACACGATGCCCAGGTTCGCGGCCTTCCTCGTGCTGTTCGCGATGGCCAACGCCGGCCTGCCTGGCACGTCGGGCTTCGTCGGCGAGTTCCTCGTGATCCTCGCCAGCTTCAAGGCCAGTTTCTGGTATGCGGCCCTGGCCGCGACCACGCTGATCCTCGGCGCGGCCTACACGCTGTGGATGGTCAAGCGCGTCTTGTACGGCGAGGTGGCCAACGACAAGGTGGCCGCGCTGCAGGATCTCGGGCGCCGCGAGGCCCTGGTGCTCGGCATCCTCGCCGTCGCGGTGCTGCTGCTGGGCCTTTGGCCGGCCCCCCTCATCGATGCGATGGCGGCGACCCTGCAGGGTCTCGCCGACCACGTGGTGCAGTCCAAGTTATGAACGGCATGAGCTCATTCGCCCCGGCGGCGGCGGAAATCTTCCTGGCCTGCGCGGCCTGCGTGGTCTTGCTGGTGGACCTGTTCCTGCCGGAGCGCCGCCGGGTCGTGACCTGGTGGCTGTCGCTCGCGGCACTCGGTGGCGCCGCGGCCTGCCTGCTGCTCACTGCCCCGGACGGGCGCATCGTCACGCTCGGCGGCGCGTTCGTGGCCGACCCGCTGGCGCAGCTGCTCAAGCTGTTCACCTGCGGCGTGGTCGCCGTGACGTTCCTGTATTCGCGCGATTACCTGCGGGAGCGGGCCCTGTTCAAGGGCGAGTACTACGTGCTGGGGCTGTTCGCCACCCTGGGCATCTTTGTGATGATCTCGGCCCACAGCATGTTGAGCCTTTACCTGGGCCTCGAGCTGATGTCGCTGTCGCTGTATGCCATGGTGGCGTTCAATCGCGACAGCCCGATGGCGGCCGAGGCGGCGATGAAGTACTTCATCCTCGGCGCGGTCGCGACGGGCTGCTTCCTGTACGGCACCTCCATTCTCTACGGCGTCACCGGCAGCCTGGACCTCGGCGAGATCGCGCGCCGCGCGAGCGATCTCGATGCGTTGAACCTGCCGGTGCTCGTGGCGTTGTCCTTCATCCTGGTCGGGGTCGCGTTCAAATTCGGCGCGGTGCCGTTCCACATGTGGCTGCCCGACGTCTACCAGGGGGCGAGCACGCCCGTCACGTTGTTCATCGGCACCGCTGCGAAGGTCGCCTCGCTGGCGATGATCTTCCGCGTGCTGGTCGAAGGTCTCGGGCCGATGCAGTCGAGCTGGTCGGACATGCTGGCAGTGCTCGCGGTGCTGTCGATGGCGATCGGCAATATCGTGGCCATCGCGCAGACCAACCTGAAGCGTATGCTCGCGTATTCGACCATCTCGCACGTCGGCTTTATCCTGCTCGGGGTCCTTGCCGGCACCGTCGCCGGCTACCAGGCGGCCGTCTACTACACGCTGGCCTATGTCATCATGGCGGGCGCGGCCTTCGGCATGATCATCCTCCTCAGCCGGCAGGGCTTCGAGGCCGAGGAACTCGACGATTTCCGCGGGCTGAATGCCCGCAGCCCGTGGTTCGCCGCCATCATGCTGATCGTGATGTTCAGCATGGCGGGCGTGCCGCCGCTGCTGGGGTTCTATGCCAAGTTCGCGGTCCTCGCCGCGGTCGTCGAAGTCGGCCGGACCTGGCTGGCGGTGGCGGGCGTGCTGTTCTCCGTGGTGGGCGCGTTCTACTACCTGCGCGTGGTGAAGCTGATGTATTTCGACGCGCCGACCGACGCGCACCCGCTGGTGGCGGGCACCGACCTCCGGATCGTGCTGAGCCTCAACGGGCTGGTCGTGCTGGCGCTCGGCATCTTTCCCCAGGCGTTGATCGCGCTCTGCGTGCGGGCCCTGTCCTAGCGCAGTTTCACCGCGGCCTCGGCCTGGAAGCTCCGGAAACTGCTCATTTCGGACAAATAATCCAAATGAGTGGTCCGTAAGCCGGATTGCCCCTTGCACTGCCGCAACGGGGTCCCGTAAAATGCCCGTCTGCGGATGCGGGGTGGAGCAGTCTGGCAGCTCGTCGGGCTCATAACCCGAAGGTCGCAGGTTCGAATCCTGCCCCCGCTACCAAGCTTTTCGCCGGAAAAGGCCCCGCTGGGGCTTTTTCTTTCTGCGGCCCGGGATGGGGTTGGCAGTGGCCTCGGCAGGAGGCTGACAGGTGGGCCGCAGGGCCCATTTTTTGTTTGGCAAGGCCGTGACGCTAAAAGACACATTGCTGGGAATGCTTGCGCCTGAAGTCGAGGCGCTCGGATACGAGTTGGTCGAGCTCGATGCGCCGGCGCCGGGCGGCGGCGGCACGTTGCGGCTCTATATCGACAAGGAAGATGGCATCGGGCTCGAGGACTGCGAGCGGGTCAGCCACCGGGTCAGCGGATTGCTGGACGTGGAGGACCCGATTCATGGCCACTACGTGCTCGAGGTGTCTTCGCCCGGCCTGGACCGGCCGCTGCGCACGGAAGAACACTTCCGTAGCCAGGCCGGCAAGCTGGTGAAAATTGTGCTCGCGGCGGGTCGCCCCGGGCGGCGGCGGTACAAGGGCGTCATCCTTGAGATCGTCGATGGCACGTTGGAAATTGAGGTGGATGGCGAACGGGTATCCCTGCCGCTGTCCGAGATCGAATCTGCCCGGCTGGTGCCGGAGTTCTAGTCCTCGGGATCGGGTCAACTGAAATGAACAAGGAAATCCTGCAGGTTATCGAACAGGTGTCGGCCGAAAAGGAACTCGATAAAGAGATCATTTTCGACGCCCTGGAGATGGCGCTGGCCACCGCTGCCCGTAAGCAGTTCGGTGAAGATATCGATGCGCGCGTGTCGATGGACCGCAAGACCGGTGCGCTGAGCACGTTCCGGCGCTGGAAGGTGTTTGCCGACGATTCCACCGAACTGGAGACGCCCAGCCGCGAGCTCCGGCTCGAGGATGCGCTCGACATCGATCCGAACGCCGAGGTGGGTGGTTTCGTCGAGGAGCCGCTGGACACGACCCCGTCCGGCCGCATCGTCGCCCAGACCGCGAAGCAGGTTGTCGTGCAGAAAGTGCGCGAGGCGGAGCGGGCCATGGTGGTGGACGATTTCCGGGAACGCGTGGGGACGCTCATCGGCGGCATCGTCAAGCGGGTCGACCGCAATGGCGTGTACGTGGACCTGGGCGGCAATGCCGAGGGCTTTATCGCTCGCGAGGAAATGATCCCGCGCGAGGCCGTGCGTACGCAGGACCGCATCAAGGGTTTCCTGCGCGAAGTACGATCCGAGCCGCGCGGGCCGCAGATCTTCCTGTCCCGCACCGCACCCGAGTTCATCATCGAGCTGTTCAGGCTCGAGGTGCCGGAGGTCGGCCAGGGCCTGATCCAGGTTCTTGGCGCTGCCCGTGATCCGGGACATCGCGCCAAGATCGCCGTCAAGAGCATGGACCAGCGCATCGATCCGATCGGCGCCTGCGTCGGCATGCGCGGCTCGCGCGTGCAGGCCGTCTCCAACGAGCTCGCCGGCGAGCGCGTGGACATCATCCCGTGGGACGACAACCCGGCCCAGTTCGTCATCAACGCGATGGCGCCGGCCGAAGTGGTTTCCATCGTCATGGACGAGGAGGCGCACAGCATGGATGTCGCCGTCGACGAGGAAAAACTTTCGCAGGCGATCGGCCGTGGTGGCCAGAACGTGCGGCTCGCGAGCGAGCTGAGCGGCTGGGAGCTCAATGTCATGACGGCGACCGAGGCCGAGGAAAAGAGCGAGAGCGAGGCCCGCACGCTGATCGACGCATTCAAGACCCAGCTGGACGTCGACGAGGAAGTGGCCGTGATCCTGGTGCAGGAAGGATTTTCCAGCATCGAGGAGATCGCCTACGTGCCGACCTCCGAGCTGATCGCGATCGAGGAATTCGACGAGGATATGGTCGATGAGCTGCGCAACCGCGCGCGCGACGTGCTGATCACGCAGGCGATCGTCAAGGAAGAATCGCTGGACCAGAACGAGCCGGCGGATGACCTGCTCGAGCTGGAAGGCATGGACAAGGGGCTCGCCTACGCATTGGCGGGCCGCGGCATCCGGACCCGCGAGGACCTCGCCGACCAGGCGACGGACGACCTCGAGGATATCGAGGGCCTGGATCCCGAACGTGCCGGCAAGCTCATCATGGCCGCCCGCGCCCACTGGTTCGAGAGCGC
>JBLRWH010000050.1:0-20024 GCA_047921395.1 Gammaproteobacteria bacterium
CCATCCGGGCCTACGTCGAAAACAACGAGTGGCAGATCGGCGAGATCCAGGCGGCGCTGAAGGAAGCCGATGCCGGTGACTTTGCCAGCGAAAAGGATGTCACCGCGCTGGCCAGGAAGTGGAAAGTGAATGCGGGTTAGGTGGCTGCGCAAGGCGCTGCGCAACCTCGATAACGAAGCCGCCTACATCGCAACAGACGATGCAGCGGCCGCGCGCCTCGTCGTCAAGCGCGTGCTCGATGCCGTTTCAAGTCTTGCGGAGCAGCCCGGTCTCGGTCGCCCTGGTCGAGTGCCCGGCACCCGTGAGTTGGTCGTGGCAAAGACGCACTACATCGTTCCCTACCGCGTGCGGGGCGAGACGGTCGAGATCCTGCGCGTGTTCCACACGTCACGACGGCTGCCCGACCGGTGGTGAACGGACCGGCCGCCGTCACGGCCGTTGGAACTATAGTGCGCCGCTGCCACAGCTGACTTGGCGCCATTGTAGCACATAAGTGCTACAATGGCGCCCGGTACTTTGCCTGGAGCCCGACATGTCCACGACCACCATTCGCCTCCCGGAGGACCTGAAAGCCCGAGTCGCTGCAGCGGCGAAGCAGTCCGGAACGACGGCGCATGCCTTCATCCTCGAAGCGATCGCCGAGAAGGCTGAGCAGGCAGAGCGTGGCGCTGATTTCGATGCGGTAGCCGAAGCTCGCTATGCGCGGATTGCTGCCACCGGAGAAACCATCTCGTGGCAGGAAATGCGCGCCTACCTGGAAGCGCGCATGGACGGCAAGACTGCGAAACGCCCCGCTGGGCGCAAGCTGGCACGCTGAAGGTGCCCTGCATCGAGTTGGCTCCGGAGGTTGCAGAGGATTTCGATCGCATCCTCGATCACCTGGCCAGCCACGAGGTGGAAAATGCCCGTCAGCGGATCAGCGAAATCATTGCTGCCGTTGAAGTCCTCGTGCAGAACCCGCTGATCGGTCGCCGCGTGGCGAACAGCAAGCGCGAACTCGTGATCGGCCGTCGTTCACATGGGTATGTAGCCTTGTATCGCTATCTCCCCGAGATTGACACGGTGTTCGTGCTGGCGATCCGCAGCCAGCGCGAGGCCGGCTGCTCCGAGCGAGATGCTTCCAGGTAAAGCGCCTGCGTGTCGGCCAGCGTTCAACATGCACCCTGGATTGGCGGCCCCTCAGTAACGAATACCCCTGTAGATCTGGCCGCTGCGTTCACCAAGCAGCGATTGCGCCTCGGCCGCATCAAGCTCACTCGGGGCACTGATGTTTCCGTCGCCGCCGATAATGGATTGCAGCTGTGCGCGCAGTTCGGCGTCGTCCTTCGACTGTTCCATGCATCGAACCACTTGCAGCGCGTTGTCGTTTCTCCTGGCGGGCTTGGCCGATTCGTAGCTGAAGCCTTTGTAGGTGAACTCGGAGACCTCGCCAATGAAGGGCGGCGCTTCGCCCCCGCTCGTGCGGACGTATTTTGCGAAGGTTTCTGCGCTCATGTCGCCCGCACTGACGCGGCGGAACGCATCGATGACCGCGAGAATCGCCTTGAGCGCCTCGCGCAGGCCCGCATCCCCGGCCGTCGCCTGGACGAACCTGACCACCTGCGGCAGCTTTTCCGCGGCATCCTCTACCGCACGGCCGTAGCGGATGCCCATAAAGACCATGCCAATGGTGCGGCCGATGGCCTGCAAGTCCGGTTCGGCGCCGAGCACCCCGAGTGCGCTGGCGAACTCCCCAGGTGTCAGCTCGCCAGTCTGGTGGCGCTGGAAAAGGCCGACCACGGCCCGGAGCTCCGCCACTGTGAACTCGTAGCTCCGGCGGCCAGCGGTAGTAGGCCGCGCGGTTAGCCAGCGGTGGCGCCAGGCCAGCCTCCGGGAAGGCGTCGGCGAGGCAGGCGCAGATCGCCGCGCATTCCGTGATGACTGCAGTCCCGTGCCGGATCGCCAGGACCTTGCCGAGCGGGTGGATCGCCAGGTACTCCGCACTCTTCATGCTCTTGCCGTACTCGAGGACTTCCGTACAGTAATCCGGTGGAGCCAAGAATAGGCCATCCGCCGCCAGTCAGCACAAGCCACCTGGACTACCCACCGGGTATATACCGGCATATACTTGGACCGTGACCTTTCTCTCCCGAGTCAGCAACGCGCTCGAGGCCGCCGGCGTGCGCTACGCGCTGGTCGGCGGTTATGCCGTGGCCCTGCACGGCGCGGTTCGCGGCACAGTGGACGTCGATTTCGTGCTGCGCTGGAGCCTGCGCGATCTCGAGGCGGCCGAAGCCGCACTGGGCAGTATCGGCCTGGTGTCGCGATTGCCGGTGACGGCCGGCGAAGTCTTCCGGTTCCGCGACGAGTACATCCGGAACCGCAATCTCATCGCCTGGAATTTCTATAACCCGCGAGATTTCAGCGAGCAGGTGGACATCATCATCAGCGAGGACCTCAAGGGGAAGCGGAGGGTCCGAATGGAAACGCTGGCCGGGCCGGTCCAGGTGCTCAGCCGCAGGGACCTGATCGCGATGAAACGGGCGAGTGACCGGCCCCAGGACCTGGCCGACGTCCAGGCGCTGGAGAAGCTGCGGTGAGGCCTGTACAGCACTTCACCGACGCGTACCTGGCGCAGTGCCAGGGGATGACAACCGACCAGGTGATCCGGTTTCTCGAGGACTTCCGCACACTCCACGCGCAGCGCCCGTCGCGCTCAAAGCTGATCAGCCTGAAAGTGCCCGAAGACCTGCTGCAGGTGTTTCGTCAGCGGGCGGAGCTTGCCGGCGTGCCTTACCAGTCGCAGATCAAGCGGCTCATGCGGGAATGGGTGCTGGACGGTCGCCAGGAGATAGACGAGTCACTTTAAGACAGCGGCACTCCCGCTCACTGCTTGCGAGGCAGCTTCAGCTCGTGGCCGTCCTGGACGATCGTCATGGCCGGATCAATTCCCGCCGCGGCGGGCGTGTTCGCGCAACCCCCGGTATTCACGCCGGAGCAGGCGTCTTTCTTCCCCGAAAATCGCTCGTTACAGCGTCCGGAAGACGGCGTGGTGCTGCCCGACGGCACACTGCTCATCGCCGACCAGGTGGACGGACTTGTTGCGCTAAAGCCTGATGGCGCAAAACGACCGTTCGGCGATTTCAAGGCAGCCGGCCGAGGGCGAGACTGAATCAGTGGCCCAACTCAAGCTGTCCGGGCTGGCCTTTGGCAATGGTGTGGCGGCCGGCGTGCCGTGGCGATCAGCCAGGACACGCAGCACGGGATAGAGATCGGGCCGGCGCTGGACCTCGTCGATGACGACCAGGCCCGTCAGCGGCTCGAGCGCTGTCCGGGGCTCTTAGAACCACATGTCCCTGGTACACCGTCCGTCCCGCGGCAGGTCTTCCCAGGTGTCCAGTCCATCGAAGTGATCGATTGGGATGTGCGCGATCGGGCCAGGTTCAGTCAGTCGCAGGTTCACGGCGCTTCGTCTCCGGCCCTGCTCGTCCAGATCAAGTCCTCGCCAATGGGTCACGCCACCGCACTTCGGGCAGAAGTGGAAGCTCAATGAGCCGCTGCGGATGTAAGCCGTGGTCTCGCCGGTGACCCTACCCTGGACTTCCGCACCCGCCAGCGCAACATGGTGGATCGCCGCGACCTCAACCGGGCGTTCCCCGGCAGGGCCAACAGCAGCGTGGCCTCGATCGTGGCCCATACCGTGTTCGATGGCGTGATCCTCGGTTGCAGCTACCTGGTCGACCTGCACACGGGCGCTAAGCTGCGCACCAACTCCCCGCAGGTCGTGCTCTCCGGCTCCGCGCTGTTCGCTAGTGAGTTGCATCGTGACCAGGACGCGTTGCTCCTCCGATTCATAGCCTCTCGAGGTGCGTCTCGATCCAGGTCACGACACGCGCGTAATCGAGCGTCCCCTGCTCCAGAGAACCCACGATGAAACGATGGGCCGAGTCGGCATCGACACGAAGCCTCCAGCCGTTCAGCCGCAGGAACGTGTCACAGCCGAAGAAGGCCACGCGCTTGTTGCCGTCGACGAAGGCATGGTTGCTGATCAGCGATTCAAAAAGCGCCGCCCCCATCTGCGCGAGGTCCGCGTAATAGCCGGTGCGTGGGCGAAACAGGGCGCTCTCCAACAAGCCCAGGTCCCTTACGCCAGGCGTGCCGCCAAAACGCTCAATCAGCCGTTCATGAATTGCGAGCGCCTCGTCCAAGGAAAGGAACTGGACGGGGTCACTGGGCAAGGCGCCGCCCCAGTTCCTCGTTTCCGTCGATGGAGGCCTCAAGGTGCGACAACACGAGCGGTCGCAGCCGGCGCTTGCGCACATAGTCCGCAACGGCTTCGGATAACAAGCCGGCGATGCTCTGCTGCGATTCCTGCGCGATCGCCTGGAGCGCCGCCCACTCGCGCTCCTCGACCTTGGAACTGATCTTGATCTTGGCCATGGGATGACACTAGCAGGACTTGTCTTGACATGTCAATTTCCAGAAGCGGCATTGCAGGCCGTGCCGGACGACTATCGCAAGGCCGCTGCGCGAGCTCGGTTCAGCAGGCCACTCAGCCCGGCGCCGGTGAAGTCGAGGCGATGAAGTCGGCGACCACGCGCGCAAGCTCCGGCCCGCGGTCCTCCTGCAGGAAGTGCCCCGCCCCCCGGATGATGGTATGGGGCTGGCCTCGTGCCCCGGGGATTTGCTGCTGGAATGCCCGGTCGAGACCGCGGGTGATCGGGTCGCCGCTGCTGAACGCGGTCAGGAAGGGTTTCTCCCACTGGCGCAACACCTGCCAGGCATGCAGGTTGGCCGGCACCGCCGGATCATCGGGCGTGACGGGCACCAGTGCCGGAAAGGCGCGGGCGCCCGCCATGTATTCAGGCCCGGGAAACGGCGCCTCGTAGGCGGCGCGCACCGCGATCGGCAGACGCTGGCGGCATCCGGCTGAAATGATCCGTCCGACCGGGAACCATGGCGACCTCGTGGCGAATGCCCGCCAGATCCGGAAAGCGAGCGGCATGCTGCCGCGGCCCACCGGCAGGCCGCCATTGGCGAGCACCACGCGAGCGAACCGCTGCGGTTGCTCGGCCACCAGGCGCAGGCCGATCAGGGAGCCCCAGTCCTGGCACACCAGCGTGACATTGGCGAGATCGACCTGCTCGAGCCATTGCAACATCCAGTCCACATGCCGCTGGTAGCTGTAGTCCGACTGTTCGGCGGGCTTGTCCGAGCGGCCGAAGCCGACCAGGTCAGGGGCCAGCACACGGTGACCCGCGGAAGCCAGCACCGGAATCATGTGCCGGTAAAGGTAGGACCAGGTCGGCTCACCATGCATCAACAGGATCGGTGCGGCATCGGCCGGACCCTCGTCCACATAGTGGACGCGCAGTTCGCCGATGACCGCGTACCGGGGCTCGAAGGGAAAAGCCGGCAGGTCGCGGAAGCGGCTGTCGGGGGTCCGCAGGATTTTCATCAACCCAGTTCCTCCAGCCTTACGCGGCATGCGGAGTGACCTCTTTATCAAGCCGCTCGTCGAGTTCTTCCTCTGCCCGTGCACGATCTCGCCAATCCGCCGCTGCGGCACGCTGATTTCTTTCGCCAGGCGATACTGGGAAATCCCCATAGGGTGAAGAAACTCTTCAAGCAGAATCTCTCCCGGCGTTACCGGCGCGAAGTCTCGCTTAGCCATAATTTGCCTCGTCAGTAGTAGTCAACGATCTCAACCGCCAGAGCATCGCCGTCTTTCCACACGAAGCAGATTCGCTCAGTTTCCAGGCACTTGAAGGACTTGATCACGAAGATGAATGCTGGCGCGACGCGTTAGTATCGTCAAGCGTCAGTAATCCGGGCTGGCGTCAGTCTGCCGCCTCAGGCGCCGGCGGGGAGCTGAGAGTTTACGGACGCGGCCGGAACACCTGCTGCAGAGCCAGCCCGGCGACGATGAGCCCGAGCCCGATCCAGGTCGAGGGCAGGATCGTCTCGCCGACGAACGCGCGGATGAAGAACAGCGACAGGAACGGCGACAGGAACACCAGGTTGCCGATACGCGAGGCGCTCTGCGTGAGCCGCAACGCGCTGAGCCAGAGGGCGAATGCGAGCCCCATCTCGAACACGCCCACCCACGCGGCGCCGGCGAGGCCCCGCCAGTCCGGCACGGCCAGGCCTTCGGTCAGCGCACACACGAGCAGCACGAAGGGCAGCCCGAGCGCGAAATTGCAGAACAACGCCACCAAGGGGTCGCGCTTGTCGCGCGTGCTGTAGATCCAGTACAGCGCCCATAGCACGGTGCTCCCCAGCGCCAGGGCGACCCCGGCCGGGTCGGCGAACTCGAGCGACAGGACCTCGCCGCGTGTCGCGATCACCCAGACGCCCGCGTACGCGACGAGGCCGCCGATCACGTCCGCGCGGGCCAGGCGATGCCCGAGCAGCGGCACGGCCAGGATCGCGAGGGTGAACGCCCAGGTGTAATTGAGGGGCTGCGCCTCCTGCGCGGGGAGGCGGTCGTAGGCCTCGAACAGCACCAGGTAGTAGCACAGCGGGTTGACCAGGCCGAGCGCGAGCGAGCGCAGGTAGTCGCGCCGACTTCCGCGCAGCACCTCGGCGAGCCGCCCGGTGGCGACCAGCAGCACGCCGAGCGTGAGCAGCGAGACCAGGCTCGCCCAGGCGAGCAGCTGCACCGGCGCCAGGTACTGCAGCGAGAGCTTGAACGCGGTCGCGACGGTGGACCACAGCAACACCGCGCCGAGGGCGAAGAGCAGCGCGCGCTGTTCGTTGGTGAGCTGCATCGTTTCTACCGGGCCCGTCGACCGCGGCAGTCTAGCAGGGGCGCGGGTTCACGCGAGGATGGAATGATCGCAGGCAGGCCTCTTGGCATGTCGGGTGAAAGGTAGTATTCATGCGAGGTTGTCATTGCTTCCAGTCAAGGCGTCAGGCCACATGTACAAACGCATCTCGTCATTGAGCCTGGCGACCCGCAGCCACCAGCGCTTCGGCGCCCGCTCGCGCATCGTGGCGATGTTCGCGGACATGCGCGGCTTTTCCAACTGGAGCGAGACGCAGCCGCTCGACCACGTGGCCGACCTGGTCAAGCTGCAGTTCGGCTACGTCATGCAGCTCTGCGACGACCACCAGCAGCCCTTCCAGAAGTTCCTCGGCGACGGCTTCGTGCTGCTCTGGGAACTGGCAAGCGAGGAAGACCTGGCGCGCTGCCTGGCGAGCGCGCTGGACGCCACCTTCGCGCTGCACAAGGGCTACGCCGACCTCGCGCAATCGCTGCCATACCCGGCGCCGGCCGGCTACGGCGTCGGGATTTCCATCGGCGAGGCGATCCGCATCCAGCTCGAGCCCCACCTCAGCACGGCCAGCGAAGTGGACTTCGTCGGCTACCCGCTGAACTGCGCCGCGCGCATGCAGACGCTCGCTTCCGGCTTCGGCACCGCCCTGTGCGCCAGCACGGCCGAAGCCCTGCAGCGCGACCCGGAGCGCTACCTGCGCACGCTACTGCCGGGCTTCGGTCGCAAGCTGCTCACGCCGCCGCAGGACATGCTGGAGCGCGCCGCGGTCACCAAGGGACTGAAGCCGGCCGACCGCGAGGGCTTCCGGCACCTGTCCTTCGTGGACGGGGAAGAATGGGTCTGGCGGACGCCCAGCGTGCAGCAATAAGCGTCGCGCACGCCGTTACCCGGCTATGGCCTGGCGGCCGGATCTGCGGGACTACCCAGGTTGACCTGCAAGAATACGGCGATCCTGTCGAGCATATGGGCGCGCGCGCTCGAGTCGGTCAACGAGTGCTCCAGTCCCTCGAAGATGACCAGTTCACTCGCCTTCCCCGCCGCGCGCAGCCTGGCGTCCATAATGCGCGACTGTTCGACGCCCACATTGAGGTCCATGTCTCCGTGGAACATCAGCACTGGCGCCGCGACTCGCTCGACGTTCTGTAACGGTGATCCCTCGAGGATGTGCCTGCCGCTGCCAATCTCCTCCGCCACGATGCGGGCGTTGGTGTAGTCGCGCGCCTCGTTCTTCAGCATGTCGAGGTCGGTTACCGGTGCAATCGCAACCAGCGCCTTGAACAGGGCGGGTTCGATCACCCCCGACTGCAACGCCGCGTATCCGCCATAGGACCAGCCGACAATCGCGATCCGCTCGGGGTCGGCAAGGCCCTCGGCAATCATCCAGCGGGCAGCCTCGACGACATCACCGATCGATGTACGCCAACTCTTGAAGCCGTTTTCCTGCAGCCATGCATCGCCAAAGCCGGCCGATCCACGGTAGTTGGGTTGCAGCACGGCATAGCCCTGGTGGGCGAGGAACTGTGCCAGCCAGTCGAAACCCCACTCGTCGCGCGCGCTCGGGCCACCATGCGGGAGCACCACTGCGGGCAGGTTACGCGCCTCGGCTCGACCTGGCGGCAACGTGAGATAGCCCGGAATCACTGCGCCATCGCGGGCCGGGTATGTGACCGGTTGGACCTTTGCCAGGGTTACGTGCTCCAGTGCCGGTCGCGCCAGCAGGATCTCGTTGAGGTGACGCGCCGTCTTGTCGAATACGTAGTAGCGCCCTGGATCCGCGTCGCTGCTGGCGCGCACCAGCAGCCTGTTGCCGTCCGCCGACGACCCCAGGAATCCGATCATGGGCAGGTCCGGAATCGCCTTGCCCAGCGCTGCAGCCAAGCGGCGGTAGCTCTCGTCGAAATAGATCACGCTGCGCTTTTCCTCGGCGAAAGTCACGCCGATTACGCGCGAACCGCGACCGATGCGCACTACACCGTCTATATCGACCCGGTTGCTCTGGTACACCAGTTCGGAGGCCATCGTGCCATCGAGTCTGACGCGGTAGAGGGCCAGCCGGCCATCGAGCTTTTTCCTGACATAGGCGCTGTTGATCGCCGCGTCGATCGCGATCGGCACCATGCCCTCGTTACCGTCCCAGGTCGAGAACGGCAGCCATTTTTTTGAGTCTGGCAGCCGGTAATGATAGACCTCGCGTGCATCGAGCTGCCCGGTCCCGCCACGTTTTGGCTGGTAGGCCTTGATGCGCACATTGCCGCGCCCGTCGCTGAGAAAATAGTCCGCGTCCTTCGTTGCGGGTTCGATCCTGGTGCTTTTCAGCGACACCACATCGATGCGGTCGATCCCGACGCCATCCGCCTTGCGGACCAGCCTGGTACCGGTCTTGCCTATCTCCGGAACGTAATCGCGTGCAATCAGCACCGCGCGCTCGTCGTCAGGCAACCAGTCGATGACGTTCCCGTCGAACTGTCGCAGACGGGCGTCGTAGGCGCTGCTCTCCTGCCCGAGCATGGCAACATTTGCGCCATCAGCATCTACCGTGAACAGTCGCGCATAAGGCACCAGCACCCCGCCCCGCATGGCCTGGCCCACGACGCGGCAGATCAGCCGCTGGTTGGTCACGAAGTTGCACCAGCTGAGCCGGTCAGGATCACCGTTTGTGCGCATGGCTGTCTGCGTTTCGCCGCCACTCGCCAGGTTCGCCACCACTGCGACGCTGGTGCGGCCCGGCCCCGGTGCCACGTAGGCCACGTGGTTTCCGTCCGGCGAGATATCGATGCTTTGCACGGCTTCACGCACGCCGAACAGCGCGCCCGCGCTTTCGGATTGCTGCGGGACTGCCTCGCTTGCGCTGGCGTGCCCGGCAACCGCCGCAGTGATCGCCACCAACAAAAGCTTGGTAATCACTCAATCTCTTCCCTGATCGCTGCTTCAAGGCCCCGCGTCGGGACATTCGCCCTGCCCAAGATAACGTATAGGCCGATGAAATCCACCGGCAACCGGCGCTATTCGACAAAATTTTCGATAAACCGAGGGCGCCCGCCAAACTGTAGCTACGAGATCCATGAAACCATTCAGTCTCCGCACCCAAAACGTAGTGGACGCCGGCAACACTGCAAGGCCAGCCCAACGGGAGAAGGCGCGATTGAAAGGGCCCTGGTCCGCAGGGCCGGCCAGCTGGGTTATCGATCGTCCCGCCGACTTTTCGCGATAAACCTGGCGACGGCCTCCCAGGTGGCGTCGAAGCCCTCGCGGGTGAAGCCAGCGCCGGACGGCAGCCAGTTCCCGGAACTCCCGCCCGCCAGCGTGTAGTGTCCGACCACGTCGAGGTGATCGGCGCGCACGACGCGCAACACCCGGCCGTGCAGCTGGCTCAGGGTCGGAACGATGCCGTCACTGATGCCCGGAGTCACCTTGAACCCCAGCCCTTGATCGAGCCGGCGCTGCGTCGCCTGGGTGGGTTTCGGGTACGGATAGCGCGGGTGCGGCGTGGCCGTCAGCCTGTGTAGCACCCGGAAGAGTGAACGCATCGCGAGGTACTCGGGATTCATGACCTCCTTGAGCTGGAACCGCTCGCGGGGCCTGGGCACGCCCGACACGATGCAGCGGTAGTCGATGCCGGGACAATCCGACACGGCGGCATGGAACAGCTCGATGCCCTCGGGCGTGAGCTGCAGCACCGCGCCCTGGTCCCGCTCAATCTCGCCGAGGTACTTCCAGACGGGGTCGCGGCGATCGAACCGGATCCGGCGCAGCACGCCCTCGGACAGCCGATCGAGTGGCCCTTCGCTGCGTCCCAGGCAATCGTCCAGCCGCGCGACCATCGCGACCGCCTTCGCCGCCGCCAGGACCGCGCGCCGGCCCTGCCCGGAAGTCGCCAGGGCACTCACGACCAGCAACAACGTCTGGCCCTGGATGGTCATGAAGTGATTGGCGAGCGGCGTGCCGTGGTGCGGCGTATTCACGGAGATCACTGTCCGGGTCAGTCCGGCGATGCGCGCCTCGGTACCGCCCCGGCTGAGCGTCACACCCGGCGTCAGCAGCATGCGGACGTCGAGTCCACCCGTGGAGTGGCCGATAAAGTGAAGTTCGCGGGCTCTCAGGCCGCCATTTGCGACTACCTGGCGGCGCAGCCCCTCGGCGCGTCGCGGGATCGACGCCGTCGGCTGGGTGGCACAGGTGACGATGCGGGCCTCGAGGCCGCGTCGACGCAGCGCGCGGGAGAGCACGGACTCCACGTCCTCGAAATAGCTCACCGCACCGATCGAGGTAAATCCGAAAAAACCCGGCACCAGGAAGACGATTCGCTGCGCCATACCCCGAGTTTAGCAGTCATGCTGCAGTGCGCCAGAGCAATCACTCGTCGCGTGTCGGCAGGGCTTTCGAGGAGGCACTCGGACCAGGGCAAGGCTTGCTGGCCGGCTCAAGTCACGCGCCGGCGCCACCGCCCGGGCGATTCGCCGGTCCAGCGGGCGAAGGCGCGATTGAAAGCGCTCTGGTCCGCAAAGCCCGCCAGGGTCGCAACGCGCAGCAATGGCAAGCGCGGATTCCTGAGCAACTGTTCCGAGAGCGCCCGCTGCTGGGTCTCCTGCAGCTGGCGAAAACACACGCCGCGCTGTTGCAGCGCTCGCTGCAGGCTGCGCGGCGCGAAGCCCAGCTGGTCCGACACCGCCGGGAGCGAACACCGGCCAGACGGCAGCAGGGTGCGGATGGCTCGACTCGCACGCTCGCCGAGCGGCACGCCGGGATCGTGGCGCGCCAGGTCGATGTGGCTGGCGATCAGCCTGCGCACCGTCGCGTCGGCATCACTGACCGGCCGCCACAGCTCCGCCGCCCTCAAGGTGAAACCGTTGATCGGCATGCCGAACTCGAGCCGGGCGCCGAAGACGCGCCGCAAGGGTGCGTCATCCTCCGGCGGATCGGTCACGAACTGCACGGCCAGCGCGCGGTAGCCCTCGCCGAGCAGCAACTCCAGCATGCGCTGGCAAAGGAACATCCCGAGCTCGTTGATCTGGCGCGCGCGGCGCAAGCCCGGCAGGACGATCTCCATGCTGAACCCCGCCGACTCGCCCGCGATGTCGACGAGCTCGACGGCCGCACCGGGCGTATGGAAGCTGAGGTATCGCGCCACGGACCGGATGGCCTCGGCGGCGGTCGCCGAGTGCCGCATGACGACGGCGACGGGCCCGAGCACCTGCAGGTCCTGCATGCGGCCCACGCGCAGGCCGAAGTCCTGGCAACGCAGCTCGGTCGCACAATCCTCGAGCAGGCGGATGAAATCCGCGTAGGAGATGTGGCGCTCCGGCTCGCTGGCCGTGCCCGGCGTGAAACCGTGGACGCGCAGCAGCGCCTCGGCGTCTCCGCCGAGCCGGGAAATGAGTTCCGGAACGCCGGCGAGCGCGGCCGCGCGGATGGAATCGTTGCGTTGATCAGCAGGCACAGGCAGGCCAGGTTGTTGAGAGCGGTGTGCAGGCGTTGGCGCACATTGCAAAAAATTGGCGCGGAAAGCAAATACATGCCCACCTGCGATCTTTAGCATCACCCCGCATAAAAACAGGCGGCCGGGCACGCCCGGCGCACGCGGCGGCCAGGAGAGCAAATGGCGAGTTCAAGCAACACCGCGACCGCGGCCGACGGTCTCGATTACGACTGGCTGGTGATCGGCTCGGGCTTCGGCGGCAGCGTCTCCGCCCTGCGGCTGGTCGAGAAGGGCTACCGCGTCGGGATCCTCGAGGCCGGGCGGCGGTTTCGCGACGAGGACTTCGCCAGCACCACCTGGAACGCCAGGAACTTCAACTGGCTGCCCTCGCTCGGGCTCCGCGGCATCCTGCGCCTGACCCCCTTCAAGGACGTCTTCATTGCCAGCGGGGCCGGCGTCGGCGGGGGCAGCCTCGTCTATGCCAACACCCTCTACCGGGCCGCCCCCACCTTCTACCAGAACGCGCAATGGGCGGAGCTCAATGACTGGGAGGCCGCGCTCCGGCCGCACTACGACACCGCTGAGCGCATGCTCGGAGTGCGCACGGTGCCGCGCGGCAGCAAGGGCCAGGAACTGCTCAAGGAGGTGGGGCGTCACTTCGGCGTGGAGCAAACGTTCACGCGCACGCCCTGCGGCGTCTTCTTCGGCACCCCGGGCGAACGCGTCCCGGACCCGTACTTTGGCGGCGAGGGCCCGGAGCGCACCGGCTGCACCTTCTGCGGCGAGTGCCTGCAGGGTTGCCGCACGGGCGCCAAGAACACGCTCTTGAAAAACTACCTGTGGTTCGCCGAGAAACTCGGGGTCGAGATCCATCCCGAGCGCGAGGTCGTCGACGTGCGGCCCATCGGCGCCGTGGACGGCAGCGACGGCTACCTCGTCCGCACCGAGCGTCCCGGCGCCTGGTTCCGGAAACAGCGCCGGGACTTCCGGGCGCGCGGCGTCGTGTTCTCGGCCGGCGCGCTCGGGACGAACACGTTGCTGGCGAAGTGCAAGGTCGGGGGCTCGCTGCCGCACCTCAGCGACCGGCTCGGACAGCTCGTCCGCACCAACAGCGAATCCATCCAGGCCGTCACCTTGCCCAAGGGCACGCAGGATATCTGGAACGACGTGATGATCAGCTCGAGCATCCATCCGCGGCCGGACACGCACATCGAGTTCAACACCTTCGGTCGCAACGCCGACTCGATGTCGTTCCTGTACACGCTGCTCACGGGCGACGGAACGCGGTTCACGCGCCCCCTCAAGTGGCTGGGCAAGGTGCTGCGGCAGCCGGTGGATTTCCTGCGCACGCTCTGGCCGCGGGGCTGGTCCGAGCGCACCGTCATCTTCCTGGTGATGCAGACCCTCGACAATGCCATCGCCTTCCGGCCGAAACGGGGCCTGTTCGGCAACATCAAGCTCACCACCGAGCAGGACCCCGAGAAACCCAATCCCACGTTCATCGCCGTCGCCAACGAGGCGGCCGAAGTGCTGGCCCGGAAAACTGGCGGCACCGCGCAGAGCATGATTCTCGAGGCATTCGCGAACATCCCGACGACCGCGCATATCCTCGGTGGCGCCGTGATCGGGCGCAGCCCGGAGCATGGCGTCGTCGATGCCGCGAGCCGCGTGTTCGGCTATCGCAACATGCTTGTCTGCGACGGCTCGACGGTGCCGGCCAATCCCGGCGTGAACCCGTCCCTGACCATCACTGCCCTGTCCGAGTACGCCATGAGCCAGGTGCCGCCGCGCGCGCCGCCGACCGGCTCACTTGCGGAGGAATATTCATGAGCGCACTGCCCTCAGCCGCCGCCGGCCTCGCTGACACCGCTTCCGCGGAGCACCACCGCGACCTCATCGATTGCTTCGAGCGCCAGCGCGGGGCCCACCTCGCGCACCCGGTGCCGAGTCGTGCCGAGCGGGTCAACGACCTGCGTGCCATGCATCGGCTGCTGGTCGAGAACCGCGACGCGCTGGTCGAGGCGGTCAGCCGTGACTTCGGCAACCGCTCGCGCTTCGAGACGCTGTTCGCCGAGTGTTTCCTCAACCAGGAAGGGATCCTCGACGCGATCAGGCACCTGAAGAAATGGATGAAGCCGCAGAAGCGGCGGGTCGACTTCACCCAGTACCCGCTCGCCCGTGCCCGGGTGATTCCGCAGCCGGTCGGCGTGGTCGGCGTGGTTGTGCCGTGGAATTTCCCGCTCTCCATGGCCTTCGCGCCGCTCACCGGGATCATCGCCGCCGGCAATCGCGCCATGGTGAAGATGTCGGAGAATTCGCAGCACCTCGCCCGCCTGCTGATCGAGATCTCGCCGAGGTACCTGCCGGAGGACAAGCTCCAGTTCTTCGCGGACGACGGCCAGGGCCCAGTCTTCACGAGCATCCCGTTCGATCACCTGTTCTTCACGGGCTCGCCACAGACCGCCAGGGCGGTGATGGCGAATGCCGCCCGCAATCTCACCCCCGTCACCCTCGAGCTCGGCGGCAAGTCACCCGCGGTGGTGGACCCGGACTACCCGATCCGGACGGCCGTCGAGCGCATCATGTGGGTCAAGCTGTTCAATGCCGGGCAGGTGTGCACGAATGTCGACTACCTGTTCCTGCCCGAGGACAAGGTGGACGAATTCGTGCGTCTCGCCCGGCAGCTGGCTGGCGCGCGATACCCCGACATCAACGGCGGCGACTACACCTCGATCATCGACGAGCGCAGCTACCGGCGCCTCGAGACGACACTCGAAGACGCCCGCGCCAAGGGCGCGCAGGTGATCAACCTCGTCGAGGACCAGCAGGCGGATCCAGCGCTGCGCAAAATGCCGCCGCACATCGTCCTGAACCCCACCGACGACATGGAGATCCTGCAACGCGAGATCTTCGGCCCGCTGCTGCCCATTCGCACCTATCGCACGCGCGAAGAGGTGGCGCAGTACATCACCGCCCGGCCGCGGCCGCTCGCCCTGTACGTCTACTCCAATGACAGGTCGCTGCAGGACTGGTACATCACGCACGTGATGTCCGGGGGGGTCACCATCAACGACGGCCTGATCCACGCGGGCCTGCACAGCCTGCCGTTCGGCGGCATCGGCAACAGCGGCATGGGCCACTACCACGGCATCGAGGGCTTCACCACCTTCTCCAAGATGCGGCCGGTGTTCTACCAGGGGCCGATCCGCCCGCTGAACTGGCTGATGCCACCCTACGGCAAGCGCGCCTTCGCGTTGCTCAACCTGATGCTGCGGCTGAAGTCCTGAGCCGCGGGCTGCGGGGTGACATGCCCATACGCCTCTCGACCGATACAAGAACAAGCCATGAAATGGTATACGCATCGACACGACAGGGCTGACTGCCCTGAGGAGATGATGATGAACCTGTCCCGAGCACGCGCCACCCTGCTGTTGTGCGCGACAATCCTCGTGGCCCCCGCCGCGATGGCGCAACAGGCCGTGGTCGCGCCCAACCCGGCGAGCAGCACCACCGAGCGGGCCAATAGCGCCATGCTCCGGGACGTCGCCGCTTTCGATCCCGATGACTTCGCCAACGCCTCACGCGGCAAGCTCGCGGAGCTGCCCGACCCGGCGGTCATGCGCGAGGACGGCCGCGTGGCGTGGGACGCGCGGCGCTACGATTTTCTCGCCGGTGATGCGCCTGCCACCGTCAACCCCAGCCTGTGGCGGCAGCAGAAGCTGAATGCCATCGCCGGCTTGTTCGAGGTGACCGAAGGGATCTACCAGGTCCGCGGCTACGACATTGCCAACATGACGCTGGTGGAAGGCGACACCGGCTGGATCGTCATCGACACCATGCTCACCGCCGAAGTGGCACGCGCCGGCCTGCAGCTGGCGATGGATCACCTCGGCAGCACCAAGCCGGTGGTGGCGGTGATCTATACCCACAGCCATGCCGACCATTTCGCCGGCGTGCGCGGCGTGGTCGACGAAGCCGACGTGCTCTCCGGCAAGGTGAAGATCTACGCGCCCGAGGGATTCATGTCGCATGCCATCGCCGAGAACGTACTGGCGGGCAACGCGATGACACGCCGCGCGCAATACATGTACGGCGTCGCGCTGCCACTGGACCCGCAGGGCTCGGTCGGCACCGGCCTCGGCCTGTCGCTGAGCGACGGGGCGCCCGGACTGATCCCGCCGACCGACTACATCACGCGGACCGGCGAGGAGCTGACTATCGACGGCGTGCGTATGCAGTTCCAGATGGCCCACGGCACCGAGGCGCCGTCGGAGATGATGTTCTATTTCCCCGACAAGAAGGTGCTGTGCGTGTCGGAGGTGGCGAACCAGCTGATGCACAACGTCTACACCATCCGCGGTGCAAAGGTGCGCGACGCGCTGCAGTGGAGCAAGGTGCTCAACGAGGCGCTGGACCTGTTCCCCGATGCTGAGATCGCGATGGGGGTGCACTTCTGGCCGACCTGGGGCCGGGAAAATATCCGCACCTTCCTCGCCAGCCAGCGCGACACCTACCGCTTCATCCATGACCGTGGGCTGCACTTGGCCAACCAGGGCCAGACCAAGAGCGAGATCGGCAACGCGGACTTCTTCCCCAGGGGGCTGGCGGCGGATGCGAGCTCCCGCGGCTACTACGGCACGCTCAGCCACAACATGCGCGCGGTCTATGATTTCTATCTCGGCTTCTACGACGGCAATCCGGCCACCCTCGACCCGCTGCCACGGGCCGAAGTCGCGCAACGCTACGTCGCCGCGCTGGGCGGCGAAGCCGCGCTGCTGGCGCTGGGCCGCGAGGCCCTTGCGGCGGGGGACTACCGCTGGGTCGTCGAGCTGGTGAACCACGCGGTGTTCGCGAACCCGGCCAGCGCCGAGGCGCGCGCGCTGCAGGCCGACGCGCTGGAACAGCTCGGCTACCAGGCCGAAGCGGCGCCCTGGCGCAACGCCTACCTGATGGCGGCATTTGAGCTGCGCAACGGCCCGCGCAACTACGCGCTCAGCACCGCCAACGCCGACACCGTGCGCGGCATGTCCAACGAGCTGCTGTTCGACTTCGTCGCGCTGCGGCTGGACCACGAGAAGACCGACGGGCTCGATGTGGCGATCAGCATGGTATTCACCGACAGCGATGAGACCTGGGCGCTGGAGCTGTCGAACTCGGTGCTCAACAACACCCGCGGCCGGGTGCTGGAGAGCCCCGAGCTCACGCTCAGGCTGACCCGCCAGGCATTCCTCGCCATGCTGCTGCAGGGCAAGACGATGCCGGAGCTGGTGCAGGCGGGCATGCTCGAGATCGATGGTGATCCCACGGCCTTCGGCGCGATTGTCTCCAACATCGTCGAATTCGACCCGATGTTCAGCATCGTCACGCCGTGACGCGGATGCAGGGGGAGGCGCCTCGGGCCGGCAGGCAGCACCGCTTAGCGACCGGCCGCGCCGCGCCCCACGTCCCCCAGCTCCAGCCCGGGAATGCCGGCGAAGTCGGGCGCTGGCCATGGCGCACGGCAGGGTTTCGCCGGTTCAGTCCTGGTGGCCGTGCTGCTTCCAGCGCTGCACGAAGCGCAGGGCCACGAAATTGATGATGGACATGAGCAGCGCGACCTCGTAGCGCTGGTAGGCAACAGCCATGCCGATGAAGCCGACTCCGGTGATGAGGCCTTCGACGACACGGGCCTCCGCGTCCGTCGAATCGAGCACCGAGATGCCCAAGAGCGTGTAACCGTTCGAGGTTGTGCGTTTGCCGTCCAGGCAATTACAGCAGAGCGTGGCTGGTGGAGAAATCAGTCGCGATCGGTGAGGGATCTCAGGTCCAGCTGGCCATTCTTGACCGGGATAGTCCTGCCCGGCGCCTGGTCAGTGCGCACGACGCCTTCCTGCCCATCGAGCAGGTAGCGGACCTCGTAGCCGTCCGCCTGCTCACGAGAATCGTAGACCGTCTCGCAGCGCTGCTCGATCGACTCGACGCGGTTGCCTTCCTGCATCTGTTTCTGCACCTGGTTGCCGGCATAGCCGCCGGCCGCCGCGCCCGCCACGGTCGCGGCCTTCTGCCCGCTGCCGCCGCCAACCTGGCTGCCGAGCACGCCGCCTACCACTGCGCCGACCACGGAGCCGGCGACCCGGTTCGGGTCGCGCGTGGGCGCTTCTTGCGACACGATTTCATCTCCGCACACCTGGCGCGCGACCTGGATCGTCCGTGTCAGGGGCTCGACCTTGAGCACTTTGGCAGACGGATCGCCGCCCAGCGTCCGGAACCCCGCATACGCGCCGCCCGCCGTTACTGCGATTGCGCCCACAACGATCCCTATGATCAATGACCTGTTCATGCGCCTGACTCCTGTGCGGGTGGCGACGTTGTGGGGACGACTATCCCCCCGCGGGCGTCGCCGCGTCCGTCTGCTGCCGCACCGAGCGGCCGGTCGTAATTTCTTCCGGCCGCGCGTCAGTTCAGCTCGTTGGCCCGGTCGATGCTCGGGGGCGCCAACGGGCTGAACGTGCCGAGGTAGTTGATCAACGCCTGGAGGTCGTTGCCCCCGTCGAGGCGCGGCGCCGTGATGGTGCCGAAGGTGCCGAAGTTGTCCCCGCCATCGGCAAGGAAGTTGTTCACCGTGACCTGGTAGGTCGCCGCAAGATCCAGCGGCTCGCCGTTCAGCTGCACGTTGCTGATGCTGACCGCGGTGCAGTTGCCGTCGACGATAGTCTTCGCCAGGTCGTAGCTGAAGCCCTCCGATACGCCGAGGTGGAGGAACGGACGGCTGGAGCCGACCGGCTGGCATTGCTCCTGCAGGACCGAGACGACCTGCGCGCCGGTCATCGGGAAGGTGAACAGCGTGTTGCCGAAGGGCTGGAAGGTGAACGCCTCGCCGAAGGTCACCACGCCATCGCCCTCGCCGTCAGACTCCGGATAGGTCAGGTCGGAGCGCACGCCGCCGGGATTCATGAAAGCGACCTGTGCGCCGCTGGCCGAGGTGGCCCACAGCTGGGCATCGGCGACCAGGTTGCCGGCGGCGGACTCCACACCACGGTCCGAGCCGGGCGGGTTCCCGCCGCGCGTGATGGACTCGGTAATGGTGCCGACGGGCGTGTTGCCGGCCACCTCGAACAGGGGCCGCCACTTCTCGATCACCGCCGTGACCGCCGGGTCAGGCATCAGATCGCCCCGCGCCACGAGGTGGTTCGTGGAAGTCGTCAGATCGCGGCGCACGTCGCCTGTGCCCTTGTCGATCACCAGGTTCACTTCCGTGACGACCCGCCCGAACGAATACGCGCTTGTGACGATGCGGGGCTGCCCATCCGGATCGGGGAGCAGGCAGTTGTAAGGCAGGTGGGTATGGCCGGTGATGACGATGTCGATCTCGGGATCCAGCGCCGCGTTGATCGCGACGATCGGGCCCGAGATGCCCTCGCAGGCCTCGATACTGCCCGGCGGCGGCGTCTGCGACCCGCCCTCGTGCAGCAGCACGACAATCGCCTTCACGCCGTACTCGTCCCGCAGAATCGGCACCAGCGCGTTGGCCGTCTCGGCCTCGTCGCGGAAGCTCCAGCCTTCGATGCCGGCGGCGGCGACGAGGGTGTCAGTCGCCTCCAGCGTCATGCCGATGAACGCAATCTTCTCGCTGTTGAGCTTCTTGATCCAGAAGGGAGGCAGCGGGGTCTCGCCGAACTCGTTGACGACGTTGGCCGCAAGCCAGGGGAAGTCGGCGCCTGCGTACGGGGCATCCGGGAAGAAGCAGCCATCATCGGGGTGACAGCCGCCATACTGCATCCGCAACAGCTCGGCGACGCCCTCGTCGAACTCGTGGTTGCCGACGCCGGACACGTCCAGCCCCATGGCATTCAGCGACTCGACCGACGGCT
>JBLRWH010000051.1:0-19621 GCA_047921395.1 Gammaproteobacteria bacterium
CTAGCGCGCCCTCCCGGGGAGCGCGGGTGCTTAGCTCAGCTGGGAGAGCGTCGCCCTTACAAGGCGAAGGTCGAAGGTTCGATCCCTTCAGCACCCACCAGGTTGATTCCAGGAGCGGTAGTTCAGTTGGTTAGAATACCGGCCTGTCACGCCGGGGGTCGCGGGTTCGAGTCCCGTCCGCTCCGCCAATGATCGAAAGGGCGCCCCCGGGGCGCCCTTTCACTTTCCGGACCCGACGGGTCCTGGATGCCACGAGAGCCGAGACAGTTCATGCTGCAGAAAATACGCGAGTCAATCACGGGCTGGGTCGCCTGGGCGATCATCATCACCATCGGCGTCGTATTCACCGTCTGGGGCATCGACCTGAGCATCACGCCCCGCGCAGTGGCCGCCAAGGTCAACGGCGAGGAAGTGCCGCTCGAGCCGGTGCGCCGCGCGTACCAGGAGCAGCTCTCGCAGTTCCGGCAGGCGATCCGCGGTGATGTGCCCGAGGAACTCGCCGCCGAGATCAGGCGCGGCGTCATCGAGCAGTTCGTGCGCCGCGAGCTCCTGCAGCAGCGCATCGACGACCAGGGTTATCGCGTCGGCGACGCGGCCCTGATGAACCACATCCAGTCCTACGAGGTCTTCCAGGTCGGCGGCCGCTTCAGCATGGAGGCCTATCGCGCGGCCCTCAGCGGCGCCGGCTACACGCCCGCGATGTTCGAGGCCGAGCAGCGCAGGCTGCTCGAGGTTCAGCAGCTGCAGGACGCGCTCGTGCTGTCCTCATTCCTGACCCGCGATGAGCTCGAGCGCCGCGTCGCGTTGCAACGCGAGCTGCGCGAGGTCGAATGGGTCAAGCTGCCCGTCGACCGGCTGCTCGCCGAGATCGAAGTGAGCGACGCCGACGTCGAGGCGCAATACCAGGCCACGCCCGAGCGCTGGATGCTGCCCGAGAGCGTCGACATCGCCTATATCGACCTCCGGCTCGACCGCTACGCCGAGGCGCTCGAAGTGTCCGAGGACGACCTCCGGGCATTCTACGAGTCGGAGCTGGCCCGCGAGCCGGAGCGCTTCGTCGGCCTCGAGCGCCGCAAGGCCGCGCACATTCTCCTGCGCTCCGCCGACGACGCCGAGGAGCGCATCAAGGCGTTGCGCGAGCGCATCGACGCGGGCGAGGCGTTCGCCGACGTTGCCGCCGAGGCGTCCGAGGACCCCGGCTCGGCCCGCAGCGGCGGCGACCTCGGCTGGGTCGAGTCCGGGATCATGGTCCCCGCCTTCGACAAGGCGCTGTTCGCCATGGAGCCCGGCACGGTGAGCGCCCCGGTGCGCACCGAGTTCGGCTGGCACCTGATCAAGCTGGACGACATCGAGAAGAGCGGCGGCGCGAGCTTCGAGGAGGCCCGTGAGGAGCTGTTGCGCGACTACCGCCTGCGTGCCGCCGAGGACCGTTATTACGACGGCGCGGAGACGCTCGCGCGCATCGCATTCGAGAACCCGGGCAGCCTGGAGGCGGCCGCGGCGGCGCTCGGCTACGAGATCGACACCGTCGAGGGCGTGACACGCCAGGGCGGGCCCGGCATTGCCGCTAATCCAGCGGTCATCGACGCGGCGTGGAGCGAAGCCGTGTTCGAGAGCCGTGAAAACAGTGCGCTGCTGGAACTCGATGACGGGCATGCCGCCGTGATCCGGGTCACCGCGCACAACCCGCCCGAGTTGCGGCCCCTGCAGGAAGTGGCCGAGCAGATCGCTGCCGAACTCCGCCGTGCGCGCGCCGCCGAACAGGCCCGCGAACTCGGCGCCCGGGCCAAGGCGATGCTCGAGGCGGGTGACAGCGTAGCCAATACCGCCGCGGCGCTGGAAGGCGATTTCGTCGCCGGCCTGACGATCGTGCGCAACGACGTGACGGTGCCGCCGGATGTCGCGCAGGCCGCCTTCGCGGCGCCGCGTCCCACTGGCGACATGCCGACGGTCGTGACCGCCGAGGGCGCGAGCGGCTACTTCGTGCTGCGCGTCCTTTCAGCCACGCCCGGCGGGCTCGACATGCTGACCGCGCAGGAGCTCTCCGAGCTGCGGGACCAGGCCCGCGGCGCGCGCGCCTCGCAGGAGCTGCAGGGCTACCTCGAGGACCTGCGCCTCGGGGCCAAGGTCAAGGTCTTCGAGCAGTCGCTCCAGCAGCAGTAAAGGCAGAAGAGGGCTCGCGCGGAGGCGCAGAGAGGCAGAGACGCGGAGAGTAGAAAATAGTGGGTTGGGTTGGGCCGCTTCGTCGGCTTCGGCCGGTTACAGTGTTTTCCCCGGCCCTGGGCCTGCCCTGTTTGCTGCGCGTCAGCGGGGCGCCTGTCTGGGCGCCCTGTTGACCTGTTCGGCTGCTCTCAGGCGACGCCGCCTGAACCGCCCCCACGGCCGCACCCCGGCGTCCGCCCCCAGCCTGGCAACCCTATATATATATCCCTCTGCGCCTCTGCCTCTCTGCGCCTCCGCGCGAGCCGTATTTCTTCCCGGCGAAAGCCCCGCCGCAACGAGAAACCTGCCGGCGAGGCTGCTAACATCCCGCGATGCGTAAATTGCAGCTCCACTGGCAGATCCTGATCGCCATCGCGGCCGGCATCGCCGCGGGCTGGCTCAGCGGTCAGGAAGCCGCGCTGTTTGGTGTGACCTTCTTCAGCGCCTACGACTTCGTCGGCACGCTGTTCATCAATGCGCTGAAGATGCTCATCGTGCCGCTGATCATGTCCTCGATCATCGTCGGCGTGGCGGGCATCGGCGGCGGCGGCAACCTCGGCCGGCTCGGTGGCAAGACCCTGCTCTTTTACGGCGTCACCTCGACGTTCGCGATCCTCGTCGGGCTGCTGCTGGTCAATTTCGTGCAGCCGGGCATCGTGAACGGCGAGCCGGCCAGGGACCTGCTTGCGCTGGAGACCAGCACGCGGGCGGTCGCGGAGAGCGTCGGCGCTGCTGCGGGGGCCGGCGGCGGCGGACAACTCGCGCAGATGTTCCTCAGCATGGTGCCGCCGAACATCGTTCACGCGGCGGCCAACGGCCAGATGCTCGGGCTGATTTTTTTCAGCGTCGTGTTCGGCTACTTCATGACGCGCGTCGGCCACGAGCATGGCGACGCGATGTACAAATTCTGGGACGCGCTGTTCGCGATCATGATGAAGATCACGAGCTGGGTGATGGCCTTCGCGCCGATCGGCGTGTTCGGCCTGGTCGCGCGCACCGTGGCGCAAACCGGCTTCGACGCGGCGCGGCCGCTCGTCGTGTTCAGCCTGACGGTGCTGGGTGCGCTGGCGGTCCACGCGCTGCTGACGATCCCGCTGCTGGTCCGCCTCGTGGCGCGCGCCAGCCCGATCGCGTTGTATCGTGCCGCCGCACCGGCGCTGCTGACCGCGTTCTCGACGGCGTCGTCCTCGGCGACGCTGCCGATCACCATGGACGCGATGGAGCGGCGCGCCGGGGTGTCGAACCGCGTCTCGAGCTTCGTGCTGCCCTTGGGCGCGACCATCAACATGAACGGCACGGCGCTCTATGAATGCGTCGCCGCGATCTTCATCGCGCAGGCCTACGGCCTCGAGCTGTCCTTCGGCGTCCAGTTCGTGATTGTCGTCACGGCGCTCGTCACGTCGGTGGGCGTGGCCGGCATTCCGTCCGCCTCGCTGGTGGCCATCGCGATCATCCTTGCGGCCGTCGGCCTCCCCGTCGAGGCCATCGGCGTGCTGTTCGTGTTCGACCGCCTCCTCGACATGGCGCGCACCGCCATCAACATCCTCGGCGACTGCACCTGCGCGGTGCTCGTCGCCCGGCTCGAGGGCGAGGAAGGCGTCCTGAACCAGGGCGGCGTGAAACGGCCCTAAATCGCCAGGGCGTTCGGGTCCGGCGGCGGCGCAGCCACGTGCCGGGTGGGCCGGGCCCAGAAGAGGTTGCGCGGCTGCGCGTCGGCCAGCAGCTCCGCGCGCTCCACGGGGCGCGGGCCATCGGCCTCGAGCACCGCGGGCACGAAACCCAGTTCCACGAGCAGGTCGAGCATGCCGGCCGGATGCACGTCCGCCTGCGCGAGGCGCGCCGGCGCGAATTCGGTCAGCAGGGCGCGGCAGCGGCCGAGGGTCTCCTGCGCGCCGCGCAGGGCAAAGTATTCGAACCCCTCGACGCCGATCTTGATGAACCCAACGGGCCGCTTGTCCAGTCCCTGGCGACGGCAGTAGTCGTCCAGGCTGACCATCTCGACCCCGATCGATTCGGCCTGGTTCAGCGCCAGCAGCCCGCCGCGGTTCCGGCGCCGGTAACCGTAACGATGCAGGGTCGCTGGCCCTGAGTCCTCGCCCACGGCCGCGCCGACCACGGTGACCGCGTCGGCGCGGTTGCGGCTGGCGTTTTCCTGCAGCATGCCGCGCATCCACGGATCGGGCTCGAACGCGTGGATCGACGCGCCGCGCGGCGCGATGCTGGCCAGCAGCATCGAATACCAGCCGACGCTCGCGCCGATGTCGAACACCAGGTCATCGGGTTCGAGCTCGAGCCTGGTGGCGAGGAAGTTCGTAACCTCCGGGGCATGCATGCCGCGGCGGAACAGATTCCGGCCGGCGGCGTCGCGCGCAGGGACGCGCATCTCCAGCGCGAACTCGGGCACGCGCGCCAGCAGGGTCTCGCGCCCGAGCATGAAGCGCTGCACTAGGAAAGCGGCGGAGCGAATCATGTGGCGCTCAGTCTTCCGGCAACGACATGCCGACGTGACTGTAGCCGCCGTCCACGTAGAGGATCTCGCCGGTGATGCCCGCGGCGAGATCCGAGCACAGGAAGGCGGCCGCGTTGCCGACATCCTCGATCGTCACGTTGCGCTGCAGGGGGGCGATGCGCGCGACCTGCGCGAGCATCTTGCGGAAGCCGCCGATGCCGGCCGCGGCGAGCGTCTTGATCGGCCCGGCCGAGATGCCGTTCACGCGCAGGCCCTCGGCGCCGAGGTCGGCCGCGAGGAAGCGCACCGTCGCCTCGAGGCTGGCCTTCGCCGGGCCCATGACGTTGTAGTTCGGCACGGCGCGCACCGCGCCGAGATAGCTGAGCGTCAGCAGCGAGCCGCCGCGCCCCTGCATCAGCGGCAGCCCGGCCTGCGCGAGCGCGGCGAAGCTGTACGCACTGATGTCGTGCGCGATGCGGAAGCCCTCGCGCGTCACGGAGTCGACGAAGCGTCCGGCGAGCTGGTCGCGCGGCGCGAACCCCACCGAGTGCACCAGCACGTCGAGGCCGTCCCAGTGGTTGCCCAGCGCCTCGAACGCTGTCTTGATTTGCTCGTCGTCGGCCACGTCCATCGCGCAGGTGAAGCCGCCGCCGAGCTGCTCGGCCATGGCCTCGACGCGCGGCTTGAGCTTGTCGCCCTGGTAGGTGAACGCGAGTTCCGCGCCCTCGCGCGCCATCGCCTGCGCGATGCCCCACGCGATCGAACGCTCGCTGGCGAGGCCGACGATCAGCGCGCGCTTGCCGTTAAGAAATCCCATGGTCGTTCTCCTCCGGTGGGGTTTTTGCCTGTCTCGGCGCTTTGTTCTCGCGCGGAGGCGCAGAGGCGCAGAGGGGCAGAGTTTTTTATAATTGGGCTGTCGTGGTGTTCGCGTCGTTGTGATCGATGGCGCCGGCTAGTCGTGACCTGATTTCTATATATCCATCTCCGCGTCTCTGCCTCTCTGCGCCTCCGCGCGAGCCTGTTCTTATCAGCCGCCCGATTGCGCGATGACGTCCACGTGCAGGATCAGGCGCTGGCCGGGTTGCAGGTGCTTCTTGCCGTCCAGGCGGTTCCAGCGCTTGATGTCGTTCACCGACACCCGGAAATTGTTCGCGATGCGGTACAGCGAGTCGCCGCGCCGCACAGTGTAGTTCACCTTGCGCAGCTGCGGCGCAGCGGCCGGTGGGCGCGCCGCGGCAGTCGCGGAGCCGTCGCCACCCGGACGCCAGACGACCAGCGTGCGGCCGACGGACAGGGTGTCGCCCGGCGCCATGCCATTCCAGGCCGCCAGCTCGCGCACGCCGACGTTGTGACGGCGCGAGATCGACCACAGCGAGTCGCCGTTGCGCACGGTGTGCTCGCTGCGCACGCGCCCGGCGCGCTCGCGCTGCTGCGTGCTGGCGAGGCGGTTGTCGGCGCTGAGCGGGTAATCGGCGACGCTGCGCGTCGAGGTCGGCACCATCAGGTGCGAGCCGACGCGGATCTGCGTGCCGGACAGGTCGTTGACCGACTGCAGCACCGCCACGGTGGTCTTGTAGCGCCGCGCAATGCCGCCGAGGGTATCGCCGGAGCGCACCTGGTGGCGCTGCCAGCGCACCCGCTCGCCCGGGTCGAGCGCCACGACCGCGGCGGCAAAGTCCTCGGCCACCTCGAGCGGCAGCTGCAGCCGATGCGGCCCCTCCGGGTCCGTGGCCCAGCGGTTGAAGCCCGGGTTGAGGGCCTGCAGCGCGGCGAGCTCGATCCCGGCCAGCTCCGCGGCGACCGCGAGGTCGATCTGGCCGTCCAGTTCCACGGCGGTGAATACCGGCGCATTCGGAATGGATGGCAACTCGAGCTGGTACTTGTCGGGCGCCGCGATGACGTCGGCGAGGCCCAGCAGGCGCGGCACGTAGCCGCGCGTCTCGGCCGGCAGCTGCAGGTTCCAGAAATCCGTGGGCCGGCCGGCGGCCTGGTTCTTGCGAATCGCCCGGCCGACCGTGCCCTCGCCGCAGTTGTACGCCGCCACCGCCAGCAGCCAGTCGCCGTCGAACAAGCCGTGCAGGTACTCGAGGTAATCGAGCGCGGCGCGCGTGGACTCGACCACGTCGCGCCGGCCGTCGTACCACCAGTTCTGCTTCAGGCCGAAGCGCTTCCCGGTGCCTGGAATGAATTGCCACATCCCGGCCGCGCGGCCGTGTGAATAGGCGAACGGATCGAAGGCGCTCTCGATGATGGGCAGGAAGGCGAGTTCGGCAGGGAGGCCGCGGGCCTCGATCTCGGCCGCCACGTGCGAGAGATAGGGGCGGGCGCGGGTGAAGACGCGGTCCAGGTAGGCGTCATGCCGGGCGTACCAGTCGGCTTGTTGGGCGATTGCGGCTTGGTCCGCCTGCGGCAGGGCATACCCGGCGCGCAGCCGCTCGAGCAGGTCCTCGACCGGAGCCTCGACCGGAGCCTCGGCTGGCGCGTCGGCGACGGACAGCTCGGATGGGGACAGGGTCGTGGCGTCCGGCGCGGGGCGGGGCGTCCGGCGGGCGCTCGCGTTGGGCTGCGGTGCGGGGGCCTGCGAGGTGACACCAGTCGGCGCTGTCTCCGCGGCGATGTCCGGGGACTCTCCGCGGGGCGTGGCGCAGGCGGCCAGCGAGACGGTGACGAGGAGGCATCCGAGCCGGTGGCGTCGATGGGGCAAAACTGAACCTCCGCTCAGGCGAATTCGTTCTTCCAGTGCCGCACGGCGGCGAACACGTCGACGCGCGCCGCGAGCGGAGCACCGGCGTGGCGCGCCGCGGCGTCTCTCACCGCGGGCTCGTTGCAGCGCAGGAAGGGATTGATGCGCTTTTCGAGCGCCAGGGTCGACGGCAGGCTCGGCGTATCGTCGCTGCGCAGCGTCGCCACGTCGTCGGCATGCTGCGCGATGTCGGGATTGTGCGGCTCCACTGCCTGGGCGAAGTGCAGGTTGGCGAGGGTGTACTCGTGGCCGCAGTAGATGCGGGTGTCGTCGGGCAGCGCCGCCAGCGCGTCGAGCGAGGCGAGCATCTGTGCGGGCGTGCCCTCGAACACCCGTCCGCAACCGGCGCTGAACAGCGTGTCGCCGCAGAACAGGGCGTCATGGCCGTAAAAGGCGATATGCCCGGCCGTGTGGCCCGGGATGTCGATGATGTCGAACGCCAGGCCCAGTTCCGGCAGTTCCACGCGGTCTCCGCCGGCGACCGCGTCCGTCATGCCCGCGACCGGTTCGTTGGCCGGGCCCCAGGCGGGAATGTCGAAGGCCCGGCGCAGTGCGGTGATGCCGCCGGAGTGGTCGGGATGGTGATGCGTGAGCAGGATCGCGACGGGCTCCAGGCCTTGGGCTGCGAGGGCGCGCTTGACCGGCTCCGCATCGCCCGGGTCCACGACCGCGACGCGACGCGGGTCCGTGCCGTGGATCAGCCAGATGTAGTTGTCCCTGAAGGCCTTGACGGGCGTCACCTTGAGCATCCGGGGCATTCTACTGAAAGGTGAACCCGGCCGAAACGATTGAATCCACACTTTCGGCTGGGGACATTGCTCAAACCCGCCGGTTGGGGACACTGCTCAAAACGCCGTTTGAGCAATGTCCCCAACAGGCCGTTTCGGCAATGTCCCCACCAGAGAGTTGGGCTATCCTTGCGCCCATGGCGATTTATCCGCCCGAGCTTGCCGAGTGGCTGGAGTCCCCCACGGGGCTGCGGCTGCGGGCGGCCGAGCAGGCCGCCGCCGCCGAGCCGCTCCGGCGCGTGTTCGGCAGCCAGTTGCTGCAGGTCGGCGCGTGGGGCCGGGCCGAAGAGTTCGTCGGCCTCGCCGGGACCGTGCGGCGCGCCGTGTGCGCGGAGGCGAACGCTCCGGGCGTGAGCTTCGTGGCGGAGGATTGGCAGCTGCCGGTCGCAGGTCACTCGGTGGACGCCGTGCTGCTGCCGCACACCCACGAGCGCGCCAGCGAGCCGCACCAGCTGCTGCGCGAGTGCGAGCGCGTGCTCACCCCCGGCGGACGCCTGATCATGCTCGGCTTCAACCCGTGGAGCGTCGTGGGGCTGCGGCGGCTGTTGTCACGCGGCGCCTGGCCGCCGCAGATCGACCACATCTATTCCGAGTGGCGCCTGCGCGACTGGCTGTCGCTGCTGAACTTCGACGTGACCTCGGTGCAGCGCTACTTCCCCGCGTTCGCCGAGTCAGACGGGCGGCTGCGGCATCGCGCGCGCCGCCTGCCGGGCTACTACGGCGGCTACCTGCTGGTCGCCGTGAAGCGCGTCCACGCGGTGACGCCGCTGCGTCGCCTGTGGACGCGGCCCGAGCGATCGCACGCCGGGCTCGCCGAGCCCACCACGCGGAGCCGGCTTTGACGGCTGTCGAGGCGTGGACCGACGGCGCCTGTCGCGGCAATCCCGGCCCGGGCGGCTGGGGCGTGCTGCTGCGCGCTGCAGGCCGCGAGCGGGAGCTGAAAGGCGCCGAGCCGCTGACCACGAACAACCGCATGGAACTCACTGCGGCCATCATGGCGCTGCAGTCGCTCAAGCGGCCGTGCAGCGTGGACCTCTATACCGACTCGCAGTACGTCCGCGGCGGGATCACCGAGTGGATGACCGGCTGGAAGAAGAACGGCTGGCGCACCGCCGGGCGCCAACCCGTGAAGAACCAGGACCTGTGGCAGGCGCTGGACGCCGCGGCCGCGCGCCACGAGGTGCGCTGGCACTGGGTCAAGGGCCACAGCGGCCATCCCGAGAACGATCGTGCGGATGCGCTGGCGAACGAGGCCATTGATGAACTCGGTCCATGAAGAGGCTCGCGCGGCGGCGCAGAGAGGCAGAGATACAGAGAATGGGAAATAGAAAAATGGGAACAGGGCGGCCGGGCCGGGATCGTCACCAGGCATGGTGGCGTCCCGCCAGCACGCTGGCCCGATGAACCGGTATTCTCGTCGCCCCTCATCCCCCGCCGTCAAGCCACATGCACCTACCTGACCAATCCGATATATTCACTACTCCGCGTCTCTGCCCCTCCGCGCCTCCGCGCGAGCCTCTTTTCTTCACGAGCTACGCCCCATGAGACAGATCGTCCTCGACACCGAAACCACCGGCCTCGAGCCCGCCGAGGGTCACCGCATCATCGAGATCGGCTGCGTCGAGATCCTGCACCGGCGGCCTACCGGGCGCACCTTCCACCAGTACCTCAACCCGGAGCGCGATATCGATCGCGCCGCCGAGGACGTCCACGGCCTGTCCAGGGCGTTCCTCGCCGAAAAGCCGCGCTTCAGCGAGGTCGCCGCCGAGTTCCTCGCCTTCATCGACGGCGCCGAGCTGGTCATTCACAATGCCGCCTTCGACGTCGGCTTCCTGGATGCCGAGCTCGCGCGGCTCGATCCGCCGGCGCCGCCGCTCGCCACGACCTGCGGCATCCTCGACACGCTGATGCTCGCGCGCCAGCTGTATCCCGGCCAGCGCCAGAGCCTCGACGCGCTGTGCAAGCGCTATGGTGTGGACAACTCCGGCCGCGACCTGCACGGCGCGCTGCTCGACGCGCAGCTGCTCGCCGAGGTGTTCCTCGCCATGACCGGCGGGCAGGCGGAGCTCGGGCTCGCCGCGGAGAGCGGCTCGGCCGGGACGGGCCGCAAGCGGCGCAGGAAGATCAAACGGAAGGACCTGGTGCTGGTCGTGCAGCGCGCGACGGCCGAGGAGCTGGCCGCGCACGAGGCCGCGCTGGACCGGCTCGACAAGGCGGCTGGCAGTCCCTGCCTGTGGCGCCGGGCCGGGCCTCAGGCGTAGCGCGCGATCATCAGGCCGGCCAGCAGGACGGCCACCCACAACAGCATGCTGCCGATCGGCCAGGCGCGGGCCAGCACGCCCTGCGCGCCATGGTGGCGCATCAGCTCCTCCGAGAAGCGCTTCAGCAGCCCGAGCACGGCGCCGCCGAGGCTGATGCGCAGGCCGTTCAGCAGCCGCTCGACCACGCGGAACAGCTTCACCCACGCCACGCGCCAGAACCAGTCGAGGTCCAGGCTGGTCGTGAGCGTGCGCTTCATCATCGGCAGCATCACGAAGAACGCGAGGCCGGCGAACAGCAGCAGCTGCAGCTGCGTGACGACATGCTCAGCCGTGTACGGCACGTAGTCCACGGGATAAGGCAGCATCCAGTACAGCAGCCCCGGGAACACGCCAAGGCCGATGCAAAACACCGACAGCAGCACCATCGCCGCCTGCATGTTCCACGGCGGATCCTTCGGCCGCAGCCCGGAGTCCTTCTGGAAGAACACGTACCAGGGGAACTTGATGCCGGCATGCAGGAAGACGCCAGCCGAGGCCGCGACCAGCATGAACCAGACGAAGCCCAGCTGGCTGTCGGCGGCCGCGGACACGCTCAGTCCCTTGGAGATAAAGCCCGAGGTCAGCGGAAACGACGAGATGGCAAGCGCGCCGATGGTGCCGCAGATCGTCGTCAGCGGCATGCTCTGGTACAGCCCGCCGAGGTCGGTGCACTTGTTCTTGCCGGTCTGGTAGATCACCGCGCCCGCGCTCATGAACAGCAGCGCCTTGTAGAAGATGTGCGCGAAGGCATGCGCCGCGGCGCCGTTCAGCGCCAGCTCCGTGCCGATCCCTACGGCCACCACCATGAAGCCGACCTGGTTGATGATCGAGTAGGACAGGATGCGCCGGATATCGTTTTCCAGCAGCGCGTAAATGATCCCGTAGAACACCATCCACAGCCCGATCCAGATCAGCAGCGGCTGGCCGGGGAACAGCAGGATCAGCGCCAGCACCGCCGTCTTGGTCGTGAACGCGGACAGGAACACCGAGCCGGTTGGCGAGGACTCCGGGTAGGCGTCGGCCAGCCAGGCGCTCACCGGCGGCGCCGCGGCGTTGATGAGAATCCCGATGAACACCATCCAGGTATCGAAGTTGTCCAGCACCAGCGGCCGGATCTCCACCGAGCCGGTGTGGACCATGATGCCTTCGATGCCGATCTTCAGGATGATGCCGCCGAGCAGGTGCATGATGATGTAGCGGATCCCGGCGCGCTTGGAGCCGAGGGTCCCGCCCGACCACACCACCACCACCGAGAACAGCGCCATCAGCTCCCAGAAGATGAACATCACGATCAGGTCGCCGGCGAAGCTGACGCCGATCGCACCCGAGGCATAGGCCATCGCCGCGGCGAGCTCGTACCACTTGGCCTGCTTGAAGGAGAACAGCGCGCCGGCGAAGGCCATGAGCGAGAACACCGTCGCGAACAGCCGCCGCAATGGCCCGCCCTCGATGAGCTGCACCTCGTAGCCGAGGAAGGTCGCGCTCAGCAGGACGCCGTCGGGCACCTGCCAGACGGCGTACAGGGTCGCCAGCGGCGCGGCGAGCGCGATCACGGGACGCAGCGCCGGCTGCACGATGGCGACCAGCGCCGCGCCCAACAGCAAGATCAGTGCCGGCGGAATGATGATCTCAAACATCGCTATCCGTGTAGTAGTTCTCGGGGCGCTTGACCAGGAAGCCGAGCAGCTTCGCGACCACCACCATCGCGACGCAGGTCAAAAAGCCGTACCATGCATTGAAGCCGAAGACGCCGTCCACGCCGAAGTAGTCGTGCACCGGAATAATCCACTGCGCGACCACGGTCAGCGCCAACACCACGCCAAAGATCCGCCACAGCCAGCGAATCGTCGCCGGGCGGACCAGCCAGTGAAGCTCTTTTCCCTTCTCGTCGCGTGCGCTCATCCCGGTCCCCTCAGAATGCCGTACTCGAGGTCTACCACCGGGCCGTTGTAGACGAAGAACAGCAGCACCAGCGCCGCGGTCGTGGTGAGCGCGACCACCATCGGCCACGGCGCCTCGCCGTGGTCCTTCTTCGGCGGCACGTTCTCCTCGTCGAAGAACGCCCGGAAGATGATCGGCAGGAAGTAGGCCGCGTTCAAGGCCGTCGCGATCACCAGCACCGCGAGCACGAAGAAATTATCGTTCTCGAAAGCACCGGCGATCATGTACCACTTCGAGACGAAGCCCGCGGTCGGCGGCACGCCGATCATCGACAGCCCGCCGATGGCGAAGGCCGTCATCGTCCAGGGCATGCGCCGCCCGATGCCCGACAGCTGCGTGATCTCCGTCTTCTTCGAGGCCACGTAGATGGCGCCGGCGGCGAAAAACAGCGTGATCTTGCCGAAGGCGTGCGCGACGATGTGGATCGCCGCGCCGATTTCCGACGATGGCGCCAGCACCAGCGCCGCGAGCACGATGTAGGACAGCTGGCTGATGGTCGAGTACGCCAGCATGCGCTTGAGGTTGTTCTGCCGCAGCGCCACCACCGAGGCGACGATGATGGTGAAGCCGACCAGGTACACCAGCAGGCGTTCCTCGGGCACGTCCACCAGGAAGTCCAGCCCGAAGATGTAGATGATGATCTTGGTGATCGCGAACACGCCGGCCTTGACCACGGCAACCGCGTGCAGCAGCGCCGAGACCGGCGTCGGCGCGACCATCGCGGCGGGAAGCCAGCGGTGCACCGGCATCACCGCCGCCTTGCCGACACCGAGCACGAACATCAGCAGCAGCACGGTGGCGAGGCCGCCGCTGAGGCGGCCTTCCAGCACGCCGCCCGGCGTGAAGTCGAGCGTCCCGGCCACCGACCAGGTCCAGATGATGGCGGGCAGGAGCAGGCCGATCGACGTCGCCAGCAAGATGCCGAGGTAGGTGCGCGCGCCTTTCTTCGCCGCCTCGTCGCCCTTGTGCGCCACCAGCGGATAGGTCGAGAGCGTCAGCACCTCGTAGAACACGAACAGCGTCAGCAGGTTGGCGGAGAACGCCACGCCCATCGCCGCGGCGAGGGCAATCGCGAAGCAGGCGTAGAAGCGCGTCTGGTGCTGCTCGTTGTTGCCGCGCATGTAGCCGATCGAGTAGACCGAGGTCACGACCCACAACCCGCTGGCCACGGCCGCGAACAGGATCGACAGCGGCTCGGTGTGCAGCGCGATGCTCAGGCCGGGCAGCATCTCGATGAGCGTGATCTCGATGATCTCGTCGCGCGTCAGGCTCCACAGGATGCGCAGCACCACGCCGAACAGCGTCACCGCCGTGACCAGCGTGACGGCCTCGCGCAGGTTCGGCCACCGGCCTGCGAGCACAATCAGCAGCGCACCGACCAGCGGCACCAGGATCGCGATCTCAAGGGCCGTGGAGGCGCTGAAGATCATGGCGCGACACCCGACAGCAGCGCCGCGGCGCGCTCCGCCATGCCGACCGTGACGCGCGTGTCGATGCCGAACCAGAAGTTGGCGAGGATCAGCACCCAGGTCGGCACCAGCAGCGACAGCGGCGCCTCGCAGCGCTCAGTGCTTTCGCCTTCCTGGAAGTAGGCCACCTCGACGACCCGCCAGATGTAGATGATCGCCAGCAGCGAGCCGACGATGATCACCGCCACGATCGGCCACCAGCCGAGCTCGATGGCCGCCAGCACCAGGTACCACTTGCTGATGAAGCCCACCGTCAGCGGCACGCCGATCAGGCTCAGGCCGCCGGCGACGAACGCCGCCATCGTCCAGGGCATGCGCCGGCCGAGGCCGCGGAACACGCTGATATCCGAAGTGCCGAAGCGGATCGCGATGCAGCCGAGCGCCATGAACAGCGCGCCCTTCATCAGCGCGTGGTTGAACACGTGCAGCAGCGCGGCGGTGAGGCCGGCAGTGGTCGCCATGCCTATGCCGAGCACCATGTAGCCGATCTGCGCCACCGACGAGTAGGCCAGCATGCGCTTGATCTTGTCCTGGCCGATCGCGACCACCGAGGTGCTCAGCAGGCCGATGACCGCGAGCGGCACGAGCAGATACGCGGTCGGCATGTCGCCGAAGGAGAACGCGGGACCGAAGATCGTGTAGATGAAGCGCACCAGGACGTAGATCGCGACCTTGGTCGCGGTGGCGGCCATCAGCGCCGTGACCGCGCTCGGCGCGTAGGTGTAGGCGTTCGGCAGCCACAGGTGCAGCGGGAACAACGCCAGCTTCAGGCAGATGCCGACGACGATGAAGCCGTAGGCCGTGTGCACCGTGCGCGTCGCGGCCACCTCCGGCAGGCGCGCCGCCAGGTCGGCCATGTTCAGCGTCCCCGTCATGGCGTACAGCAGGCCGACGCCGATCAGGAAGAAGGTCGCGCCGACCGTGCCCATGATGAGGTACGAGAACGAAGCGGTTAGCGCGCGCCGGTCGCGGCCGAGCGCGATCAGCGTGTAGGTGGCGAGCGAGGAAATCTCGAGGAACACAAACACGTTGAAGGCGTCGCCCGTGACCGCGATACCCATCTGCCCCGCGAGGAACAGCAGCATCGCGGCGTACAGGTAGGGCGATTTCTCGACCGGCACCTCGGACGCCAGGCTGCGCCCGGCGAACGGCAGCACCACCGCCGCCAGCCCGGCTACCAGCAGCGCGAGCAGCGCGTTGGCCGGGTCGAGGCGGTACTCGATCCCGACCGGCGGCGCCCAGTTGCCCATCCAGTAGCTCAGTGGTCCGAGGTCCATGACCTGCGACGCCAGCGTCACCGCGGCGAACAGCATGAACCAGCTCACGGCCGTGGCCCACAGCCAGGGCAGCCGCCCGGCCGGCAACAGCGTCGAGACCGCCGCGCCGAGCAGCGGCGCGACGACGATCATCGCGAGCATGTGGTTGGCCGCGTTCAGGGTGCGTCGTCCTGGGCCTGGACCTGGTCTTCCTCGACCGTGCCGTACGCCTCGCGGATGCGCACGACCAACGCCAGCCCGACGGCCGTCGTGGCGACGCCGACGACGATGGCGGTGAGGATCAGCACGTGCGGCAGCGGGTTCGAGTAGCGCTCGAAGTCCTCGGACAGGATCGGCACCGTGCCGCCGTCCAGCACGCCCAGGCTGATGAACAGGATGAACACCGAGACCTGGAAGATGTTCAGGCCCGCGATCTTCTTCACCAGGTTGGTGCGCGAGATCATCGTGTAGAAACCGATCATCGAGAGAATGATCGCGACGTGGTAGTTGTAGTGCGCGAAAAAGCTCACCGGTCCGGCTCCCCCTCGTCCGCCACCGTGCCACGGCCGCGCTCGGCGAAGCTGAAATAGATCAGCAGCATCACCGAGCTCACCGTGACGCCGACGCCGATCTCGACCAGCATGATGCCGAGGTGCTGGCCCGCGACCGGGTCGGCGCTCAGCATGTTGTAGTCGAGGAAGTTGCCGCCCAGCAGCATGGTCGCCAGGCCGACGCCGCCGTAGATCAGCGCGCCCGTCGCCGGCAGCTTGCTCAGCACCCGCGGCGGGATGATGCCGCGCGCGGCGTCAAGGCCGAACACCAGCGCGTACAGGATGATCCCGGCGGCGAAGATGACGCCCGCCTGGAACCCGCCCCCCGGGCTGTACTCGCCGTGGAACTGCACGTACAGCGCGAACAGCAGGATGACCGGCACGACCAGCTTCGCGATCACTTTCAGCACGGCGTGCTCGCTGAGCGCCGCCGGGTTGCGCGCCAGCCCCGGCGGGCGCCGCCGCAGGCCGATCAGCGAAATGACCCCCACCACCGCCGCGAACACCACCACCACCTCGCCGAGGGTGTCGTAGCCGCGATAGCTGGCGAGGACGGCGGCGACGACGTTGGGAATGTCGATTTCGCGGGGCGATTCCTGCAGGAAGTGCGGCGCGAGGTAGTTGTGCGCCGGCGCCGCCGGGTCGCCGAAAGCCGGCAGGTCCGCTGTGCCGTAGATCAGCACCGCGCCCGTGATCCAGACCACCGCCAGCGGCACGAGGATGCTGCGCCCGGCCTGTTTTTTCTCGCGCCGCGCTGTCTGCGACAGGGTCGCGAGGATCAGGATGGTCGAGATGCCCGCGCCGACCGCCGCCTCCGTGAACGCCACGTCAGGCGCGTCCATGGTCGTGAACAGCCCCGCCGAGATCAGGCTGAACAGGCCGAACATCATCGCCATGGCGAACAGGTCGCGCAGCTTCAGGATCGCGATCGCGCTGATCGCGAGGAACGCCAGCAGGAGGATGTCGACCAGCGTGTCCATCAGGCGCCGCCTCCCGGGCCCGCGCCGTGCTTCTTGCCGGCTGCAAGCCCGCCGTGCAACGCGGCCTTGGCGAGCGTATGCGAAGCGGTCGGGCTGGTGAGGAACAGGAAGATGACCAGGAACGCGAGCTTGACCGTCACGAGCGTGAGGCCGGACTGCAGCATCAGCCCCGCGATGATGCACGGTGCGCACATCGAGTCGGTGAGGCTGGCAGCGTGGATCCGGCTGAAGAAGTCGGGAAGGCGCAGCAGGCCGATGCCGCCGATGATGCCGAAGGCCCCCCCGACGAGGATCAGCGCCCAGCTCAGCAGGTCCACTGCCGTTTCCATCAGCGCGTTGCTCCATCGACGAATGAAGAAGAGGCTCGCGCGGAGGCGCAGAGAGGCAGAGACGCGGAGAGGTTGAAAAATGGGGGAGGGGAATGGGCGGAACGGAAATGGTTGGGACCGGCATCGGGCCCGGCGGCCCAATCACCGCCAAGCTGCGTCGCCGCAAAATCCAACGACCCCATACCCCCCCTTCTCTTATCTCTGCCCCTCTGCGCCTCTGCGCGAAAGTCTTGCGTTCGGCCATTCATCGCCCCGCCCCCCCGCGATCCTCGGCGGCGCCATATTCGAAGTAGCGCAGCACCGCAACCACCCCGATGAAGTTGATCAGCGCGTACGCCAGCGCGATGTCCAGCACGTCCGGGCGGCCGCTCAGGAAGGCCAGCGCCGCGATCAGCAGCACGGTCTTCGTGCCGAACACGTTCACCGCCAGGATCCGGTCATACACCGTCTTGCCGAGCAGGGCACGCACGACCGCGAGCACCATGGTGACCAGGATCGACAGGATCGCCGCCGTGATCATGTGGCGTCCGCCTGGCCGGCCGGCGACGCCGCATGACCGCCCTCGGCGCGCGTCACGCGCCGGTCCATCTCGCCGTCGAGCAGGCCCTCGATCGTGTCCTCGGACAGGGCATGCACCGTCAGACGATCCCCGTCCACGTCCAGCGTCACCGTGCCGGGCGTGAGCGTGATCGAGTTGGCGTACACCACGCGGCCGATCGTCGTCTTCTGGCTCGCCCGGACCTCGAACACCGTCGGGCTGATCGGCATGGAGGGCGAGAGCACGCGCCGCGCCACATCGATGCTCGACTTGACGATCTCGATGCTGAGCCAGGGCCAGTAGGGCACGTAGTGGAGGGCGGCCCAGACCGGGTGGGTCTCGGCGTCGACGATCTTCATGCGCCCGGCGAGCCACAGGGTCAGCAGCACGGAGGCCGCGGCCAGGCCCAGCAACAACGGCTTGAACAGGCCCGACAGCAGCAGCCAGACGGCGGCCAGCGCGAGTCCCATCAGCAGGAAGTTGAGGAATTGCCTGTTCACCGGCCGTCCCGTGGCAAAGCGCCAATGATAGACCTCCCGGGCATTCGCGCCAAGAACGATCCAGACCCTCCCGCCGGGAAGATGAAGACGGCTCGCGCGGAGGCGCAGGGAGGCAGAGGCGCGGAGGGGGTAAATATGTGACGCAGGGCGCACCACGTCGCGGCGGCGGGGCGGAAAATGCCCTATCCAGCCGTTTTTTATATATATTTCCCCTTCCACATCTCTGCCCCTCCGCGTCTCTGCGCGAAAACTCTTCCGCGCGAAAACGCTTCAAATCGTAAGGAGTCTCCCTTGACGCTTCCCGCCATGGACCAGGTGAACATCGGCCTCATCGGCCTCGGCTACGTCGGCCTGCCGCTCGCGGTCGCCTTCGGCCGCCGTTTCCCGACCGTCGGCTTCGACCTCAAGGCGGCGCGCATCGCGGAGCTCGAGGCCGGCCAGGACTCGACGCTGGAGACCAGCCCCGAGGAACTCGCTTCCGCCACCCGGCTGACGTTCACGAGTGAGGCGGCCGGCCTCGCGTCCTGCAACGTCTACATCGTGACCGTCCCTACGCCGATCGATGCGGCCAAGATTCCCGACCTCGGACCCCTCAGGAGCGCCAGCCGCGCCCTCGGCGGGCTCGTCAAGCCGGGCGACACGGTGATCTTCGAGTCCACGGTCTATCCCGGCGCGACCGAGGAAGTGTGCGTGCCGATCATCGAGGAAGGCTCCGGCCTGAAGTACAACGTCGATTTCTACGCCGGCTACAGCCCCGAGCGCATCAACCCGGGCGACAAGGAACACCGCGTCGAGAACATCCTCAAGGTCACCTCCGGCTCGACGCCCGCGGTGGCCGACTTCGTGGACGGCCTCTATGCCAGCATCATCACCGCCGGCACCTACAAGGCCTCGTCCATCCGCGTCGCCGAGGCCGCCAAGGTCATCGAGAACACCCAGCGCGACGTCAACATCGCCCTGATCAACGAGCTGGCCATGATCTTCAACCGGCTCGGCATCGATACCCTGGAGGTGCTGGAGGCGGCGGGCACGAAGTGGAACTTCCTGCCGTTCCGGCCCGGCCTGGTCGGCGGGCACTGCATCGGCGTCGACCCGTATTACCTGACGCACAAGAGCCAGGAGGTCGGCTACCACCCGGCAATGATCCTGGCCGGGCGCCGCCTCAACGACAACATGGCGATTTACGTGGCCAACCGCATCGTGCGCCTCATGATCAAGGCCGGGATCCAGGTGCGCGCCAGCCGCATCCTGGTGCTCGGCCTGACCTTCAAGGAAAACTGCCCCGACATCCGCAACACCAAGGTCGTGGACATGGTGCGCGAGCTCGAAGACGTGGGCGCGCAGGTGGATATCCACGATCCCTGGGTCGACGCCGCGGAGGCGCGCGCGGAGTACGGCATCGACCCGGTGGCGGCCCCGGAGGCGGGCGCCTACGACGCGGTGGTGCTCGCCGTGGCCCACCACCAGTTCAAGGACCTCGGCGCCGCCGGGGTGCGGGCTTTCGCCAAGGCGGGGGCGGTGGTCTACGATATCAAGCACATCCTCCCGGCCGACGCGGTCGACGGCCGGCTCTAG
>JBLRWH010000052.1:0-18562 GCA_047921395.1 Gammaproteobacteria bacterium
GAGCGCAGCCAGTTGGCTGACGAAGCTCGGGGACGCCGAAGTCCGTTTCTGCCTAAGAGCCAATCGCACCTGCGAGCGACCTTCGATACTCGGGCTGTTCGCGGCCGTCAGTCGGCTCGGGGATGGCGTATTCTGGTACGTGTTGATGGTCGCCTTGCCACTGCTTTATGGCACAGCCGGCCTCAGCGTGGCGCTCCAGCTGGCGGTCGCCGGCATACTCGGGACTGCGGTTTACCGGCTGCTCAAGGAACGCCTCGTGCGCGAGCGGCCCTGCAACCTGCATCCGCGTATCCGGGCCGGCGCTCGCGCGCTGGATCGCTACAGCTTTCCCTCCGGCCACACCCTGCACGCTGTGTCCTTCACAGGCATCGCGGTGACGGCGTTCCCGGCGCTTGGCTGGCTGCTCGTCCCCTTCGCGGTGCTCGTGGCGATGTCGCGCGTGATTCTCGGCCTCCATTACCCGAGCGACGTCGCCGCAGGCGCATTGCTTGGCCTGGCGCTGGCCCGGCTCGTCGCGAATTTCGCCACCTGAGCGCTGCCGGTCCCCGGCGTCAGGAACGCGGGCCCTCCACGACGACGGCCGCCCCCTGGCGTCGCGGGTCCGCTGCGGCGAGCAACGACCCGTCCTCCTGCCGCAGCACCGCACCCGCGCCGCCGAAAAACATCGACAGCTCGTCGAAGACCCGGCACGGCATCGCGACCGCGTCCAGCGGCAGGCCCGGTTCGACGGCCGCCTGCCAGCCCCCGGGGGCACTCTCGACATGCAGGCGGGGCGCCGCGAGCGCGTCCTCCAGCGACACGCCGAGCCGCATGAAATTCAGCATCACCTGCAGCAGCGCCGTGGTGATGCGCTCGGCGCCGGGGCTGCCCAGCACGAGCGTCGCGCCGGCGTCATTGCGGGCCACGGTCGGTGACATGTTCGAGGTCATGCGCTGTCCCGGCGACAGGGCATGAAATCCCTTCGGATTGAGCTCGAGTTCGCCGAGGCAGTTGTTCAGCCAGATGCCTGCCCCGGGCACGAGCACGCCGGAGCCGTAGCCCGACGAGGCGGTGATCGCACAGGCGAGCCCGTCCGCGCCGAGCGCCGACACGTGCACGGTGGACGACGAGCGCTGGCCGCCCGGGTCTCCACCGGCCCGGGCCCAGTCCAGCAGGGACTCGAGAAACGAGCTGTCCGCCTCCTCGTCCACGAGGGCGTGCAGCCGCTCGAGCACGTCACGCTGCACCTCGGCCAGCGTCGCGACCGCCGTCCCCGTCCAGCCCTGCCGCGGGGCATCGCCCATCCGGGCGAGCATCGCCGCGAGCGTCGCGCCGCCGATCGCCGGGGGCGGCGGCATCGCGATCGTCCAGCCGTCGAGCTCGCAACTGACCGGCCGGCACTCCATGGGACGGTAGGCGAGCCGGTCCCCGCGCCCCATCAGGCCGCCCTCCGCGTCGATACAGTCGGCGATCGCCCGGCCGAGGCGCCCGCGGTAAAAGGCCTCCGGGCCCTCCCGCGCGAGCTCGGCCAGGCTGTCCGCCAGCCCGGGAATCCGCACCGTGCCGCCGGGGGGCAACAGCGCGCCGCGCGCGTCATGAATCACGGCGCGGCTCTCGGGCTGCCAGCCGAATATCTTGCGGTGGCTGTAGCGCAGCCAGGTATGCGACGCGCGTGACAGCGGGAAACCGTCGCGCGCGTGCGCCAGCGCCGGCGCGACCAGTTCCGCCCACACCAGGCGACCGGCAGATGCCGCGGCATCGCCCAGCGCGGCGATCGCGCCGCCGACGCCAACTGCGCCATAACCCACGACGGTCCGCATTCCGCCACCGTAATCCAGCTCGACCTCGCGCCCGGCCGCACCGAAGCGCTCCGTGGGCCGGCCCAGGCCGGGCATGGCGATTCCGCCGTCGATCACCAGTGGCAGCTCGCCGGGGCGCCACAGCGTGACATAGGCGGCCGCATCCGGCGCGACGATCGCGACCTCGGTACACAGCGCCGCCAGCGTGGCGGCCACGGCCGCATCCACGGCGTTGCCGCCCGCCTCGACCACCGCCGCGCCCGCGCGGACCGAGATCTCCGAGGGTCCCGCGATGCCGATCGCCCGGCTCATCCTGCGACCGGGGTGTCGGGTCCGGCAAAGCCGAGCGAATGGATGATGTGCGGCCCGACCTCGTTGATGTCGCGCTCGCCGGTCAGCGCCATGGTGACGTCCAGTTCGTCGCGCAGGATCTCGAGCACGCGCGTGACGCCGGCCTCGCCACCGGCACCGAGGCCATAGAGGAACGGCCGGCCAATATAGACCCCCCGGGCGCCGAGCGCGCGCGCCCGGAGCACGTCCGCGCCACTGCGGATGCCGCCGTCCAGGTGGACCTCGATCCGGTCCCCGACCGCAGCGACGATCCCGGGCAGGGCGCGGATGCTGGAGCTGGCGCCATCGAGCTGGCGGCCGCCGTGGTTGGATACGATCAGCGCATCGGCGCCGGTATCGACCGCAGCCCTGGCATCCTCGGCGTCGAGCACGCCCTTGATGATGAGCTTGCCGCCCCAGTAATCCTTGATCCACGCGACATCGTCCCAGCTCAGTTCCGGGTCGAACTGCTCGCTGGTCCACGCGCTGAGCGAGGACAGGTCCGACACGCCCTTCGCGTGGCCGACGACGTTGCCGAACGTGTGCCGCCGCGTGCCCAGCATGCGCAGGCACCAGGCCGGGCGGGCGACCATCTGCAGGATATGCCCGAGCGTGAACTTCGGCGGGGCCGACAGGTGGTTGCGCAGGTCCTTGTGGCGCTGCGCCAGCAATTGCAGGTCCATCGTCAGCACCAGCGTACTCACGCCGGCGGCCCGCGCCCGGTCGAGCAGGTTCCTGACGAAGTCCTGGTCGCGCATGACGTACAACTGCAGCCAGAACGGCCGCGAGGTCGCGGAGACCACGTCCTCGATGGAACAGATGCTCATGGTCGAGAGCGTGAACGGCACGCCGAACCGCTCCGCAGCGCGCGCCGCCAGCATTTCGCCGTCGGGATACTGCATGCCGGCGAGGCCCGCGGGCGCGAGCGCCACGGGCATGGACACGTCTTCGCCCACCAGCTGCGTCCGGAGAGTGCGCCGGGCGAGATTGCGGGCGATGCGCTGGCGCAGCAGGACCCGCTGGAAATCGCTCTCGTTCGCCCGGTAGGTGGACTCGCTGTAGGAGCCCGAATCGGCGTATTCGAAGAACATGCGCGGCACGCTGCGCCGTGCCTTGCGCTTCAAATCGTCGACCGTCAGCGCTGCCGCCACGCCGCCCATGTCACTCCCCCCACTATTTTGCGACGTTCTTTATACCCCGATTGCCATGTGGCCCGCCGGCTCAGTCGACCGGGAGCCCCAGTTTTTCCACGAGCATGGCGCGCAACGGGGTGCGCGCCTCGGTATCCAGCAGGTTCAGAGCGGGCACCCCGGCGAGCCGCCGCACCAGGGCGACCGCGGCGGTGGTATTCGCGGCGGGACCCGACACGAGGTCCGGCGTGAGGCCGAACGCAGCCTGTACGCCGACGACGGCGTAGGGATCGGAGGCGCACAGCAGGGTCATGCGGGTCGCAGAGCGGATCCGTGCCAGCGCCGTCGCGCCGTTGTACGGCTCCAGCGGCGAGGCGCCGGCCTCGATCACCGCGACATCCGGCGCGCAGGCCGAGATTCGCGCAAGGAGCCGATCGAGTGCGGCCGCGAAGAGCTCCTGGGGGCAGACCGTGGAGGGCAGGCCCTCGTCCACGAAGTCGAAGACCACGCCCGCCCCGGCATCCCGGAAGCTCAGGATGTCCCGGTAGCGGGCCGCGCCGGTGATCTTCGCACCCGCCACGTCCAGGCCGAGCTCGCGCAGCTCGCGGATGATCACGCGCGCGCTGGAGGTCTTCCCTGCCGACATCGAGGTGCCGATGACGAGCACGATTGGCACCACGGGGCCTTCCGCGGGCACGGGGGCGACGAAATCCGCCATGTTCAGCGCCGCACCGTCCCTGAGGACGTGCCCGAGGTAGCGCAGGCGCATGAACGACGGCATCAGCAGCGAGGTCGAGGTGGCCTTGCCGAACAGGCCGGCGCCGGTGAGTCCGGCCATCTCGCCATCCTCGCCGATCGCCCTCCAGCTGCCCACGCCCTCCAGCGTCGCCTGGCGTTCACCGAACGCACCCACGACCCGGTCACCTGGCAACAACTGCGCGATCCGACCCGTCTTCGTCTCGCAGCGGTACAGTTCATTGGGCGCGCCGATGACTTCCGCGACGACGAAGTCCGCCGCCCGCCACCGGTCACGCGGCAGGACCGCGACCTCGAACGGCTGCCGCCAGAGATCGCTGCAACGGGTGACAGATGTAAAAAAATAGCGGGGCGTTCGCATCAGGCCTCCAGTGCCTCGGCGGCGGCGACCGGTTCGTCCGCCGGCAAGTCCGGCGCGGCCAGCAGCATCGCGAGCAGTGCCGTGCGCTCCAGGGTCGCGCCGATGAACAGGCACTCGTCAGGCGCGTGAGCGCCGGCGCCGACCGGCCCGAGGCCGTCGAGCGTCGCCGTGTAAAGGCTGGTCGTGCTGCCGTCGGAACCGCCGCCGGCGAGCCCCTCGTCGAGCTCGAGATCCAGGCGCCTGGCCGCGTCCCGGGCGAGCCGCCAGAGCCGGCGATTGCGCGGCGTGCGTTCCATCGGCGGACGCCCGAAGCCGCCGTTGACCTCCAGCCGCGTGCCCGGCGTTGCCGGCGCGAGCCTGCGAATCTCGTGTTCCATGCGCAGCGCGTCCGCCTCCGAACAGACTCGCACGTCGGCCACGGCGCGGCTTTCCGGCGCAATGACATTCGGCCTGAGTCCGCCGTCCACCGTGCCGACATTGACCGTCACGCCGCGCTCGGGATCGTTCAGCGCGAACAGGCTGCGGATGACATGGGACAGCTCCAGGATCGCGCTTGCCCCGGCCTCCGGTTCCAGGCCGGCGTGCGCGGCGCGCCCGTAGATCCTGACGGTGAACCGGGCGACGCCCTTGCGCGCCGTCTTCAGATGCCCGGCCGGGCCGAGCGCCGGCTCGAGGACCCAGGTCCGGCGCACGCGGCGCGCAAGGCGAAGAATCTGCGCGCGGGACTCGTGGCTGCCGATTTCCTCGTCGCTGTTCACGAACACGACGGGCGTCAATGGCAGCGAGATGCCCTGCCGGCGCAACGCCCCGAGCGCGAGCACCATCATCGCCAGGCCGCCCTTCATGTCGAACGCGCCCGGACCGTGCACGACATCGCCGTCCACTTGGAAGGGCATCTCCGCAAGGGTGCCGACCGGCCACACCGTGTCGAGATGTCCCAGCAGCAGCTGCAGGGGCCGGCCCCGGATCCGCTGCGCCGGCCTGGCCCAGACCTGGCCGCTGCTGGCCCGGCCACCCAGCCGTCGTGCCCGGAATCCGACCGCCGCCAGGGCCTCCTCGAAGACACAGGCGGCACCATCGTGCGTATGAGGCGCCAGGGAGGGCGACTCGGCCACGACCATGCGTCGCAACAGGTCGATCAATTCTTCCCGCCGGCTGATGAGATCGTCGAGCAGCGCCCGCGGGTCGGGGCCGTCCTTCATGCTACCGCCGCATGCCCGCCGAAAACGGGAAGGCCCGCGACTCCGAGATCGCGGTACAGCGTCCGGGATGGAGATAGGCCAGCAGGGGCGCCGCCTGGATCAGGTCCTGGTCATCGCGATCCGGCGCGCGCAGGCTGTGTTCGTCGATCGAGGCCGCGACGATGCGCCCGATCACCAGGCTGTTGTCACCCAGGTCATCCACGACACGCTCGGTGACGCACTCGAGATGCAACCATGCCTCGGCGAGCAGGACGCCGCTGACGACCTCGGCCGGAATCGTCTCGAGCACGTCCAGCGCGGGCTTGCCCTCCGACGGATAACGCGGCGCCGCCGCCAGACTGGCTTCCAGCAGCTGCTCCGGGGTCGGGTACGAAACCGTGAATACGCCCTCGCGCACCGAGTTCAAATAGGTGTGGTGGCGTGGCGTGCAGACGAAGCCGAACCAGTTGCCCCAGCTCATCGGGCCGGCCATGTGCTTCGGCGCGAAATCATGGCCGCCACCCTGTTCGCGCGTACCGATGAGCACCAGCGGGGCCACCATGAAAAACCGGTCCCAGATCGGGTGTTCCACATCCAGGATGATCCTTTCTCTGCCCATCACGCGCCCTCCCTTGCCGTCCTCTCTAAATCTAGCCCAACAGCGCTGAGACTGCCCAGATTCCGAATGCCAGCGCGGCAGCCGCGATGCCGAGCAGCGCCAGCACCGCGGCCGCCAGCGCCAGCAGCACATTCCGCTGGCGCGCCTCGACCTTGGCCGGGCTTTGCGACCGGGCTTGCAGCATGCCGGCGTTGCGACGATGCGCCTTGAACGCGATGTCGAACAGGGTCCCGGCTGCGGGCACGGCGCCGACGATCGCGTCGACAGCAATGTTGACCAGCATGCGTCCAACGATCAGCCAGGGCGCCCCGGCGCGGAGCGCGGCCCAGACGATGTAGCCGCCGACCAGCGCGCCGATGGCGTCGCCGAGGCCCGGGACCAGTCCGAGGACCGGGTCCAGGCCGAACCGGATCCGGGTGCCGGGGATGCGAAGGGACGTGTCGAGGAGGCGCGCAAGCCCGACCGCGCGAGTGATGCGCGCCTCCCCGCCGGAACCGGCTGCCGACACGGCCGATGCCCGCGCTAGGGCCTGTTCACACTTGGCGGGTCGCCGGCCAGGTAATCCAGGCAGCCGGACAGGCTCTCGAGGCAGGCGCGGTCCTCGACCGGAATATCGATGCCGGTCTCGCGCGCGAGCGCGCTGAAGAAACGCTCGGTATCCATGTCGAACTGCTCGGTGAACGCCCGGTCGGGCTCGATCGGCTGATCGCCCACCCCACCCGAGGCCTGCTCCAGCGCCCGCAGCACCGCGCTCTCCAGGTCACGCTCGTTCATCGGCCCACCTCCTGAAATTCACCGGGGGCACGATCGCCGCCGGGCCGTCGCGCCCCGTCCAGAGTGCCACCATGAATTCTGTCGCCGCTTGACTCAGGTCAAGGCCGAGTGGGCTATCGGGGGCCATGTTTAACTTATAGACCAGGATTGCATATTAGCGTTTACTAATTTAATATCCGAGCCCGTAACCCACTGTACCCAGTCCGGCGCTCAATCCCGACGCCGGGCCCGTGACGGAGAGCCGGACTTGAAACAGGCACTACTGGAACTTGCCCTGCGCCGCCCGCGACTGGTCTACCTGTTCGCGCTGCTCCTGACGCTCGTCCTCGGGCTGCAGATCCCGCGTATCCAGGTCGACACCGATCCGGAGAACATGCTGCCCGTGGAGCAGGCAGATCGCGTGTTTCACAACGTGGTCAAGGCCGAGATGGCCCTGCACGACGCCATCGTCGTCGGCCTGGTCGAGCCGGATCATCCTGACGGCATCTACAATCCCGCGTCGCTCGGCGCGTTGCACCGTGCCACGGAGAAAATCCTCGAGCTCGAGGGCGTCGTGGCGCGGGACCTCATGGCGTTGGCGGTCGCCGACAACATCGACCAGGCCGGGCCGGGCACCGTGCGCTTCGAATGGCTGATGCCGGAGCCGCCCGCGGATCGCGAGGCAAGCCTGGCGATCCGCCAGGCTGTCGAGCGCTTGCCGCTGCTGAAGGACACGCTTGCCTCCGGGGATGGCCTTGCTGCCGCAATCTACGTCCCGATCGTGGACAAGAACGAGATCCACCGCCTGTCCCGCGAGATCGCGGCGATCACCACGCACGCCTCGGCGGAGTTCGGCGCCACCGGCGACTGGCACATCACGGGCCTGCCCGTCGCGGAGGACACCTTCGGCTACGAGATGTTCATCCAGATGGGCATTTCCGCCCCACTCGCCGGCCTGGCGATCTTCCTGCTGTTGTGGCTGTTCTTCCGCAGCCTTCCACTGATCGTGGCGCCGATGATCGTCGCGATGGCCACGGTGATCTCCACCATGGGACTGCTGATCGGCATGGGCTTCACCGTACATATCATGAGCTCGATGATCCCGATCTTCCTGATGCCGATCGCGGTGGTGGACTCCGTCCACATCATGTCCGAGTTCGCGGACCGCTATCGTCCCGGGCGGGGACAGAACGAGACCATGCGCGAAGTCATCGGCCACCTGTTCAAGCCGATGCTGTTCACCTCGGTGACGTCGAGCGTCGGCTTCGCGTCGCTGGCGCTGACGCCGATCCCTCCGGTGCAGGTATTTGGCGCCTACGTCGCCTTCGGCATCATGCTGGCCTTCCTCCTGACCCTTGTGTTCATCCCGGCCTGGGTCTCGCGCATGAAGCCGGCCAGCCTGGAGAAGATGCAGGCGGCCCTGCATCGCCGCGAAGGCGACTCGATACTGGACAGGGTGCTGCGCGGCGTAGGCGCCGGATCGCTCGCACGCAGCCGCCTGCTGCTGCTCGTGTTCGCGGGCGTGTTCGTGCTCAGCCTCGTCGGTATCGCGCAGATCCAGATCAACGACAACCCGACCCGCTGGTTCAAGTCGGACCATCGCATCCGGGTCGCAGACCGCGTCCTGAACGAGCACTTCGCCGGCACCTATGACGCCTGGCTGGTGCTCGACCGGACAGAGACGCTCGACGGTGCGAGTCTTCGCCGCAGCGTCGAGGACACGCTCGCCGCGGCGCCGGAATCCGTGCGCGAGGCCTGGTCGGAAATCGCGCCGGCCGCCGACGAGCCGCTGGACGGCGAGCGGCTGAACGATCTCTTGTCCGCGCTCGAGGATCTGCTGTTTGACGCCCCGGGCGATGACATGGACGCCTTCGAGGCCCTGCTGGGCCAGGTCGAGGCTGTCGCGAGCGCCGCACGCTACTTCCAGCAACCCGACATCCTGCGCTGGATGGCCGCGTTGCAGGCCGATCTCCAGGCCAGCGGCCTGGTCGGCAAGAGCAACGCGTTGCCCGACCTGGTGAAAACGGTCTACCGGGAACTGGCCAGCGGCGATCCCGCGGATTTCCGCATTCCCGACAGCGTCCCCGGCGTGGCCCAGGCGCTCCTGCAGTTTCAGTCTTCGCATCGTCCGCAGGACCTGTGGCACATGGTGACGCCCGACTTCGATCGCGCCGTGATCTGGCTGCAGCTCACCAGCGGCGACAACCAGGACATGACCGCCGTGCTGCAGCACGTCGATGCCTACTTGGAGGAGAACCCGGTGCCGGAGGGCATGACCCTGCACTGGGCCGGCAAGACCTACCTCAACGTGGTCTGGCAGGAGGCAATGGTCAAGGGCATGGTGGGCAGTCTCGCCGGGGCGTTCGTCGCCGTGCTCCTCATGATGGTCGTGCTGTTCCGCTCGATCGGCTTCGGCTTGCTCGCCATGCTGCCGCTGACGATCACCATCACCTTCATCTACGGCATCACCGGCTGGATAGGCAAGGATTACGACATGCCGATCGCGATACTTTCGGCGCTCACCCTCGGCCTGTCGATCGACTTCGCCATCCACTTCATCGAGCGCTCGCGGGAGGCGCTGGCAAAGCATGGCAGCTTCCGCGCGGCCATGGCCGAGGTGTTCGAGGAGCCGGCGCGCGCCATCAGCCGCAACGCGATCGTGATCGCGATCGGCTTCACCCCACTGCTACTGGCGCCGCTGGTGCCCTACATCACGGTCGGCGTGTTCCTTGCCAGCATCATGGCGGTGTCCGCCATCGTCACGCTGGTCCTGCTGCCTTGCGCCATGCAGCCCTTCCTTGGCCGCGAACCCGAGTCGGCCAGGACCTGAGTCAAGGAGAATCCGGAAATGAAACGAGCAAGAATTTTCCCCCTGGCATTGCTGGCACTGGCGCTTGTGCCGGGTGCGCAAGCCGAGACGCTCACGGACGTGACCGAGATCGTGGCGCGCGCCAACCTCTCCGCATACTACGCCGGCGACGACGGCCGCAGCGAGGCACGCATGCTCATCGAGGACGCGCAAGGCCGCCAGCAACTGCGCCAGTTCACCGTGTTGCGCCGGAACCGCGCCGTCGGCGGGGACCAGGACTTCATGGTGTTCTTCTCGCGGCCGTCGGACGTGCGGGGCACGGTGTTCCTGGTCGCGAAACACGTCGACCGCGACGATGACCGCTGGCTCTACCTGCCCGGCCTCGACCTCGTGCGGCGCATCAGTGCGGGCGACAAGCGCACGAGCTTCGTCGGCTCGCATTTCTTCTACGAGGACGTATCAGGTCGCAACCCGGCCGACGACGAGCACAGGCTCGTCGAGACGACCGACGAGCACTACGTCCTCGAGAGCACGCCGAAGACCCCGGCGGCGGTCGAGTTCGAGCGCTATGTCACGCGTGTCGACCGCGAGACCTTCCTGCCGATGAAGACCGAGTACTACGACGGGCGCGGTCGCGTCTATCGGGTCATGGAGGTGCTGGGTGTTGAAGAGATCGACGGCCATCCCACGGTCACCCGCTCGCGTATCAGCGATCCTGTCGCCGGGGGCAGCACGCTGATGGAATTCCGCTACACGGAGTACGACGTCGGTTTGCCGGTGGAGATCTTCTCCGAGCGCTACCTGCGCACGCCACCCGTGGACTGGCTGCGCCGGGGTGGAGAATAGGCGATGCGTGCCACGTGGCTGCCGCGGGTCCTCGGCCTGCTGCTGGCGGCGGGCGCGACGGCTGCCGCGCCGGACGATCCGTCGTCACCCGATGAGAGCAACGATCCCTTCGCACAGTTCGAGGCGCACGACGACTGGGAGGACCCGTGGGCGACCGGTGGCGGTGGCCTTTCCTGGACGGGCTTCATGGAAGGCGCACTCGGCGCCCGCTGGGACGATGTCGACACCCTCGATGCCTTGACCCTGGGCGACCTGCGGCTGCGCGCCGAGACCCGCTACGATCACGAGTCCTTCCAGCTGGAGTTCAAGGGCGACCTGCTGTGGGACCATGTCGTCGAGGACCTCGACGCACAGGTCCGCGAACTCGCCCTGTCGTTCCGGCCGGGGCAACGTGTCGACGTCAAGCTCGGCCGCCAGGTATTGACGTGGGGCACTGGCGATCTGCTGTTCCTGAACGACCTGTTTCCAAAAGATTTCATTTCCTTCTTTGCCGGGCGCGACGAGGATTACCTGAAGTCGCCCTCCGACACGGCCCGCATCAGCGTATTCACCGCGCCGGTGAACATCGACCTGGCGTGGACGCCGCGCTTCACGCCGGACGACTATCTCTACGGGCAACGGTTCGCGTTCTGGAACCCGATGCTCGGCGAGATCGCGGCCCCGGCCGAGCCGCGCAAGGCGGAGGAACCGACCAATGCCGAACTCGCCGTGAGGCTGTTCCGCACCATCGAGTCGACCGAGTACGCCCTGTACGGCTATTCGGGCCGGTGGAAGCAGCCGGTCGGGATGCGCGCCGACGGCGAACTCGTCTTCCCGAAGCTGCGCACGCTGGGGGCGAGCGTACGCACGCCGTTCCACAAGGGCCTGCTCAACGCGGAGACCGCGTGGTACGACTCGCGCGAAGATCATGCCGGCGACGACCCGCGCATCCCCAACTCGGAGCTGCGCCTGCTGGTGGGCTACGAACAGGAACTGGTACGCAACCTGACTGCGGGTACGCAGTTTTACGCGGAACGGATCCAGCACCATGGGCGGCTGGTGGCGAATTCGCCCGACCCGGAGCACGAGCGCGACCAGTGGCGCACGGTCGCCACCCTGCGGCTCACCTACCGTGCGCTGCGCGACACACTCACCAGCTCGGTGTTCGTGTTCGTCTCGCCCAGCGACGAGGATGTCTACCTGCGTCCCTCGATCGCCTGGCGCAGGAACGATCAGTGGTTGTTCTCCGCCGGGCTGAACGTCTTCGGCGGACGCGACGAGCACACGTTCTTCGGGCAGCTGGAGGACAACAGCAACGGTTGGCTCCGGCTGCGCTATTTTTACTGAACCTGAAGAGGAGATCCCCATGACAGTCGAGAGAGCGGTCACCGCATTTGCGGGGTTCATGGTTTTGCTGAGCCTGGCGCTGTGGCGGTTCGTCCACCCGGGCTTCATCTGGCTGACGGTATTCGTCGGCTTCAACCTGTTGCAGTCGTCGTTCACGGGCTTCTGCCCGGCGGCGATCGTGTTCGGGAAGATGGGCATCAAGACCGAGGCAGAGGCCGCCCGCGGCAGCAATGGCGGGCAAGGTCTCGGCGCGGCGGCCTGAGCGCGTGGCAGCGCCCGGCCGGCCGGAGATGATCGCCGACCTGTCCGAGCCGGGTGCTTACCCGCCCCCGGTGGATCGCGTCGAGCTCGTCGAGACGCACATTTCCTGGGTCTTCCTCGCGGGCGACTACGCCTACAAGTTCAAGAAGCCGCTGGACCTCGGCTTCCTGGATTTCCGCGTGCGCGATCGCCGGCTGCACTGTTGCCGCGAGGAACTGCGGCTCAATGGGCGCCTCGCGCCGGAAATCTACCTCGACGTCGTCGGCGCGCGCGAGACCGCCGCTGGCTGGCGCGTCGGCGCCCTGACAGAGGATGCCGAGCCCGCGGTACGCATGCGACGGTTCCCCGCCGAGGCGCGACTCGATAGGCGTCTCGAGGCCGGGCGTCTCGAGGGCGCGGAACTCGAGGTGTTCGCCCGCTCGTTGGCGCAATTCCAGCGTGGCCTTACGCCCGCGCGGCCCGGCGACGGCCTCGGTGACGCCGCGGCTGTGACGCGGCCGGCGCTGGCGAATTTTGCGGCGCTTCCTGGCGAGAACCTGGCTACGGACATCGCCGCCAGGCTCGCGGCACTCGAGGACTGGACCAAGAATCGCGCTGCGTCGCTGGCCGAGTCATTCGATGCGCGGCTGGTGGCGGGCTTCGTACGCGAAGGGCACGGCGACCTGCACCTGGCCAACCTGGTCGTGCTGAAGGGACGCATCGCGGCCTTCGACGGCATCGAATTCGATCCGGCGCTGCGCTGGATCGATATCCAGAGCGAGGTCGCCTTCCTGATGATGGACCTCGAGTCGCGTGGTCGCGCCGATCTCGCCTGGTGCTTCTACAACGCCTGGCTGGCGGAGTGCGGCGATTACGACGGCCTCGCCCTGCTCGGCTGGTACCTGGTCTATCGGCACCTGGTGCGCGCCAAGATCGACGGCATCCGGCTCGCGCAGGGCGGACTCGGGACCAGCGAGACGGAGCGCCTGCAGGCACGCCTGGCGGGCCACGTGTCACTCGCGGAGCGGCATGCCCGGCCGCCCACGCCGCTCCTCGTGCTCATGCACGGCTTGTCCGGCTCGGGCAAGAGCCGCCTCGCGCGGCGACTCGCGCCACGCCTGCTGGCGGCCTGGGTGCGCTCGGACCTCGAGCGCAAGCGCCTCCACGGACTGGATCCCGAGTCTGCCGCGCCCGCCGCGGTCGGCGACGGGCTGTACTCGGCGGAGGCGACCGAGCGGACCTACGCACGGCTGGCCCAGATCGCCCGCGAGGCCCTGCGCGCGGGCGTCAGCATCGTCGTGGATGCCGCGTTTCTCGAGGCCGGACGGCGGGCGCAGTTCATCGATCTCGCGGCAGAATGCGGTGCCCGTCCGGTCGTGCTGGCTTGCGAAGCGCCCGCGGCGCTGCTGCGCGAACGCGTGGCCCGGCGCCGCGACGATCCCTCGGACGCCAGTGTGGCCGTGCTGGAGGCGCAGCTCGCGCGGCCGGTGGAGATCGGACCCCGGGAGGCGCCGTATCGCGTCGTCGTGGACACCCGCGCGGACCCCGAGCTGGATTCCCTGCTGGCCAGCCTGCAACGGCCCTAGCCCGACATCCGCGTGAAGATGCGATACCCGGCCCGATGCCACGCGATGGCCGTCAGCCCGAAATAGCCGTGCATCAGCAACGCGAAATTCCAGGCGATGACGTTGTCCAGCGGAAGTTCCGGGAAGAAATTCGCGGCGGGAATATTCGCCAGGCCGAGCATGAGCATCGCGGCGCCGAAGCCGACCTTGGTACGAATGAGGCCGCGCCCGATGCCGGCCTGCGTTTCGGCGGGCAGGCGATAAAGCCGCGCGGCGAGCGCAAGCTGCGCCAGCGCGGTGAACGCAAAGTAAACCGTCACGCCGTAGCGGCGCATGAACTCGTAGGCACGGCCGTCGGTGCCCAGGAACACGATATACAGCACGAAGAACGTCGCCCCGATGATGCCCACCGCGGTGATCCAGTCCCGGGCGCGTCCCCGGTCGCCGAGGTGCCCGAGCCATGCGCGCACCAGCACCCAGTAGGCGGCAATCACTGTCGCGGTGGGCAGCATCATGGCGCGGAACACATGGATGGAGGGATCCCGGCGCGCGGCTCCGCTGATGGAGGTGCAGCCTTCGATAAACGGGATGCAGGTGGGCACCTGGCCTTGCGCGGCGGATATCCAGTAGGTGACCAGGACCGCCGCGGTCGGCAGCAGCCAGGAAGCCAGCGCGATCGGAACGGCGCGCATCGGTCAGCCCTCCGCGTATCGGCGCCCCGCCGTGGTCAGCATCCACGCGCTGCCCTGGGTCCCGGGATCGCAGGCGAGTTCCGCCGGGCACCCGCTGCACACCGTGCCACACTCGCCGGCGCGCTGCAGCAGCCCGCGCCGCTCCAGCTCCGCGACCATGACCTCGACCATCTCCGGCGAGGCATCGATGGCTTTCGCCAGCTCGGTCGTGTTGCCGACCTGCCCCGCCGCGATCGTGGTCAACATGCGCTTAAGCACCCGCGCCCCCGAGTCCGAGTAATAACGCCGCCTGGTACACGAGGGTACCGAACAGCAGCGCGCTGGCAAGCATCAGGCCCGCGCTGGCGCCAGTCCAGGCCCAGCTGCGGGTTTCCTGGCGCACAGCCGCGATGGTCGCGACGCACGGCACGAACAACATGTTGACGACCAGGAAGCCCAGCGCGGCAGCCGGGGTCACGAGCATGGACAGCGTCGCCCCCAGGCTCTCGCCCTCGGTGCCGAAGATGATGCCGAGTGAAGCGATCGAGTTCTCCTTCGCAACGAACGCCGAGAGCGTCGCGACGATGAGGCGCCAGTCGAGGCCCATCAGCGCACCGGCCGGCTCCAGGGCCTTGCCGAAGGCCGCGAGGAAGCTGTCGTTGACGTGTTCGCCGGGGTAACTGACCAGCACCCAGACGATCATCGACACGAGCACGATGATCGTCGCGGCGCGCTTCACGAAAGTCCAGACATTGGTCGCGGCGAAAATCAGGATCGTGCGTGGATTCGGCACGTGGTACAGCGGCATTTCCATGATGAACGCGAGCCGCTCGCGCCGGAACGCAAAGCGGTCCAGCAGCACCCCCACCAGCACCAGCACCAGCAGGTTGCCGACGACCAGGCCCCACGCCACCAGCGCGGGGTAGACGGGAAAAAACAGCGGCACGAGGAACGCCAGCACCAGCAGGCGCGCGCTGCAGGGCACGAACGGCGTCAGCATGATGGTCAACAATCTCGCGGGCCGCGACTCGATCACGCGGCTGCCCATCACCGCCGGCACGTTGCAGCCGAACCCCAGGAACAGCGGCAGGAAACTCTTGCCGTGCAGCCCGATGCGATGCATGAACCGGTCCATGACGTACGCCATGCGGCTCTGGTAGCCGGTGTCCTCGAGAAACCCGAGCGTGAGAAAAAACACGAACAGGACCGGGACGAAGGTGAACACGATCCCCGCACCGGCCAGCATGCCGTCCACCAGGATCCCGGACACCCACGCCGGGGCGCCCGCGAGCGCCCCCGTGAGCGCGGCCGAGGCCCTGACGACCACGGCCTCCTCGAGCCATTCCTGGATGGGCCCCGCGACCGTGAACGTCAGCCAGAACACGAGACCGAAGATTCCGAGCAGCAGCGCCAGCCCCCAGCCCGGATGGGTGGCGATCCGGTCGAAGCGATCGGTGAAGCTGATCTGGCCGAGCCGCGGCCGGCGCACGGCGGCGCGCACCATCCGGCCGATCCACTCGTAGCGCGCACCGGCCACGTCGAGCACCGCGTCCTCGTGCTCGCGCAGCAGTTCGTGGACCTGCGACCAGTTGTCCGGTGACAGCCACTGCCGCGCCTTGTCGGTGATCTCCCGGTCGCCTTCCAGCAGCTTCAGTGCCGCCCAGTTGGCCGGCATCCCCTCCGGCACCGACGGCGCGATCAGCGCGTTGACCTGCTCGTAAACCTCCCGGTGCGCCTGCGCGATCTCGGGCCGGTCGGGCGCGAAATCCTCCGTGCCGTCCGCCACGGCTGCGGCCGCTGCGAGCAGCTCCGCCACGCCCTCGTTGCGGCTGGCCACCATCGGTACGACCGGGAGCCCGAGCGCGGCCTGCAGGACGTGTGCGTCGAACTCGATGCCCTCGCCACGCGCGACGTCCACCATGTTGACGCCCAGCACGACCGGGATCGGCAGGAGCAGCAACTCCGCGAGCAGGTACAGATTTCGCTCCAGCGCCGAAGCGTCCGCCAGCATCACGACGACGTCGGGCCGCTCCTCGAGGATGAACTCGCGCGCAATGCGTTCTTCCTCGGAATTCGAAGTGAGGCTGTAGGTGCCGGGCAGGTCGACGACATGGAACTCGCGCCCACCGATGCGTGCGGAGCCCTCCCGTCGCTCGACCGTGCGCCCGGGCCAGTTGCCGACCTCGGCGGTCAGCCCGGTGATGATGCTGAAGACCGTCGACTTGCCGACATTGGGCTGGCCCGCCAGCCCGATGACGAGGCGCCGCGCCTTATCCGGGAGCGGCCGGGCCAGGGACTGCGGGTTCGCATTCATAGACGGTCACAAGGCCGGCCTGGCTGCGGCCGAGGGCGATGCGAGTGTCGCGCACCCGGGCGAGCATCGGCCCGAAGCCGCGGTTCTGGAGGACAATGATCTCCGTGCCCGCGGTCAGACCCATCGCGGCGAGGCGTGCGGCGAGATCGCGCCCGCCGGTGATGCGAGCCACGATGCCGCGAAAGCCCGGTGGAAGGTCGCTGAGGATGATGGCCTGGGCAGTGCTCACGACGGGGTCCTGTGGCTGATCCGGGGCCCGGCGCGCCGGGCGGGCGGAGAGTTTTGCGGCATCGGGCGCCAGTATAGGCACGCGCTCAAGCGGCTGAGGATACGGATTTAACGCAAATGATTCTCGATTAGATTGTATACTGTTTCGGACAGCCAAGGAGACGCAGATGGACGCAGGAACGCTTCGGAATCGGGCCTCGGCGGTGCTGGCAGGACTCTTGTGTCTGGTGGCGGTAACGGCCCCCGCGCTCGGCGATTCGCCGGGCTTGGCCATCCTCATGGAACGCATGCAGACCTACACCCACAAGCTGCAGCTCTCGGTCGAGGCGCGCAATGAGCGGCTGGCGCACTTCTATATCCACGAGCTCGAGGAAACCTCGGCATACGTGGCCGAGAGCATCCCGCACTATGACGATTATCCCGTCGGACCACTGGTGCGGGAGATGCTGCTGCCAAGGATCGAAGATCTCGAGGATGCGGTCGAGGCGGGCGAATGGACCGCAGTAGACACGCGCTTCGCCGACATGCTTCGCGCCTGCAATGCATGCCACGTCGCCACGCACCACGACTACGTACGGATCGCGCCGGCCACGGGCAATCCCTTCGCGCAGGACTTTTCGGTCCCCGAGGACTGAGGCTGCAGGAGCCGCCTGACCCGCGGCGCGCAATACACGATCCGCTAATTGACCGGTCGGCCAGTTAATTGTAAATTGGCACCCATGAAAGCCGTTACCGGAACCCGGGATCCGGACCTCACCCGGGAACGCATCGTCGAGGCCGCCCATGCGCTGTTCGTGAAGAAAGGCTTCGCGGCCGTCAGCATGCGCGAGATCGCCTCCCGCTCAGGCGTGACCAAGAGCCTGATCCACCACCACTTCGGCAGCAAGGAAGCCCTCTGGGAGCTGGTGAAGGAACAGGCCATCTCGGCCTATGCCGAGGGCCAGGAGGCCGAGCTGCGCGCCGCGGAGGAACCGGACGCGGAGCTGCTGCGCAACGCGATCGTCAAGTACTTCGGGTTCCTGCAGGCGAATCCCGCGGTCGTCCGGCTGTTCGCCTGGACGCACCTCGACGAGGACCAGCGCTTCGGCCGGCTGGACGCCGAACTGGTGCGGCTCGGGGCGGAGCGCGTACGCCAGACGCAGGCGCGCGGCCTGTTGCGCAAGGACGTGAACCCCGCTCATGTCGTGACGCTGTTCGTCAACGCCTGCACACAGTGGTTCGAGGCGCGCGCCCATCACTCGCAATGGCCCGGCGTGGGCAGCGACGCGGAGTACCTGGACGACTTCCTCAAGATATTCTTCGAGGGGCTGGCGCCCCGCTCCTGACAGGCAACACCATGTCCAGCAACAACTTCGCTCCGGGGATCGTGCTTCTCGCCCTCGCCCTCGCGGCGTGCGATGTCCCCCGGGACCCGGTGCAATCCGCCGTGAACACGGAACACGTCACGCCGGTGCGGGTCGCGGAAGTCGGCTTTTCGGATGCGGCGCGCGAATTGCGTCTTCCGGGCGTAGTGCGTGCGGCACAGCGCGTGGAGCCCGCCTTCCTCCAGTCCGGCCATCTCGCCGAGCGCTTTGTGGCGCGTGGCGACCGCGTCACCGCCGGCCAGCGCCTCGCCAGCCTGCAGAACCCCGCGCTCGGCCCCACCTTCGTGGCGG
>JBLRWH010000053.1:0-17920 GCA_047921395.1 Gammaproteobacteria bacterium
ACCGTGAGGATGCAGTGGACGTCGATCAGGTTGTCAAAATGCCGGATGACCTTGTCCATCTTGCTGTTCACATACTCGCGCAGCGGGTCGGTGATGTCGACGTGGTGTCCGGTCATGTTGATGTGCATTTGGCTACTCCTTAGGGAGGAAAGGGGCCATCCGGCGGGGCGGCCCGGCGTTTTAATTCTATTCTAGTAGCAGCCTTCCGCCGCTGGCTAGGTGCCGTTGTGGGGCGCTTCCCCCACTTATGCGGTCAGCGTATGGCAACGCGACGCCGCTCGTTGGACGATGGGAATCCCATGGATTCCCGGTACTTGGCGACGGTGCGGCGCGCCACCTCGATGCCCTCCGAAATCAGCATGCGCGTCAGCGCGCTGTCCGACAACGGTTTCTCGGGATTCTCTTCCGAGATGAGCTTGCGGATCCGGGCGCGGATGGCGGTCGAGGACACGCTCTCGCCGTCGCGGCCCGCCACCTGGCTGGAGAAAAAGTAACGGAACTCGAACACGCCTCGGGGCGTATGCATGTATTTCCCGGTGGTGGCGCGGGAGACCGTGGACTCGTGCAGCTCGAGGGCTTCCGCGATCTCGCGCAGCACCAGCGGACGCATGCCTTCCTCGCCGCGCTCCAGGAACGCCTGCTGGTGCGACACGATGGCGCGCGCCACGCGGACGAGGGTGTCGTTGCGGATCTCGAGGCTCTTGACCAGCCAGCGCGCCTCCTGCAACTGGGCACGCAGCGTGGAATACTCACCGTTGCGCCCCAGGGAGCCCGCATAGGCGCTGTTGACCCGCAGGCGCGGGGTGATCGCCGGATTGATTTCCACCTGCCAGCCGTCGCGGCCGCGGCGCACGAACACATCCGGGACGATGTACTCCGGCGGGCGGGTGTCCACGGCGCTGCCGGGGCGCGGGCTCAGCGAGCGCAGCAGCGCAACCGCGACCTCGAGATCTTCCGCGTTGCAGTCGAGCTTGCGGCGGATCGCGCCGTAGTCCTGCTCCCCCAGTTCCGGCAGGCATTCTTCCGCCAGGCGGCGCACCAGGTCGAGGCCGGGCGTGTCCGGCGCGAACGGCGCCAGCTGCAGCAGCAGGCACTCCGCCAGGTCGCGCGCGCCGATGCCGAGCGGATCGAAGCGCTGCACGCAGGCCAGCACGCGCTCGATTTCGTCCACGTCGGTCTCGAGTTCCGGCGCGAGGTTGGCCCGAATCTCCTCGAGGCTTTCCGTCAGGTAGCCATCGTCGTCGATCGCGTCGATCAGCATCGTCGCGATGAACTTGCGGTCGCCTTCCGGGAAGGTCACGTCCACCTGCGCGAGCAGGTGTTCGCGCAGCGAGGTGCCGCTCACGTCGGCGTAGTCGCGCTGGTCGTCCCCCTCGCCACGGCCCTGGCCGCCCGTTCCCGCGCCGTACTCCGACACGTCGGCGTACGGGAGTTCCTCGGGATAGTCCTCCTGCGGCGAACTGTCCTGTTCGGGGCTGCTTTCGGCCGCGCCCGTCGGGATGCTGTCGGACGGCGCCTGCTGTTCACCCTTGGAGGGCGCCAGCTCGAGGCCGTCGTCCATCTCGAGCATCACGTTCTTCTCGAGCGCTTCGCGCAGCTCGGCCTGCAGATCGAGCACCGGCAGCTGCAGCAGCCGGATCGCCATCTGCAGCTGGGGCGTCAGCGTCAGCTGTTGACCGAGCTTGAGTTGCAGCGACTGTTTCATCATGGGCGGATAATCACAGGCGGAAATGCTCGCCCAGGTAGACCTCCCGGACCTGGCGATTGGCAAGTATCTCGTCCGCCGTGCCCGAGGCAATGACCTCGCCGGCGTTCAGGATGAAGGCGCGTCCGCAGATACCGAGCGTCTCGCGCACGTTGTGGTCGGTGATCAGCACGCCGATGCCGCGGTCCCTGAGGTGGCCGATGATGCGCTGGATGTCGAGCACCGAGATCGGGTCCACGCCCGCGAAAGGCTCGTCCAGCAGGATGAATGCGGGTTCCGCGGCCAGCGCGCGCGCGATCTCGACGCGGCGGCGCTCGCCGCCGGACAGGCTCAGGCCCTTGCCGTCGCGGATATGACCGATATTCAGCTCCTCGAGCAGTTCCTCGAGTAACTGGCGTCGGCCGAGGGCGTCTAGCTCCTTGCGGGTCTCCAGCACCGCGAGGATGTTGTCCTCGACGCTGAGGCCGCGGAATACCGACGCCTCCTGAGGGAGATACCCGACGCCGAGCCGGGCCCGGCGGTGCATCGGCAGCGCCGTGAGGTTCAGGTCATCGAGCAGGATCCGGCCGCTGTCGCAGGGCACGAGGCCGACGATCATGTAGAACGCCGTCGTCTTGCCGGCGCCGTTGGGTCCGAGGAGGCCGACCACCTCGCCGCTGGAAATCGATAGCGACAGGTCCCGCACGACCTGCCGCGAACGGTAAGACTTGGCGATGCCTTCCGCGCGGAGCGTCCTCACGGCCCGTCCTCCCGCGGTTCGCCGCGCTCTTCCTCGGGGGGCGTGATGACGATCCGGACCCGCTCGGCGCCTTCGGCATCGGTGCTGGCGATGAGGCGGTCCTCCGCGATCCGGTACACCAGCTGCCCGCCGCTCACCTCGCGCACCCCGTCGCGCAGGGCGGCCTGGCCGGCGAGCACGAGTTCGCCCTTTGACAGGTCGTAGTCGATGCGGTTGGCGGTGCCGGTGACGAGGCGCCCGTCATCCGGCATCGTGCGGGAGAACTGCGCCGGCGCGCCCTCCGTGGTGGCCTTGCTGAGCCTGTGTTCCAGGAAGGTGATGGTGGCACGGTCGGACGTGATGTCGCCCATCGGGCTCGTGATCCTGACATCGCCGCGGAACAGCCAGCTGCCACGCGAGAAATCGAGGTCGCGCGACTCGGCCTCGGCCGCCGAGATGACGAGGTCGCCCTGCTGGATCCGGACTTCCGTGAACACGAGCCGCTCGTTGCGGCGGTCGAAGTCCGAGGACGCGGCATCCAGCGTGATGGCCTGCTGCTGGGCGTAGGCCGGGGCCACGACGAATAACCCGAGCACGGCCGCGAGCACGCGCGCCCCCGACGGCGGAATGCGCCGGCAGCGGGACTCAGGGGAGGAAGCGGCCATGAACCTGGGATTGTAACTGCACCCGCTCATCCAGCAAGTAAGCGACCATGCCGACGGCGCTGACCTGCTGGGGGCCGAGTGACAGGTCCACGGGCGAGCCGGTGCTCGCGACGTGGGTCGTGGTGTCGATCTCGAGGCGCTCCATTTCCGCGGCCGTGCGGCCGTGGTCGGCGGACTCCCCGAGGACCTCGACGCCGCCCCACAGCTCCAGCAGCGCCTGGTCCGCGGACAGCACGCCCTCGGGCGCCGTCAGCAGCCAGGGGCTGGGCGAGTAGATGTTGTACTCGACGCGCACCTCCCGGAAACGGGTCGGCCCGCCGAGCGTCGCCTGCCGGATCTCGTCGGCGATGACCCGGTAGCGGGGCAGGCCGTCGGCGCCGGCCGTGGTGATCTCCGCCTCCGTCATGTAGAAGCCGTCCGGGGCCGGCCGCTCACCCAGGATCGGATCGGCCTCGTCCAGGCGCTGGTTGAGCCACCAGCTGGTGCCGGCCAGTCCCGCCAGTACCAGGAACGCCAGCCGCCTGGTGGAAACCATCTCAGCGCGCTCCGAGCAGCATGTCGCAGAATTCGCGCACCGCGCCGAAGCCGCCCGGCTGCGTGGAGACCCAGGACCCGGCGGCCCGCACGTCGGCGTGGGCGTCGGCCACGGCGCACGGCAGCCCGACCAGGCGCATGGCCGGCAGGTCGGGCGTGTCGTCGCCGAGATAGGCGGCCCGCGACGCGTCGACGCCGGTGTCGCGCAGGAGCTCCGCCAGCGCGCGCGCCTTGTCATCGCAGCCCTGCACCACGCGCCACACGCCGAGCTCCGCCATCCGTCGGTCCACCGCCGTGGACGCGCGGCCGGAAATGATCGCGACCTCGATCCCGGCGGCCAGCAGCTGCTTGATGCCCACGCCGTCGCGTACGCTGAATGCCTTGAGCTCGACGCCGTCGGTGCCCATCCAGATGCGCCCGTCGGTGAAGACGCCGTCGACGTCGAACACCGCCAGCCGCACGCCCGCAGCCACGTCCCGCAGGGCGGCCATCACATCACGCCCGACTGGAGCAGGTCATGCACGTTGAAGGCGCCGATGAGCCGGTCGGCGTCGTCGACGACGAGCAGCGCCGTGATGGCGTAGGTTTCCATGAGCCGGACGGCCTCAGCCGCCAGCATCTCGCCGCGCACGGTCTTCACGTTGCGGGTCATGACCTCGCCGATGCGGGTGGTGGTCAGCTCCCGCCGGGCGTCGAGCGTGCGCCGCAGGTCGCCGTCGGTGTAGATGCCGAGCACGCGGTTCTCGCCGTCCACGACGGCCGTCATGCCGAGGCCCTTGCCGGAAATCTCGAACAGTCCCTCCGAGACCGCGAGCTCGGGCGCCACGCTGGGCACGCGGTCGCCGGTGCGCATGATGTCGCGGACGTGCAGCAGAAGGCGCCGGCCGAGCAGGCCGCCGGGATGGGAGAACGCGAAGTCCTCGCGCGTGAAGCCGCGGCTCTTGAGCAGCGCCACCGCGAGCGCATCGCCCATCGCCAGCGTGGCTGTCGTGCTGGCGGTCGGGGCCAGGTTCAGCGGGCAGGCCTCCTTGTCCACGGCGACGTCCAGGTGGGCGTCGGCCGCCTTGGCGAGCGTCGACTCGGGACGTCCGGTCATCGCGATCAGCGGCACGCCCAGGCGCTTGATCAGTGGCAGGATGGTCAGGATCTCCGGGGTCTCGCCGGAATTCGAGATCGCCAGCACGACGTCGGTGGCGGTGATCATGCCCAGGTCCCCGTGGCTGGCCTCGCCGGGGTGGACGAAAAACGACGGCGTGCCGGTGCTCGCGAGGGTGGCGGCGATCTTGCCGCCCACGTGGCCCGACTTGCCCATCCCGGTGACCACGACCCGGCCCTGGCACGCCAGGCAGGCGTGGCACGCGGCGACGAATTCCGGCCCGATCCGCGCCCGGAGGGCCAGCACCGCCTCGGCCTCGATGTCCAGGACGTCCCGGCCGATCTGCCGGACGCTGTCCCCGTCAAGTTCCGTCTCTGCGTGCATCTGCCTCACCTCGCCACGAGCCAGCCGTGATAAACCAGGAACGCGCCGAGCAGCATGGCCCCCTCGGTCCGCCGGATCCGGCTGTTGCCACCGAAATTGTATGTCATCAGGAACAGGGCGAGGGTGAGGCCGATCATGACCGGCAGGTGGGTGGTCAACAGCTCGCGTTCGAAGACCGCCGGCTGGATGATGCCGGCGATCCCGATGACGGCCAGGCTGTTGAACAGGTTCGAGCCGATGATGTTGCCGATCGCCATGTCGTGTTCGCCCTTGAGGGCGCTGACGATCGAGACCGCCAGCTCCGGCAGGCTCGTGCCGATCGCGACGACGGTGAGGCCGATCACCAGTTCCGAGACACCGAAGGCGATGGCCAGGTTCTGGGCCCCCCAGACCAGCAGGTTGGCGCCCCCCAGCAGGACGAGCAGGCCGATCGCCAGCCAGCCCAGCGCCGTGGGCATCGGGAGGTCCTTGGGAATCTCGGAGGCGTAATCGAGCGCGATGGGGTCGGAGGCGCCGGAACGGCTGCCGAGCACGACCAGCCAGTACAGCACCAGCACGAGCGTCCCGATCAGCAGCAGGCCCTCGGCGCGGCTGAGGGTCAGGTTGATGAACACCATGGTCACGATCAGGGTCACGGCAAGCAGCGTCGGCATCTCGCGCCGCAGCGTCACCGAGCGTACCGAGATCGGCGTGATCAACGCCGTCATGCCGAGCACGAGGCCGATGTTCGCGATGTTGGAGCCGATGGCATTGCCGGCGGCCAGGGCCGGGTCGCCGGCGAGCGAGGCCGTCACGGAGACGAAGATCTCGGGCCCGCTGGTGGCCATGCCGACCAGCGTCAGGCCGATCAGCAGGGGCGGTACGCCGAGATTGCGGGCGGTGCCCGCCGCGCCGACGACAAAGCGATCCGCGCCCCACATGAGCAGGACGAAACCGGCGAGGGTAGCGACGGAGAAGCTGAGCATGGTGGTGTGGTCTGGATCCGCGGTCCGGCCTGCTGGCGTCGGCCGGACATCATACACGGCGCCAAGCCGCGTCCGGGCAGGTGGGAGGGCACATTCCGGGTGAATGTCGCCTCCCGCTGGCATCCGGTAAACTCCGCATCCTGCCGGCCGGGACCCCAGCCCGGCGCCACCCGGAAGCGAGATGAACAAAGAACAAGTTGCCGCCCTGATCCGCGCGGGCATGCCAGCCGCCCGCGTCGAGGTCGAGACCGAAGACGATACCCACTTCGCGACCCTCGTCGTCTCGGAGGCGTTCGCGGGGCTGCGGCCCCTGCAGCGCCACCAGCTGATCTACCGGGCCCTGGGCACCAGGATGGGCAACGAGATTCATGCCCTGTCGATCCGCGCGCTGACGCCGGCGGAGCTGGCAGCCGGCGGCTGAGCCGGGCGTCCCATGGATAAGCTGCTGGTCGGGGGCGGACACCGTCTCGAGGGCGAAATCCGCGTCTCGGGCGCCAAGAACGCCGCGCTGCCGATCCTGGCCGCCACGCTGCTCGCGGATGGACCGGTACGCATTGGCAACGTGCCGCACCTGCAGGACGTCACCACCACCATCGAACTGCTCGGCCGGATGGGCGTGCGCGTCACCATCGACGAGCACATGCGGGTCGAGGTGGACCCGCGCGGCATCCACGACCTGGTGGCGCCCTACGAGCTGGTCAAGACGATGCGCGCCTCGATCCTGGTGCTCGGTCCGCTGGTCGCCCGCTACGGCCGCGCCGATGTCTCGCTGCCGGGCGGCTGCGCCATCGGCGCGCGACCCGTCGACCTGCACATCGCCGGGCTGCGCGCGATGGGCGCGACCGTGGAGATCGAGGACGGCTTCATCCGCGCCCGCGCCGAGCGACTGCATGGCGCGCGCATCGTGCTCGACACGGTGACCGTGACGGGCACCGAGAACCTGCTGATGGCCGCCACGCTCGCCCGCGGCCAAACCGTCATCGAGAACGCGGCCCGCGAGCCCGAGGTCGTGGACCTGGCCGATTGCCTCATCGCGATGGGCGCGCGCATCCGCGGCGCCGGCACCGACACGATCGTCGTCGAGGGCGTGGAGCGGCTCGGTGGGGCGGAATACGAAGTCCTTCCGGATCGTATCGAGACTGGCACCTACCTCGTCGCCGGCGCCATGACCGGCGGCCACGTGCGCCTGCGCCAGGCGCGCCCCGGCCACCTGGACGCAGTCCTCGCCAAGCTCGAGGAGGCCGGTGCGCGCATCTCGACCGGCCCCGACTGGATCGAGCTGGATATGGCGGGCCGGCGGCCGAAATCCGTCGACCTGCGCACCGCGCCGTACCCCGCCTTCCCGACCGACATGCAGGCGCAGTTCGTCGCCATGAACAGCGTGGCGCTCGGCACCGCGACCATCGTCGAGACGATCTTCGAGAACCGCTTCATGCACGTCCAGGAGATGCAGCGCCTCGGCGCGAACATCCGCTTGGAGGGCAACACGGCGATCATCCGCGGCGTGGAGCGGCTGCGGGCCGCGCCCGTGATGGCGACCGACCTGAGGGCCTCGGCCAGCCTGGTGCTCGCGGCGATGGTCGCGGAGGGCGAGACCCTCATCGACCGGATCTACCACATCGACCGCGGCTACGAGCGCATCGAGGAGAAGCTGTCCAGCCTGGGGGCGCAGATCCAGCGGGTGCCTTCCCCGAGCCGATGACGGCGGGGCTCGCGCCGGAAGAGAAAGACAGGCTCGCGCGGAGGCGCAGAGAGGCAGAGGCGCAGAGAAGATAAAAAAATGGATCTCTGCGATCCGGCGACATGGGCGGAGGGGGATGGCGACACACGGCTGGGCCGCATCAACTCCGGGCCACGTGACCAACCCCCGCCTGGTGGCCGCGCCCCGATCCATCGCGCCAACCAAAAAACCTTTTCTATTAGACCTCCGCGCCTCTGCCCCTCTGCGTCTCCGCGCGAAAATCTTCTCCAGCAGAAGCCTAAAGCCTCGATGGCTGCCGTTCCACGATCTCGGCCTCCACCTGGAAGGGCTGTCCCAGCCGGCTGCCGCCCAGCGTCACTCGGGTACCGGGGCGCATCGCCGCGATGCTGCGCAGCGCATCCTGCCACACGACCACGGGCTCGCCGTTGACGTGCGTGATCACGTCGTTGGGCCGCAGCCCCGCGCGTTCGGCCGGGCTGTCCGGCTGCACCGTGGTCAGGATGATTCCATAAGACCCCGCGAGGCCGAGCGCGCGTGCCTGGTCCGGCGTCAGGGTCTGGGTGCTGACCCCCAGCCAGCCCCGGATCACGCGGCCGTGCTTCACCAGGTCCTGCATCACGCCGCGGACCAGGTTCACCGGGATGGCGAAGCCGATCCCCTCCGAATCGAGGCGGCGCGAGAAGAATGCGGTGTTGATGCCCACCAGTTCGCCGCGCGCATTGACGAGCGCGCCGCCCGAGTTGCCGACGTTGATGGCCGCGTCGGTCTGGATGAAGTTCTCGAACTGTGACAGCCCGAGCTGGCCGCGCCCCGTGCCGCTGACGATGCCCTGGGTCACGGTCTGGCCGATGCTGAACGGGTTGCCGATTGCGAGCACGACGTCGCCGACGCTGAGCTGGTCGGAGCGCCCGACGCGTATTTCAGGCAGGTCGGGCAGGTCGATCTTCAGGAGCGCGATATCCGTGTCGGGGTCGGTCCCGACGAGAGTGGCCGGGGCGATGCGGCCATCGACCAGCACGACCTGCAGGTCCCGCATCCCCGCGATCACGTGGTGGTTGGTGATGACGAGGCCCTTACTGTCCATCACCACGGCCGAACCCAGGCTGCCGCTGCCCTGGGAGTTCGCGAATCCGGCCGGCGCGGCCGGGCGGCCCACCAGGTTGGCGACCGCCGGCGCCGTGGCGACCACCGCACTGGCGTAGGAGGCCGAGCCGGATCCGCCATCGCGCAGCGGATGACCCACGGGAAGGAGGCCGGGAAACAGGTAGACGACCACGAACGCGACCGCCAGTCCAAGCACGGCGGACTGGATCAGGAAGGTCACTGTCTGTCGCAAGCTGCCCATCGCGAATCACGTCCAGGTGGCATCAGGCCCGCACGATCGCGGGGCCGGACATTATAGCCACAGCCGCTCGCCGGCGTGCCTTCAGCCCCGCCGGCCGTACGCCTCCAGTAGGCAGCTCCGAAACGCGATGTGTATACTTACGCGATTGCCTGAATGGACCGAATTAGTGTTTGGAAACGGACCTAATTGCCAGCGGATGACCCTAGGAATCTTTCCAGGAGCGAACTCGGGATGAGTGATGGTGTGAATCTCGGCCGCCGCCGGTTCCTCGGCGTGGCCACGGGGGTAACCTCGGCCGTCGGCGTCGCGTTCGTGGCCGTGCCGTTCCTGGCTTCATGGAAGCCGAGCGCGCGGGCCCAGGCGCTGGGCGCACCAGTCGAGGTCGACATCAGCAAGCTCGAAGAGGGCGCATTGCTCAGGGTCGAATGGCGCGGCAAGCCCGTCTGGGTACTCAAGCGAACCCCCGAGATGATCGAACGCCTCGCCCGGGCGGACGACATGGTCCGGGATCCCGAATCCGAGGAGCCGCAGCAGCCCAAGTATGCGGTCAATCGTCATCGCTCCATCAAGCCGGAAGTGCTGGTCGTCATCGGCAGCTGCACGCACCTGGGATGCTCGCCCATGCCGCGTTTCGAGGCCGGTGCCGCCGATCTCGGCGGGGCCGACTGGCCGGGCGGCTTTTTCTGCGCCTGCCACGGCTCCAAGTTCGATCTCGCCGGCCGGGTGTGGCGGGGCGTGCCTGCGCCGCTGAACCTGGTCGTGCCGCCGCACCGGTATGTTGACGAGTCGACCATCCTGGTCGGCGTGGACACGGGGGCTGCCTGATGAGCGCTGCCAAGAAGACTGAGTCGGTCGTTGGCCAGGAGGGCGGCGGCCTCTATGACTGGTTCCGGAAGCGATTCCCCTGGGACCAGATGATGGAGGAGCACGTCACCGGTTATTACGCGCCGAAGAATTTCAACTGGTACTACGTGTTCGGTTCGCTGGCCCTGCTGGCGCTGATCATCCAGATCGTCACCGGCATCTGGCTGACCATGAGCTACAAGCCGTCGGCCGCGGAAGCCTTCTCCTCCGTCGAGTACATCATGCGCGACGTCGAGTGGGGCTGGCTGCTCCGCTACATGCACTCGACCGGCGCCTCGATGTTCTTCATCGTCGTCTATGTCCACATGTTCCGCGCGCTGCTGTATGGCTCCTACCAGAAGCCGCGCGAACTCATCTGGATCTTCGGCATGCTGATCTACCTGGCCATGTCGGCCGAGGCTTTCTTCGGCTACCTGCTCCCCTGGGGCCAGATGTCCTACTGGGGTGCGCAGGTGATCGTCTCGCTGGCCGGCGCCATTCCGGTGGTCGGCGACCAGCTGGTCGAGTGGGTTCGCGGCGACTACTTCATTTCAGACGTGACGCTGAACCGCTTCTTTGCGCTGCACGTGATCGCGTTGCCGCTGGTGCTGCTCGGCCTCGTGGTCGCGCACATTCTCGCGCTGCACGAGGTGGGCTCCAACAACCCGGACGGCGTCGAGATCAAGAAGTACAAGGGACCGGACGGCAAGCCGCTCGACGGCGTACCGTTCCATCCCTATCACACCGCGAAGGACGTCCCCGCCTGGGTCGTGTTCGCGATGGTGTTCGCGGCGATCGTGTTCTTCGCACCGGAGATGGGCGGCTTTTTCCTGGAGCACGCCAACTTCGAGCCGGCAGACCCGCTCAAGACGCCGGACCACATTGCGCCGGTGTGGTACTTCACGCCCTTCTACGCGATCCTGCGCGCGGTGCCGGACAAGCTCGGCGGCGTGCTGGCGATGGGCGCGGCCATGGGCGTGCTGTTCCTGCTGCCGTGGATCGATCGCAGCCCGGTGCGCTCGATCCGTTACAAGGGGCCGATCTTCAAGGTCGCGCTGACGCTGTTCGTGATCAGCTTCGTGATGCTGGGCTGGCTCGGACTGCAGCCCGCGACGGGGACCTACACCTGGCTGGCGCGCATGTTCACCGTGATTTATTTCGCGTTCTTCCTGCTCATGCCGATCTACTCGAAGATCGACAAGACCAAGACCCCCCCGGACAGGATCAGCTACCATGGCTAGGCATATCGAGACGCTGTTGCTCGCGGCGCTGCTGCTCGCCGCGCCTGGTTTCGCCGCCGCCGCGGGTCCGGCCGTCCCGCTGCAATCGTCCGGCGTGGATGTCGCCAACCAGGCCTCGCTCCAGCGGGGCGCCAGGCTGTTCATGAACTACTGCCTGGGCTGCCATTCCCTGAAGTACGTGCGTTACAACACGCTGGCCGCGGGCCTCGGGCTCACCGACGACCAGGTCGCCGAGAACCTGCGCTTCGTGGCCGGCAGCCCGCACGACCAGATCAGGATCCCGATGCCGCCGGCCGACGCGGCGGGCTGGTTCGGCCTCGCGCCGCCGGATCTCTCCCTGACGGCCCGCTCGCGGGGCACGGACTGGATCTACACCTTCCTGAAGTCCTTCTACGCGGACCCGAAGTCGCGCAGCACCGGCGCCAACAACAAGGTGCTCGAGGGGACCGCCATGCCCCACGTGCTCTGGGAGCTCCAGGGCGTCCAGCAGGCCGTGTATCGCCAGGAAGTCGGCGCGGATGGCGCGCCCCACGCGGTGTTCGACGGCTTCGAGCTTGTGACCCCCGGCCAGATGTCGCCCGACGAGTTCGACCGGGCCGCGCGGGACATCACCGCGTTCCTGTCCTGGGCGGCCGAGCCGATGCAGGTCGAGCGGCAGCGCCTGGGCATCAAGGTGCTGTTCTTCCTGCTGATTCTGCTCGTGTTCTCCTACCTGTTCTACAAGGAACTGTGGAAGGACGTTAAGTGACGGTTCGGCGCCCGGTTATTACTGCAGGCGAGGCAACATGACACTTTTCTCGAATCCGACGTGCCCCCACAGCCATCGCGTCCGCATCGTGCTGGCGGAGAAGGGCATCAGTCTCGATGTCGTGGACGTGGAAACCGCGAGCCTTCCCGAGGACCTGCTCGACCTGAATCCCTACAACAGCGTTCCCACGCTGGTAGATCGCGACCTGGTCCTGTACGACTCGCGCGTCATCGTCGAGTACCTCGACGAGCGCTTCCCGCATCCACCGCTGATGCCGGTCGACCCGGTCAGCCGCGCCCGGTTCCGGCTCGCGCTGTATCACATCGAGCGCGACTGGTACTCGCTGGTGGACGACCTCGAGCGGGGTGACAAGCGCACCGCCAATCGCGCCCGCAAGAACCTGCGCGAGAGCCTGCTGTCCAGCGCCGAGCTGTTCGGCGTCAAGCCGTTCTTCATGAGCGACGAGTTCTCGCTGGTCGACTGCAGCATCGCGCCGATCCTGTGGCGCCTGCCGCGCTGGGAAGTGGACCTGCCGCCCAGCCATGGCCGCAACATCATCAAGTATGCCGAGACCCTGTTCAGCCGCCCGTCGTTCCGCGCCAGCCTGAGCGAGCTCGAGCAAGAGATGCGTCCCTGACCGGCCAGGACCCGACCCGCAGGCCGCGCCGGCCCTACCTGCTGAGGGCCATGGTCGAGTGGATCTCGGATAACGGCGAGACCCCGCACATCGTCGTGGACGCTTCGCAGGAAGGCGTCCAGGTGCCGGCCCGGTACGTCCGCGACGGCAAGCTGGTGCTGAACATCGGCGCCAGCGCCACCCAGGGCCTCAGTCTCGGCAACGACACAATAGAATTCAGTGCGCGCTTCGGCGGCGTGCCGTTCCCGATCCGCATCCCGCTGCGCGCGGTGCTCGGCATCTACGCGCGCGAATCCGGCGAGGGCATGATCTTCACGGACACCGAAGGCGAGCCGCCGTCGGGCAACGATGGCGGCGACGGCCCCGAGCCCCCGAAAGGCCCGCCGAAACTCAGCGTGGTCAAATAAGAGGGCTCGCGCGGAGGCGCAGAGAGGCAGAGGCGCAGAGGGGTTTGACAGGGGTGTCTCGCGCAGGCGTGGCTTGCCGAATCACGGCACAGGCGGTTAGCCGGCGCGCGTAGAACACTTGTGTCGGGACTGCGCCCCGTTGTTGCTGGCCGCATCGCGGCCGGTGCGGTCAAGCGAGCAACCCCTGAACATTCCCATCCGCACTGCCGTCATCCATCGCCCCCTCGCCCCGGCCGAATCTCTACTTGTTGTCCATTTATTCGTCTTCTCCGCGCCTCTGCCTCTCTGCGCCTCCGCGCGAGCCCTCTTCTTGAGGGGAAGGCCCCGGCAGCGACACCCCCGGGTTGAGGATGCCGTCGGGGTCGAACACGCGCTTCAGCTGCCGCATCAGCTCGAGCGTGTCGGCGCCGAGTTCCAGGCCGACGAAGGCGCGCTTGCTGCGCCCGATCCCGTGTTCGCCCGAGAGCGTGCCCTGCAGCGCGAGCACCAGCCGGAACACCTCGTCGACGCACGCGTGCATGCGCGCCAGGTCTGCCTCCTCGCCGAGCACGTTGACGTGCAGGTTGCCGTTCCCTGCATGGCCGAAACTGACGATCCTGACGCGATGGCGCTCGGCGAGGCGCGCAAGACCGTCAGTCAGCTCCGGGATGCGCGACACCGGCACCACCACGTCCTCGTTGATCTTCTTCGGCGCCAGGCTGCGCAGCAGGGGCGACAACGCCTTCCGGGCCGCCCACAGCGCCGCGGCCTCCGCATCGTCGGCGGCCGCGCGCCACTCCAGCAAGCCCTCGCCGGCGGCGGCCCGTTCCAGCGCGCGCACGGCTGCCGGCAGTTGCCCGGCGAGCCCGTCGGCCTCGATCATCAGCAGCGCGCCCGCATCGGGGGGCAGGTCGCCGGGGTCGCGCGCGCGCACGAGATCGAGCGCGGCGCGGTCCAGGAACTCCAGCACGCGCGGCACGACCGGCTGCGCCATGATCCGGCTGACGGCGGCCGCGGCCGCGTGCATGTCGGTGTAGGCGGCGCGCAGCGTCGCGACTTGTTCCGGCAACGGGCTCAGCTTCAGCGTGGCCTCGGTGATGATCGCCAGCGTGCCCTCCGACCCGACCAGCAGCCGCGTGAGATCGAGCCCGACCACGCCCTTGGTCGTGTAGCAGCCGCAGCGGATGATGCGCCCGTCGCCGGTCACGGCCTCGAGGCCGAGCGTGTTCTCGCGCGGCGTGCCGTATTTCAGGGCGCGCGGCCCGGCGGCGTTGCAAGCCAGGTTGCCGCCGATCGTGCAGTACTCGGCCGAGCCGGGATCGGGGGGCCAGAAGAACCCTGCCGCGGCCGCGGCGCGTTGCAGCGCCCCGTTGGTGACACCCGGCTGCACGACAGCGACGCGGTTTGCGGCATCGACGGCGAGGATGCCCGCCATGCGCTCAGTGGACAGCGCGATTCCGCCTTCCTCCGGGATCGCGGCGCCGGTCGTGCCCGTGCCGCGGCCGCGCACGGTGAGCGGGAGGCGGAAGCGTCGGCACACCTCGACGACGCGTTGCACGGCCGCCGTATCCGCCGGCAGCACCACGGCGCGGGGGAGCGCGTGCGCGCGGCTGTTGTCGTAGCCGTAGGTCCAGCGATCGGCGGGATCGGTCAGCAGGCCGTCCGCCCCGACCGCGGCCCTGAGCGCCGCCTCGATGTCTTGTCGTGGAGCCATGTTCACCCCGCCGCGTTCAGGACGTGCAATCGAAGGCCGCGCGAATCCAGCGGGGCCCATTCTCCCCGCTGATCCCGGCGATGGCCACGACGTCGAAGCGTGCGGGCAGCACGGCGGCGCCCGGATGGGTCATCAGGAAATGGCGTGCCGCGGCGGCCAGGCGGCGCTGCTTGCGGAAGTCGATGCTGGCGGCCGCCCCGCCGAACGCGTCGCTATCGCGGGCGCGCACCTCGACGAACACGAGACTGCCGCCATCGCGCATGACCAGGTCGATCTCGCCGAGGCGGCAGCGGTAATTACGTTCCACGAGCGCACACCCCCGCGACTCGAGGAAGCGCAGCGCAGCCTCCTCGGCCGCGTGGCCGCGCGCCTGGCTCATGAGTCGGGCGGGACGGGTTCCAAGAGGCCCGCCCCGGGGGCCGGCGCGTGCTGCACTTTGCCGCGCTGGAAGCGTCCCCAGTCCAGCTCGCGTTCCACGCGGCCGTTGGCGCCTACCCGGAGCACGCCCGTCAGGCCGTTGACGCCCGTGCCCAGGCTCGAGCTGCGGCTGTGCAGCAGCGGTACCAGCCGGTACGCGTCCGTCCCGAACGCATACAGCCGGCCGCTGCGATCCAGCGCATTCAGGCCGAAGGCGTGGAACTGCGCCATGAATTCCGTGCCCTCGCCGCCGACGCGCCAGGGCATGTCGGCAAACATCACGCCCTCGAGATCGGGATTGCCAGCGCTGCCGGGATCGAGAATGGCCGAGGTGGAATAGATCGGGAGGTCGCTGGCGTAATGGAACCGCAGCTGCGGGCGGATCAGCAGCGCCTCCGAGGGACGCGCCGCGAGGAACAGGAAATCCACGTCCTGGCGGCGGCGCGGCTCGTACTCGAGCGTGCGCCCGAGCGCCGCCTGGAGGCGCTGGTGACGCGCGCGGCTTTCGTTGAGCAGCAGCAGGCCGGTGATCTCCAGGGAGAAATCGTTCTCGCGCGGTTCGAAGGCCTGCTGGCCGAGCACGGTGCCGCCCTCGGCCCGGAACGCCTCGGTGAAGCTCCGCGTCATCCTGCGGCCCTGGTCGGTGTCGTGCACGAGCACCAGCGCGCGGCGATGTCCGTCCCCCGCCGCGCGGCGCGCCACCGCGATGGCTTCTTCCTCGGGCGCCAGGGCGAACTGGAACATGTAGGCCGGAAGGACGACCTCGTCGTCCGCCCAGTTGAGCGCCAGCGTGGGCACGGCCGGCAACTCGGCGGCGGCGATCTCGGCCAGTTCCTCCTTGAGCAGCGGGCCGACGATGAAATCCGCCCCGTCGCGCGCCGCGAGCTCGTAGGCCGCAGTCGCGCCGAGCGTGGTGGTGTCGTAGACCTGCAGCGCCGGGCGCTCACCCTCGGCCCCCTGCGCCAGGTAGGCCGCGATGAAGCCGTCGCGCACCGCGCTGGCCGCTGCACCCTGGCGCCCGCTGAGGGGCAGAAGGAGCGCGACGCGCTGCGGGTACACCATCATCTCGCGATACTCGGTCAGCAGCGTCGGGACGATCTCCGTCGCCGCCGGGTGATCGGGATGACGGTCGAGCCAGTCCACCAGCCCCGCGCGCAGCCGAAACGGGTTTCCCGAGTTGGCGGCGCTGATTCTCCCGAGCTCCAGCCAGGCCGCCACCACCGGGTCGGTGCCCCGCGCGGCCCCGAGCGGCAGCCGGGCCGCGCTCGCCTCCTGCAGGCGGTTCCAGATCCGGCGCTGGCTGGCCGCGACCTTCGCCGGGTCGTCGAGGAGCGCCTCGCGGCGCACCATGGCGGTGACGCCGATCACCGGCTGCCGGCTCGCGAACGCAGCCTCCGCGCGGGTCAGCAGGATCTCTGCCGCCACCGGGTCGTCGGGCCCGGTCGGCAGGCCGGCAAGCCGCGCGAGCGCCTCGGCCGGGCGGTCCGCGCGTAGCAGCAGCTGCGCCTCGACGAGGATGCGCCGTGCGGCGAATTCGGCGCCGGGATCGGGCGACATCCCCGCCAGCGCCGAGTGCGCGCGCTCCGGCTCGTTCGCCAGTAGCCAGGCCTCCGCCGCAAGCAGCAGGGGGGCGTCGCGGGCCGCCCCGCGCGCCGCCTCGGCGGCGAGCTGCCAGGCCTCGGCCGCCGCGGCCCAGTCGCCCGCGCCCTCGAATTGCCGGGCTTCCGCACGGCGCATCTCGAACTCGGCCGTGCCGCCCAGCATGCCGGGCGCGCAGCCCGCCAGCACAGCCGCGGCGGCCGCCAGGACGAGCAGGGTTTGCGCAGTGTGTCGCGACCGTTGCAGCATGCTGTGGAGTTTCCGGTCCGGATGGCGGCGGGGGAAGGGCGATTATAGTGGCAAAAACACCAGGTACGCTTTGGGTGGTCGCGACGCCGATCGGCAATCTCGAGGATCTTTCGGCGCGCGCGCAGCGAATCCTCGGCGAGGCCGATCTCGTGCTCTGCGAGGACACGCGCCATAGCGGCCGGCTGCTCGCGGCCTTCGGCCTGAAGGCCCGGCTCGCCCCGCTGCACGAGCATAACGAGGAGCGCGAGGTGCCGGCCCTGGTCGCGCGTCTCGAGGCCGGCGAGTGCATGGCGCTGGTGTCCGACGCAGGGACGCCGCTGCTGAGCGACCCCGGCTATCGCCTGGTGCGCGCCGCGGCGGCGGCCGGCCTGGTCGTCACCCCGGTGCCCGGGCCGTCCGCGGTGCTCGCGGCCCTGTCCGTGGCGGGCTTGCCGACGGACCGCTTCGCCTTCGAGGGCTTCCTGCCGGCCCGCGCGGCGGCGCGCCGGACGCGCCTCGAGGAGCTTGCGGCCGAGCCGCGCACGCTGGTGTTCTTCGAGGCCGGTAATCGCGTGGCGGCCTTCCTGGCCGATGCCGCCGCCGTGCTGGGCGCGGAGCGCGAGGCCGTGGTCGCGCGGGAGCTGACGAAGCTGCACGAGACGCTCTATCGCGGCACGCTCGCGGAGTTGGCCGGCCGCCTCACCGAGGACCCCGACGCCAGCCGCGGCGAGGTCGTGGTGGTGGTGTCCGGCAGCGCACCAGCCGAGTCAGGGGACGGCGACGAGGCCATGCTTGCGCGGCTGTTGCCCGTGTTGCTGGAAGAGTTGCCGCCGAGCCGGGCGGTGCGCATCGCGGCGAAGCTGAGCGGCGTGCCGCGGCGGCGGGCCTACGAGTTCGCCTTGAGGCTCGGCGCCGTTGACGCGTCCGATTGACGGCTCGACCGCGGCCGAGGGCTGTCACGGGCCCGCTTCGCTCGCAAAATTTCAAGCTCCC
>JBLRWH010000054.1:0-17910 GCA_047921395.1 Gammaproteobacteria bacterium
CTAAGGAGAACAGACCATGACCGCATCCGTCCTGGACGAAGAGAAATTCAACCTCGAGATTCGCAAGTTCCTGAAAGTGGTGGGGATCACGTCCCAGCGCGAAATCGAGAAGGCGATCCGCGAGGCGGTGGCCGCAGGCCGGCTCGGGCCGGGCAGCACCGTGGCGGCGAAGGTCACGCTGCAACTCCCTGAGCTGGGCATCGAGCAGGTGATCAGCGAAGACCTCAAGCTGGCGTGATGCCGCCCGCCGGCGCGGCGCCGGCCGGTCAGACCGGCCAGACGAGGTTGCCGGTCTGGCCGAAGTCGTAGCCGCCGAATTTTTGCGCCAGGCGCTGGCACTCGGTGCTTCGCAGGTAATCGATGAGCTTCTGGAACAGCGTCCGGAAGAACATCCCGCGATGCATGGCGAAGTCGAAGGCTTCCCAACCGATCGGCATGAAATCGAGCCCGAACTCGGTGGCCGCGGCGCGCACGCCGATGCCGACGTCGGCATAGCCCATCGCGATGGCGGACGCCGCGTCGCGCTCCGAGTAGGCTCGCGTCGAGACGCGGCGGGCGGCGGGGTCCAGCCCGTGCCGGGTGATGACCTCCTGCAGGAAGCGCTGCGACCCGGCGCCCTCCTGGCGCATGACCCAGCGGTTCTCGTGGCCGAACAGCTGCTCCGGATCGCTGCCCGCGAGCGCGGGCGACACCATCAGGCCCTGCTCGCGCAGGAAGATCCGCACCAGGATCCAGTCGTTGTGCGAGGGGTGCTGTTTCAGCAGCGCGGGGTGACGCTGGTGGCTTTCCTCGGCCGGACCCCAGTGGACGCCGCAGATGTCGGCGCGCCGGCGCGCCAGCAGCGACAGGCCGAGCTGGGTGCCCGTGGAGGTGTAGCTGATCAGCGCGCGCGCCTGGACCTCGTTCGCGACGTGCATGATGGCGCGGTAGACCACGGGGTCGTCGCTTCCCGCGATCAGCATCCGGTCCGCGAGCACGCCGCCGTGGCTCGACTCCAGCAGCCACTGGTCCACGAGGTCGCGGGGAAACAGCCATTTCCCGGTCACCTTGCTGGCCGGAATGATGCCGTCCGCCACCAGCGAGTAGACCTTCTTCTCGTTCACCTGCAGGTAGCGCGCCACCTGGCGGACGCTCATGAACCGCGGCAAGGCATCGTCGGCGCGGTCGCCGCCGCCCGCCTCGGCGCGTCTCCCGGTCTGATCGATCGCTGCTGGCGCCATGCCGCTCTCCCGCTACGTCTTGCCCGATAATGCCGGCGCTGCCGGACCTGTCCCGCCCGCTTGAGGCATGCAAGAACTATTCCGTATCCTCTGCACGCCGCGCCACAAGCGCCGCGCAAGTCGAACTGGTAGGCTACCCGATTCGGAACATCGCAGTATTCGACGCCAGACCATGGTCGTAACATCATGAGCGTTCAACCTCTCGTAAGCATTCCCCTGGGCGCGGTCCTGTTGCGCAAGGAAATCAGCCGGTCGGGCTGGTCCCTGGTGCACTGGGAAGGCGTCGCGGTGCTGGCCGGGGAGCGGTTCGCCGCAGGGCAGTCGCGCCGGGAGCTGCTGCACAGCGGCGAGGACGGCGCGCAGTACCTGTGGGACGGATTGCGGCTTGAGCTGTACCGGGATGCCGCGGAGACCTACTGGTTCAACCTGACGGGCGGGAGACCCTCCCTGTTCATCGTCTGCAGCGAGGAAGAGGGGGGAGAGTTGTTGCCCATCCTGGTGACCGCGGACCACGACCAGTCGACCAGCGCCGTCGAGGCCGACTACAAGGTCTTTGCCGTACCGATTCCGCCCGAGGTCCTGCCGCAGATCGAAGAGTTCGTGATGACCCACTTCAAGCCCGAGCCGAAGCGGAAACGCCGGCGCGAGGACTGGTCCGACGAGGGACAAGCGCATTGAACGACCATGAGTGAAAGTGACCGACAGAGATATTCGCCTGCCGAGGGTGAGCGCCGCGAGGAAGGCGCTGTCGACGAGCCGTTCCTGAAGCGGTGGTCGAGGCTGAAGGCGGACAGCGCGTTGCGGCCGGAGGCCGCCGCCGTGCCTGCCCCGCTGCCCGAGGGTGGCGCAGCGCCGGCGCCCGCAGAGACCCAGGCCGAGAGCGAGCCGGAAACGCTGCCGCCCGGTGACGAGGACATGCCGCCCATCGAGACGCTGGGCGAGGACTCAGATTTCAGCGGCTTCATGTCGCCGCGGGTCAGTGCCGACCTGCGCAAACAGGCGCTGCGCAAGCTGTTTCGCAGCCCGAAGTTCAACGTGATCAGCGAGCTCGACGATTACATCGATGATTACAGGAACTTCCCGGCACTCGGCGATATCGTGACGTCGGACATGAAGCATGCGGCTGCGCGGTTCATTGAGAAGCAGCTCAGGGAAGCCGAGGCCGCCGAGGCCGCCGAGGCCGCCGGGGCCGCCGGGGCCGAAGAGGCGGGGCGGACAGCGGACGCGCCGGACGGCGACCCGGCATCGACCCTGGCGGCCGACACCGCGCCGGGCGAAAAGACGACGCCCAGCGATCCAGAAACCAGCGACCCAGATGATACCGAGGAACCCGCCCGTGACGCCTGAGCTTCCCGCCACCACGAATGCCGGCCAGGCGCGCGCCCAGGCGCTGCAGCTGCCCATCCAGATCGACGGGCAACCGACCTCGATCGTCACCTACCAGTCGGCCGGGCGCGTCGTGATCATCGGCCCGGAAGAGGCGGCGCTGGCCGCGGCGCAGAGACTCGGCGAGGACATCCCGTGCGCGCTGCTGGTGCCCTCGGACGCGCGCCCGGAACCTGGCACCCGGGACGGCCGGGTCATCGTCCGGGGCGGGCGCCCCGAGGTCGAGGGGCGGCTCGGCCGGTTCTCGGTGAATCTCCGTACGCCGGACGAGGTCGTGTCGCTCAGCGAGGCGGCGGGCTCGGCGGGGTCATTCTTCGACCTGGTCCTCGATCTCTCGGATCCGCCGCTGCTCTCGCACGAGATCCCGCCCGTCGGCTATTACGCGGCTGGCCAGTCCGAGAAATCGCTCGCCCGTGCCCTGGCCGAACTGCCGGAAATGCGTGGCGAGTTCGAGAAGCCCAAGTACTTCAATTACGACCCCGGCATATGTGCTCATGGCAGCAGCGGCCTGACGGGCTGCACCCGTTGCATCGATGCGTGCCCGACTCTCGCCATCAGCTCCCTCGGCGACAAGGTGAGCGTCGATCCTTATCTATGCCAGGGCGCGGGCAGCTGCGTGGCGGCCTGTCCCAGCGGTGCGATGAGTTACGCGTTCCCGGCGGTCAACGACCTGCTGGCGCACCTCAAGGCCCTGCTGGCGGGTTTTCGCGACGCGGGCGGAGCGGACCCGGTACTGCTGATCCACGACGCCTGGGCGCGGGAGACGGTGCACGGCAAGCTCGGCCCTGCGATGCCGGAAAACATTCTGCCGTTCGAGGTGGAAGAGGTCGGCTCCGTGGGCCTGGACACCTGGCTGGCCGTGCTGGCCTACGGCGCGCGGGCAGTCGTGGTCGCCGTCACGGACAGCGCGCCCCGCCGCATGGTGGCGGAGGTCGAGGCCCAGGTGCTCTTCGGCCGCGGCATTCTCGAGGGCATGGGGTTCCCCGCGGCCAGCCTGACTGTCGTCAATTGCGCCAGGGCGGCCGCGGACGTCGAGGGCTGGTGGCGCGAGTTGCCGGAACAGGCGCCCGCAAAGCCGGCGAAGTTTGCGCTGCCGGACGACAAGCGGGCGATCCTGCGCCTCGCGATCGAGCATCTCTACCGGCAGGCGCCCACGCCGCGCAAGGCCGCCGAGCTGCCCGCCGGGGCGCCGTTCGGCGAGATCAAGGTCGACAAGGACGCCTGTACCCTGTGCATGAGCTGCGTCAGCGTCTGCCCGGTCGCGGCGCTCGGCGCGGGCGGGGACCTGCCGCAGCTGAAATTCACCGAGTGGAACTGCGTCCAGTGCGGGCTGTGCGAAAAAGCCTGCCCGGAGGACGCCATCCGGTTGCACACCCGCTTCCTCTACGATGCCGAGTTGCGGCAGCAGCCCAGGATCCTCCACGAGGAGCAGCCGTTCTGCTGTGTCTCCTGCGGCAAGCCCTTCGGGACGCGCTCGTTGCTCGAGTCGATGATGCGCAAGCTGGAAGGGCACTGGATGTTCCAGGACGAGGATGCGCGCCGCCGCCTGCAGATGTGCGAACACTGCCGCGTCAAGGACATGTTCAAGGCCGGACGGCCGCAGGGCGGCCCGTTTGCATGAGCATCCAATCGATACTTTTTGGGGCAACTGGGTAGACAGAATGTCCCATATAAGGATTTTCCGAATGTCCCGCTTGTTGTCCTTGGGTATCCTATGTTTGTTTTCTCCAAATTTTAATGGCCCGGTTGTTGCAGAATGATTGAGCATAATGATAACGACGAGCACTCGATGACTGAGGTTGCGACTGAGGTCGGGATGGAGGTTTCGCAGGGGAGTGTCGTCGCAAGCGACGAAGAGCTTCTGCGCGCCAATGCGTGGAGCCTGCTCGCCCAGTTGCTGGGCAGCCCCCCGGACGAGCGGCTGCTCAGCCTGCTGACCGAGATCGATGCGGAGAAAGTCGACAGCGACGACCTGATCGGCGCCGCCTGGCGCATGCTGGGAACCGCCGCGGGTCGCTGTTCTCCCGCCGAACTCGTGGAGGAGTACCACGACCTGTTCATCGGCGTGGGTCGGGGTGAGCTGGTGCCCTACGGGTCCTGGTACATGACCGGGTTCCTGATGGAGCAGCCGCTCGCGCGGTTGCGCGACGAGCTTCGTTTTCTGGGTTTCGAGCGCCAGGAGGGCGTCAAGGAACCCGAGGATCATGCCGCGGCGCTTTGCGACGTCATGGCCATGATCAATACCGGCGACGAGCCCGCGTCTCTCGAGGTGCAGGCGGGATTTTTCGATCGCCACATTTCGCCCTGGATGGGTCGCTTTTTTCGCGACATGCAGGCGGCCTCGTCGGCGCGGTTCTACCGCGCGGTGGGCCAGCTTGGAGAGCAGTTCATCGAGGTGGAGAAGCGGTATCTCAACGATTTCCTGGCAACGCCATCGGCGAAGTCGAGTTTTAGCTGAGATTTAGGTTTTGTAACTGGAGCGGACTCAAGTGGAGAGCACAATGAGCCTGAAAACACAGATGGAATCCAACGGCAGGCGCCGGTTCCTCAAGGGGCTGGCAGTGGCGGGCGGCGCTACTGCGATGGTCGTGGCGACGGGTACGGCAATCGCCGCACCGGAGGTCGCCCCGGTGTCCAAACCCGAAGCAAAGGGTTACCACGAGACGCCGCACATCCGAACCTACTACCAGAAGGCCCGCATCTAGTCCCCCCGGGGAATGGATGCGAAGCCCAACCGGTCATACTGCGGAGAATCGGCGATGAAGCTGACCAAGAAATCCAACCTTCCTTCCACTGAATCCACCGGCGCGCTCAGCGGCGTGCTCGGCCGGGCGATCGACCGGCGCGCGTTCCTGCGTCGCACCGGGCTTGCGCTCGGCGCCGGCGCGATTGCCACCACCCTGCCGCCGGCCATGATGCGCCGTTCGCAGGCGGAGGCCGCGCGCGAGGCCGGCAAGGGGCCGGTCGAGATCAAGCGTTCAGTCTGCACCCACTGCTCGGTGGGCTGTGGCGTGATCGCGGAAGTCCAGAACGGCGTCTGGACCGGCCAGGAGCCGGACTTCGACTCGCCGATCAACCTCGGCTCCCATTGCGCCAAGGGTGCCTCGTTGCGGGAGCACGGGCACGGCGAGCGGCGCCTCAAGTACCCCATGAAGATGGTCAACGGGAAGTGGCAGCGCCTTTCCTGGGACCAGGCGATCGACGAGATCGGCGACAAGTTGCTGGCGATCCGCGCGGAGCATGGCCCGGACGCGGTGATGTGGGTCGGCTCGGCCAAGTTCAGCAACGAGGGCGCCTACCTGTATCGCAAGAACGCCGCCCTGTGGGGGACGAACAACGTCGACCACCAGGCGCGCATCTGTCATTCGACGACCGTCGCCGGCGTAGCCAATACCTGGGGCTACGGCGCGATGACGAACTCCTACAATGACATGCAGAACAGCAAGTACATTTTCTTTATCGGCAGCAACGCCGCCGAGGCCCACCCGGTCTCGATGCAGCACATCCTGCGCGGCAAGGAGAATGGCGCCAAGGTCATCGTGGCGGATCCGCGCTTTAGCCGTACGGCCGCGCATTCGGACCAGTTCCTGCGCCTCCGGCCGGGCACCGACGTGCCGCTGATCTACGGCATGCTGTGGCACATCTTCGAGAATGGCTGGGAGGACAAGGAGTTCATCCGCACCCGCGTCGCTTTCATGGACGAAATCCGTGTGGAAGCCGCGAAGTGGACCCCCGACGTGGTCGAGAACGTCACCGGCATCCCGGGCGACGAGGTCAAGGCGGCTGTCAAGACCATGAAGGACAACAGCCCCGGTTGCATCGTCTGGTGCATGGGCGGCACGCAGCACACCGTCGGCAACAACAACACGCGCATCTACTGCGTGTTGCAGCTGGCGCTGGGCAACATGGGCGTCTCCGGCGGCGGCGCGAACATCTTCCGTGGTCATGACAACGTGCAGGGCGCGACGGACTTCGGCGTGCTGTCCGACACCCTGCCCGGCTACTACGGGCTGGCGGACGGCTCCTGGCAGCACTGGGCGCGCGTCTGGGGCGTGGATTACGGGTGGCTGAAGTCGCGCTTCGATCAGGAGAGCTATCCGAACGGCCCGAACATGGTGCCGGCGATGAACCTGCCGGGCATCACCGTGTCACGCTGGTACGACGGCGTGAACGAGACCGACGAGAACGTCTCGCAGAAGACGGCGCTGAAGGCGCTGTTCATGTGGGGCCATGCGCCGAACAGCCAGGTGCGCGGCGCCGAGCAGAAGAAGGCGATGGAGAAGCTCGACCTGCTGGTCGTGGTGGATCCGTACCCGACGCATACCGCCGTGCTGCCTGACCGCACCAAGGACGGCATGTACCTGCTGCCGGCCTGCACGCAGTTCGAGACCTACGGCTCGCGCACCGCGTCACATCGTGGACTGCAGTGGGGCGAGAAGATCATCGAGCCGCTGTTCGAATCGCTGCCCGATCACACCATCATGTACAAGCTGACAAAGAAGCTCGGCTACGAGCAGCAGCTGTTCGCCAACATCAAGGTGAACGGGGAAGAGCCGCTGATCGAGGACATCACCCGCGAGTTCAATCGCGGCATGTGGACCATCGGCTACACCGGCCAGAGCCCGGAGCGCCTCAAGCGGCAGCTGGAGCACAAGCACACCTTCAACACGACCACCCTCAGGGCCGAGGGCGGCCCCTGCGACGGCGAGGTCTACGGCCTGCCGTGGCCGTGCTGGGGCACCCCGGAGATGGGGCATCCCGGCACGCCGGTGCTGTACGACACCAGCATCCCGGTGGCCAAGGGCGGTCTCAACTTCCGCGCGCGCTTCGGGGTCGAGTACGAGGGCGTCAACCTGCTGGCCGAGGATTCCTGGAGCAAGGGCGCCGAGATCGAGGACGGCTACCCGGAGTTCACCGCCGACATGCTCAAGCAGCTCGGCTGGTGGGACGACCTGACGGACGAGGAGAAGGTTGCCGCCGAGGGCCGCAACTGGAAGAACGACCTCTCGGGCGGCATCCAGCGCGTCGCCATCAAGCACGGCTGCGCGCCGTTCGGGAATGCCAAGGCCCGTTGCAAGGTCTGGAATTTCCCCGATCCGATCCCGCTGCATCGCGAGCCGCTTTACACGGCCCGTCGTGACCTGGTCGAAGACTATCCGACCTACGCGGACCGCAAGGCTTTCTGGCGGCTGCCGACGCGTTATGCGTCGATCCAGGCGCAGGACTTCTCGAAAGACTTCCCGCTGGTGCACACCAGCGGCCGGTTGGTCGAGTACGAAGGCGGCGGCGAAGAGACGCGCTCGAACCCCTGGCTGGCGGAGCTGCAGCAGGACATGTTCGTCGAGATCAACCCGGCGGACGCGAACGATCGCGGCATCAAGGATGGCCAGGATGTCTGGCTCGAGGGTCCGGAAGGCGGTCGCATCAAGGTCAAGGCCATGATCACCCGGCGTGTGGGCCGTGGCGTGGTGTTCACGCCCTTCCACTTCGGTGGATGGTTCGAGGGCAAGGACCTGGTCGACAAGTATCCCGAGGGCTCAGCGCCATACGTCCGCGGTTCCGCGTGTAACGACGCGTTCACTTACGGCTATGACTCGGTCACTGCGATGCAGGAGACCAAGGCCTCGCTCTGCCAGATTCGCCCGGCGTAAGGAGTTAATTCACCATGGCGAGAATGAAGTTTCTTTGTGATTCCGAGCGCTGCATCGAATGCAACGGCTGCGTGACGGCCTGCAAGAATGAGCACGAAGTACCCTGGGGCGTGAACCGCCGCCGGGTGGTGACGCTCGACGACGGCCTGCCGGGCGAACGCTCGATCTCGGTGGCCTGCATGCACTGCACGGATGCGCCCTGCGCGGCCGTCTGCCCGGTGGACTGCTTCTACACCACCGACGACGGCATCGTCCTGCACGACAAGGATCTGTGCATCGGTTGTGGCTACTGCTTCTATGCATGTCCGTTCGGCGCGCCGCAGTTCCCGCAGAAGGAAGCCTTCGGCATCCGCGGGAAGATGGACAAGTGCACCTTCTGTGCCGGTGGTCCCGAAGCGAACAACTCGGAGAAGGAGTTCGTCAAGTACGGCCGCAACCGCGTCGCCGAGGGCAAGCTGCCGCTCTGCGCCGAGATGTGCGCGACCAAGGCGCTGCTCGCGGGTGATGGCGACATGGTCGCCGACATCTACCGCGAGCGCGTGCTGAAGCGTGGCAGCCGGCCACAGACGTGGGGCTGGGAAACGGCTTACAAGGACGCGTAACGCGCTGTAACAGGCCTGCGCGGGGCGGCATTTGCGCCCCGCGCGAGGCCGGAGAGGAACGATGAAAATACCTATCCTGGCTCTGCTGGCCGCGACGTCACTGGCGATTGCGGGCTGCTCGGACGTTACGGTCTACGAGCCCGGCGTATACAAGGGCGCAAGCGATCCCCTGGTTGAGGACCTGAGGTCCGAGGAACTGCGGACCGCCCTTGAAGAACGCGCCGAAAAACAGCGCGACCGCTAGCCATTCAGCCCACACGACGGGAGGACTCCACGTGATGGTCGAAAGAACTCAACCGGGTACACAGGGACGCCAGCGGCGCAAGCTTCGCCGTATTGTCTGGAGCGTCGCCCTGATCCTCGGTCTCTCCATGATCCTGCCGCTGACCGGTCTCCTCATGACCGACGCACCGGTGGGCCAGGCGGTCGCGCAACAGGCGCAATCGCAGGACGATGCCGCGGCGGCCGCGGCGGTAGCGCGCCAGGAACAGCAGCGCCGAGACTTCTGGCGCCAGGCCCGCGGCGGCGTGGAAGGCTACACGGCCGTCTCTGGTCCCGAGGCGGGTGTGCTGATCCAGAGTGGCGGCGACGTCTGGCGCTCGGTGCGCGAGGGTCCGTTGATTCGCTGGGGAGGGATCGGGATCCTCGTCGTGCTTGCGGGGATCATCCTGTTCCACCTGATCGCGGGCTCGGTGAAACTCGAGAATCGCAGCGGTCGGACGATCACCCGCTGGTCGCTGTACGACCGCGTGATGCACTGGTACACGGCGATCCTGTTCATCATCCTGGCGATTACGGGCCTGAGCATCACCTTCGGCCGCACCGTGCTGATACCGGTCATCGGCAAGGAGGCGTTTGCCGCCTGGGCCGCGTTCGCCAAGCCCGTCCACGACTGGCTTGCGATACCGTTCGTGATCGGCCTCGTGCTGATGATGGTGCCGTGGCTCAAGGACAGCCTGCCCAAGGCGTATGACCTCACCTGGCTGAAGCAGGGTGGTGGTTATTTCGACCGCAGCAAGCATCCGCCGGCCGGGTTCGTGAATGCCGGCGAGAAGATCTGGTACTGGCTGCTGTTCTTCGGCAGCATCGTCCTGATCGCCTCGGGCTTCTTCCTGCTGTTCCCGAATCTGGGCTTCGAGCGCGCGGCGATGCAGCTGTCTACCATCGTGCACGCCGTCAGCGGGATCGCGCTGATCGCCTTCTCCCTGGGTCATATGTACCTCGGCACGGTGGGCAACCGGGGCACGCTCGAGGGCATGATCACGGGCGAGGTCGACGAGAACTGGGCGAAGGCCCACCACGGGCTCTGGTACGACGAAGTCAAGAAGCAGGGTACGCGGCCGGCAGCCGCTTCGGCACCGCACGGGGCCGGGCACGCTGCGACCTAGTATCTGTCCGCTGATGTGATGTTGACGGGGGCGCTTCGGCGCCCCCGCTTTTTTCTGGTTCATCGCGCATTGCCGGGGAAGAGGGCTCGCGCGGAGGCGCAGAGAGGCAGAGGTACGGAGAAGATGGACAGGTAGGGTACAAGGCAGGTGGGTCACCGAGCACTCCCGGGCCTTCATGCTGGTCTGCGACGATTTTTTTTCGTAAGAGCGCTGGCGATCGGGGCCGGAACGCGGCATTCTTTGGAGCATGAACCGGAAGACGCCTGGGTCGTGGCAGGACGCGAACCGATACAACGCAGCGGCGCGTCGACGTCGGCTTCTCGCCATGCTCTCGGCCGGGGCGTTGCTGCTCGCCGGGATGGCCGGCGCACAGGTCGACCCGCGGGCCTGGGACGGCGATCTCGCGACAATGGAGCAGTATGCCGCGCCGTCGTCGAGTGGCAAGACGGAGCTCATGGCGGCGGCCGGGGAGGGCGATCTCGCTCGCGTGCTGGCGCTGCTTGGAGCCGGGGCGGAGATCGACGAACGCAACGCGAACGGCGGCACCGCGCTGATGTACGCGGTCTCCGCCAGCGAAGCCGAGATCATAAGCGTGCTGCTCGAGCATGGCGCGGATCCGAATGCGCGGGCGCGCATCGGCTGGACCCCGTTGCTGGTCGCGGCCGCGAAGGGCAGGCACCACGCCGCGGCGCTGTTGCTGGCGGCCGGCGCCGAGCCCGCCACGCCCGATGCCTATGGCTGGACCCCGCTGATGCGCGCTGTCTCGGGCGGCTATATCGACGCGGTCGACGTGCTCATCGCCTCGGGCGGCGCCGAGCTGGACGCCCGCGAGGAGTCCGGCGCCACGGCGCTGCACATCGCTGCGGGCCGGGGCTACGCGGAGATCGTCGCCCGCCTGCTGGCGGCTGGCGCAACGCCGCTGGCGACGGACAGCGCGGGACGCACGCCGGCGGAGGTCGCTCGCATGCAGGGCCATGCCGACGCCGAGGCGCTGCTCAAGACCTAGCAAACATTCGGGTTGCTGCTGTATTCCTTCAGCGGAATGACTTCGGTCGTCTCCCCAACCGTCGCGCGGATATCTTCCTTGCGCTGCTGCAAGGCCAGCTGGAACTCGAACTTCTCGAAGAAGCGCTCGAACATGTCGCCCCCGTAGGTCCCCAGGGCGCGCAGCTCGCCGGTCTCTTCATCGAGCACCAGGTCGATCGCGGCGAGCGGCTGTGGCGCCGGCCCGCCAAGGACGCGGCAACCCTCGGCCGGGTCATACACGCTGCCCTCGGAGCAGCAGTAGATCACGCCCTCGCGCTTCGCCAGCTTGAAGTCGCGGTCCGTATAGGCCGTCTGCTCATGGCGGTAATTGATGAAGCTCACCGTCGGCGTGGGGTAGCTCATGCGGTGCGCGCAGATGGCCGAGAAGCCCACCACGGACCGATTCGGTCCCACGCCGCCACGCCAGCGGTACCGGCGGCCGTCGTCCATTTCCAGGCTCTCCTGCGGCAGGGCGGGCTTGCCGAGGTTGATCAGGAAGCAGGGCGTACTGACGTAGGGGTAATGGAACACGTAGCTGTCGCCGACGACGAGTTCGTCGAGCCGCAGCGGCTGTCCGCTCGAGTTCACCAGCGTGGCCGGCGGCGCCGGCATGCGCTCGGGCGTCGCGTCCGCCAGCAGCCTCGGGCTGCCGGCCACCAGCGCGCCGGTGCTGGCGCAGAGCTTGAGGAAACCGCGGCGTGAAACGGGATCTCCGGGCATGTCGGTCACCTGCGAGAAAGCACTGTCCCCGATGCTAGCATTCGCCGCCGCCGAGGCAACAGATCCGTCGCTGTTTCACTTGTCCTGGCGCGCGTTGCGCCGGCGGATCTCCATCGGGTGTTCCACCTTGCGCACCTTGTCGACCAGGTGCATCAGCGACAGCCAGGGGTGGCGCAGAGTCATCCGCGGACCGGCGTAGCGCATGATCTCGCGCGCGTGTTCGCGCTGCGCACGCTTGTAGCAGTGGATCGGGCACTTGGCGCACGTCGGCTTGGCCTCGCCGTAGGGGCACTTTTCCAGCCGCCTCGCGGCGTAGTCGAGGAAGCCCCGGCACGCCTCGCAGGTGCCGGCCTGCTTGGCCGCCGCGCCGTGGTGATCGGCGCACCAGATCTCGACCATGCACTCCATGGTCCGGTACTCGCGGCGCAGGCGCGGCGTCACGAGGGCGGCGGCGGGATTCTCGCTCGTCCGGGTATTCATGCCGCATATGTTCATCTTTGCGAGGGGGCAGTTCAATAGGCGTTCTCCACGAGGCGATTTCCGGCCGGCGGGCACTTTGTGCCCAATTGGCGTAAGCTGACGCGATGACTGAAAAAACCACAAAGGCCGTCGCGGGGCGGCTGGACCATCCTTTCGAGGTGTCGTCCATCACGCGAGCCGACGCGCCGGAAGGCGCTGTGTCGGCCAATTGGTACCGCTACGAGATCGCCCAGGGCGCGAATGCCATCGTCGGCCACCGGGAGGGCAACCTCCAGTCCGTCACCCAGGCGGTCGCCGAAATCGTGCTGCGCCTGAACGAGCGGCGCCTCGGCAAGGCCGGTCGCGTGCACCTGACCCCCGGCCCGAAGAAGAAAAGCAGCGCCTGAGGCGCGCTCAGACCCGGGGCGGAAGCCACTCGAGCGTCGGTTCCTGCAGCAGGCCGAGCTGTTCCCGCAGCGACAGCACGTGGTCTTCCCAGTAGCGGGGCGTGCCGAACCAGGGGAAACCGATCTGGAACGCCGGGTCCTGCCAGCGCCGTGCGATCCATGCGGCGTAGTGCATGATCCTGAGCGCCCGCAGCGCCTCGATCAGCTGTAGCTCGGCCGGATCGAACTCCCTGAACTCCAGGTAACCCGCCAGCAGCTCCGCGAGCTGCGGCTCCTGCTCGTGGCGATCGCCGGACAGGAACATCCAGATGTCCTGGACCGCCGGCCCTGTGCACGCGTCGTCGAGGTCGACGATGTGCACCTGCGCGTCGCGGACCAGCACGTTGCCCGGGTGGAAATCGCCATGCAGCCGGAGCTCGCGCGCCCCCGCTCGCACCCAGGCGTCGTCCACCTCGGCGAGCAGGTCGCGGCACAGGCTGTCGTAGGCTGCCTCGACGTGCGCCGGGATGAAGCCGCGCTGGCGCAGGAAGTCCCGCGACGCCGCGCCCAGCAAAGCCGGCGTGAGCCGCGCCCGGTGTTCGAAGCGCGCAGACTGGCCGCACAGGTGGAGGCGCCCGACGAGGCGCCCGATCTGCCGGAGGAGACCCAGGTCGTCCAGTTCCGGGACCCGGCCCGCGACGCGGGGGCAGACGGCGAAGCGGAACTCGCCGTGGCGGTGCAAGCTCGTCCCGGCGTGCCGCAGCGGCGCGACGACGGGCACGTCACGGTCCGCGAGCTCGAAGCCGAAGGCGTGCTCCTCGAGGATCGCCGCGTCGCTCCAGCGCCCGGGACGGTAGAACTTCGCCACGACGGACGTCCCGTCCTCAATTCCGACCTGGTAGACCCGGTTCTCGTAGCTGTTCAGCGCGAGCAAGCGGCCGTCGCACTTGAGCCCGATGCTCTCGACCGAGTCGAGGATGTCGTCGGGCTGCAGATCCTGGTAGGCGAGCGCCTGGTCCTTGCTCATGGGATACCTCGTGGCCGGGTCGAGACTATAGCAGCAGCGCCGGTTTTCGATGTTGCGCTGCGTTTCGCTGGTGTCGGGCGGGCGTGGAAATGTCGCCGGATTGTTTCCCTCCCGTCGCCGCTTGGAGAATGTTGCTTTGAATTGTGGGGACTTGTGCTATAGTCCGTGCACTCCTGATGCACACCGGTCTGCATCCGGCCCTTGTGGCAGCCCCTGTTTTGGTCGGCCTCGAGAACTTTATTATTCGAGCCTGGACCGGCCGGAGCGAAGCTTCCGGTGGGCGATCACGATCAGGAGATCACGTTTCTATGTCATTCGATTCCCTCGGCCTGTCGGCCGAGCTTCTTCGTGCCGTTGCCGAAGAGGGTTACGACACCCCGACCCCGATTCAGTCCCAGGCGATCCCCGTCATCCTGCAAGGCAGGGACGTGCTCGCCGGCGCCCAGACGGGCACCGGCAAGACCGCCGGGTTCACGCTGCCGATGCTGCAGCTGCTCACTTCGAAGCCGGTGGAAGGCCGCCGGCGCATCCGCACGCTGGTGCTGGTCCCGACCCGCGAGCTGGCCGCCCAGGTCGCCGCGAGCATCGAGACCTACGGCCGTCACCTGCCCACGATGAAGTGCGCCGTCGTATTCGGCGGCGTCAGCATCAACCCGCAGATCGCCACCCTGCGCCGCGGTGTGGACATCCTCGTCGCGACCCCCGGCCGCCTGCTGGATCATGCGCAGCAGCGCACGGTGGACTTGTCCGCCGTCGAGATCCTCGTCCTGGACGAGGCCGACCGCATGCTGGACATGGGCTTCATTCGCGATATCCGCAAGGTCATCGCGATGCTGCCGAAGCAGCGCCAGAACCTGCTGTTTTCCGCGACCTTCTCCGATGACATCCGCACGCTGGCTAACACTTTGCTGACGGAGCCGGTGCAGATCGAGGTCGCGCGTCGGAATACGCCGACGGAACTCGTCACCCAGGTCGTGCACCCGGTCGACCGTGGCCGCAAGCGGGAGCTGCTGTCCCACCTGATGCAGGCCGGCGACTGGCGCCAGGTGCTGATCTTCACGCGCACCAAGCACGGCGCGAACCGCTTGGCCACGCAGCTGGAGACCGACGGCATTTCCGCCACCGCGATCCACGGCAACAAGAGCCAGGGCGCGCGCACCAAGGCGCTGGCTGATTTCAAGGCCGGCAGCGTGCGCGCGCTGGTGGCGACCGAGGTCGCGGCCCGCGGGCTCGACATCGACCAGCTACCGCACGTGGTGAATTTCGAGCTGCCGCATGTCGCAGAGGACTATGTCCACCGCATCGGCCGGACCGGGCGCGCGGGCAGCGAAGGCGAGGCCGTCTCGCTGGTCTGCGTGGACGAGCGCAGGTTATTGTCGGATATTGAGCGCGTGCTGAACCGGGAGATCCCGCGTCGCATGATCGCCGGGTTCGAGCCCGATCCCTCGATCCGGCCCGAGCCGATCGAGACCGGACGGCGCAGTGCGCCGCCGCAGAAGGCCCGCGGCCGGAACGGCCCGGAACGTCATGGCCGCAGGTCCAGGGGACCGAGGCCCGAGAATCGAAGAATTTGCCCCTGAGGGCAACTCAGCAGCAGGCGGTTTGTGCGTTGGCTGGCTGCTGCTGAAGTATCACGACAACGCACTCTATGTATGGAATGAGCAAAGTTATGAATATCTATGTTGGAAATCTGGCCTACAGCGTGACTGAAGACGATCTGCGGACTGCCTTCTCCGAGTTCGGAAGTGTCACCCGTGCCACCGTCATCACGGACAAGTTCTCGGGCCAGTCCAAGGGCTTCGGCTTCGTCGAGATGGCGAACAGCTCCGAGGCCGAGGCTGCTATCCGGGGTCTGAACGACAAGCCCCTGAATGGCCGCAACATCAAGGTCAACCAGGCCAAGCCGCGCGAAGAGCGCCCCGCCCGTAGCGGTGGTGGTGGCGGCGGCGGTCGCTGGTAAGTCCTGCAGGACAGAACGAATCCTACGGGTTGCGTTCGACGAAAAGGGCCCCGCAAGGGGCCCTTTTCGTTTCCCGGCGTGGTGGAACTTGCTATGGTTCGCAGCCAACGATCCCCCGAACAGGATTTATCCATGCCAGAACAGGACACGGGCGCCGGCATGAATGCCGCCGACCTTTATCTCGAGGAAATCATCACCGACCGCCGGGTGGGCACGATCCAGCGCCTCACGCCGGTGACGGCCGAAGGCAGCCCCGACGGCTCGCGCGACATCGTCTATGTCGGCCAGGCGCAGGTCATGACCCCGGCGGGCGCCCTGCCGCTCTCGTTCGAAATCCCGGCGGCCTCGCTGGCCGAGGCGGTGGCCGGCTTCGGCGCAGCGGCTGAGCAGGCCGTGTCGGAGACCATGCAGCGCCTCCAGGAAATGCGCCGCGAGGCGGCGGGCTCGATCATCGTGCCGGAGTCCGGCGGGGCCGGTCTTGGCCCGGGCATGCCCGGCGCCGGCGGCAAGATCAGGATCCCCTGAGCGGCCGGACATGACCTATTGCGTCGCGATCTCGGTGGAACAGGGGCTCGTGTTCGCCTCGGATTCGCGCACCAACGCGGGGCCCGACCAGGTCAGCGTGTTCGGCAAGATGCACATCGTGCTGGAGGCGCAGGACCGATTCTTCGTGCTGCTGTCAGCCGGCAACCTGGCCACCACGCAGGCGGTCCGCACGCGCATCCGGCACGACCTCGAGTTCGATCGCCGGCCGAACCTCAGGACCGTGCAGAGCATGGCCGAGGCGGCAGAATATCTCGGGCAGATCAACGGCGAGCAACGCCGCAAGCATGCCGAGGGCGGCGAGCACGACGTGGCGATGACCGCGACGTTCATCCTCGGCGGGCAGATCAAGGGGCGCGCGCCCGGCATCTTCCTGATCTATCCCGAGGGCAATTACATCCGCGCCTCGAGCCAGACCGCCTACCTGCAGATTGGGGAGCTGAAGTACGGCAAGCCGATCCTCGACCGGCTCGTCAGGCCGGAGCTGGCGCTCGACGACACCGCGCGCCTGGCGCTGTTGTCGATGGACGCGACGATGCGCAGCAACGTGACCGTCGGCGCGCCCATCGAGGTGCTGATCTACGACCCGCGCAAGCCGCACCGGGTCCGGCACATGATCTTCGGTCCCGACGACGACTACCTGCGCGAACTCGGCCGCAGCTGGCAGGGCTACGTCGATAAGGTCTTCAGCGTGCTGCCTGCGCTGCCGCCGCGTCCGACCGAGTTGCTGAAAGTCGTTGATGAATGAACGCCAGCTTGGCGCGCACCGGGGCGTTCAGCACGAACGGGTAGGGGTCGTCGACGCCGAGGCCCCGCGCCAGCTCGTTCAGCCTGACCGAGACGGAAATCCATAGCGAGATCTCCTGGTCCCAGTCCGCCGAGGGCGGCTCCGGCACGAAGCGCGTCGCGCGTGCGGTCTCCAGCCCATCCACGATATGCAGGTAGTGGGACCAGCACTCCGCCCAGTCCTCCATCGGGTGGCTGGACGCATAGGGGCTGACGAACCGGCTGCCCCAGTCCGGCGCCGGGCCGGCCTCGTGGTAGCGCTCGAGCGCCGCCGCGTAGTCCGCGCGCTCGTCACCGAACAACGCGCGGTAGGCGTCCCGCGGCGGACCCGGCGGCACCAGCAGCGCCTCGTAGTAGTGACCGCTCTCGTGGCGGAAATGGCCGAGCAGCGTCCGGTAGCGCTCCGACATCTGCTCGCGCACCGCGTGGCGCGCGACGTCGTCCGCCTCCAGCAGGTTGATGGTGATGATCCCGGCCCGGTGCCCGGTCATGACCAGCGATTCCGCGACTTGCGGGTTGCTGCGCTGGTCCTCCAGGAACTCGAAACGCAGCGGTGGGCGGCCGTGCCCCGCCTCCAGGGGCAGGCCGAACCGCCGCAGGCTGTACACCAGCCGTCGCTTGGCGTGCTCGAGCCGTCGCCAGAGCCGCAGGTTGTGCTCCGTGGACAGGTTCGGGATGACGCTGTTCAGCGCGCACGCGGCGCAGAAGTGCCCCGCGTCGTCGGCCCGCAACAGCCAGTTGCACACGGCGTGCTGG
>JBLRWH010000055.1:0-17578 GCA_047921395.1 Gammaproteobacteria bacterium
CTGCTTCACTGCTGGTCATCTTCGGCGCCACCGGCGACCTCGCCCAGCGCATGTTGCTCCCTGCCCTGCATGGTCTCGACCGCGACGGCCTGCTGCCGGAAGCGCTGCGGATCATCGGTTGTGCACGGAGCAACCTCGATCGAGAGGCCTTCCGCGCCCAGGTGGCGAAGGCCATCGCGCGGCAGACGCCGGCGGCGGATTGCACCGAGGAAAGCGTACGCCGCCTCCTGGAACGCATCGACTACGTCCCCGTGGACCTGTCCGACGACGCATCGATGGCCGCCCTGGCCGACCGGGTCGCCGCGATGCGCACGGGCGACGTGCTGTTCCACCTCTCCACGGCGCCGCGCTGGTACGGCGACATCTGCGCCGCGCTCGGCCGGGCCGGGCTTTCCGGCGAGGGCACCCGGGTGATGATGGAGAAGCCGATCGGGCATGACTTCGCCAGCTCCTGCGCCATCAACCGGGACGTCTCGGCCGTGTTCGACGAGAGCCGCGTATACCGCGTCGATCACTATCTGGGCAAGGAAGGCGTGCAGAACCTGCTGGCGCTGCGCTTCGGTAATGCGCTGTTCGAGCCGCTCTGGAATGCGCGGCACATCGAGCAGGTGCAGATCACCGTCGCGGAAACCGTCGGCGTCGAGGGCCGCGCCGGCTACTACGACGAGTCGGGGGCCATGCGCGACATGGTGCAGAACCACCTGCTGCAGCTCGTCTGCCTGACGGCGATGGAGCCTCCCTCCCAGTTCGACCCGAGCGCGGTGCGCAACGAAAAGATCAAGGTGCTGCGCTCGCTCCGGCCGATCCGCGGCGCGGACATCGCCACCCACAGCGTCTCCGGCCAGTACAGCGCCGGCGCCGTGGACAGCGTGGCGGTACCCGGCTATTCCGATGAGCTCGGCAAGGCCAGCCGCACCGAGACCTTCGTCGCCCTGCGTGCGCATATCGACAACTGGCGCTGGTCGGGCGTCCCGTTCTATCTCCGCACGGGGAAGCGCATGCCGCGCCGCTGCAGCGAGATCTGCCTCCAGTTCCGGGCCGTGCCCCACTCGATCTTCGCGAACGGCGGGGCGCAAGCCCAGCCCAACGCGCTGGTGATCCACCTGCAGCCCGAGGAACACATCTCGCTGCACCTGATGAACAAGGCGCCGGGGCTCGACCGCGGCGGTCTCAAGCTGGCGCAGGTGGCGCTCGATCTCGACCTCAACGACGCCTTCGAGGACGTACGCCGGCGCAGCGCCTACGAACGCCTCTACATGGACGCCATCGAGGGCGACGGCACACTGTTCGTGCGTCGCGACGAGGTCGAGACGGCGTGGCAATGGGTCGATGACATCCTGTCGGGCTGGCGCGAGAGCGAGCACGGCCCGAAGACCTATCCGGCCGGCACCTGGGGCCCGAGCAGCGCGGTCACGCTGACGGAGCGCTACGGCCACAGCTGGCGCGAGTAGCGTCGACCATGAGCTGGACCGAGATCCTCCATCGCGACGCCGACGCCCTGGCCGAATCGCTCGCCGGGACGCTGGAAGCCGCAATTCGCGCCGGGCTGGCCGGGCGCGGTCGCGCGGTGCTTGCCCTGGCCGGCGGGCGCACGCCCTTCCCCATCTATCGACGCCTCGCCGAGGCCTCGCTCGACTGGTCCGGGGTGCTGCTGCTGCCCACGGACGAGCGCTGGGTCGACCCGAATCATCCGGCCTGCAACGCGCGCGAGATGCGCGCGGCATTCGCGGCCGCTGCTGGGGTGAAGGTCATGCCGCTGGTGCCACAGGTGGCCGGACCCATCGCCGACACGGAGCGGGCCGACGAGATGTTGGCGGATCTCGCAGACCCGTTTGACGCGGTCCTGCTGGGGATGGGCGCCGACGGCCATTTCGCCTCGCTATTTCCGGGCGCCGCCGGCCTCGCGGCAGGGCTGGACTCGCATGGCCCTGATGACGCTCTGGTCGTCCATCCGGAGCCGTTGCCTCCGGAAGCCCCTTACGCGCGCATTTCGCTCAGCACAGCGCGACTGCTGCGCACGCGGCGCCTGATGCTGGCCGCGACCGGCGCCAGCAAGCGCGCCGTGCTCGACCGCGCCCAGGCGCGGCCCGATCCGATTAACCTGCCCATATCCGCGCTGTTGCACGATCCCGCGGCGCAGGTCGAAATCCACTGGAGTCCATAATGTCTATCCATCCGATCATCGAGGCCGTCACCGCGCGCATTGCAGAGCGCAGCCGAGATTCGCGCGCGGCTTACCTGGCGCACATCGATGCAGCCTGCGGCAAGGGCCCGGCGCGCGGCACCATCAGCTGCGGCAACCTGGCCCACGGCTTCGCCGCCTCGGGCGAAGACAAGCCGACGTTGCGTGGCCTGCGCCGGCCCAACCTCGGCATCGTCACCGCCTTCAACGACATGCTCTCGGCCCACCAGCCCCTGGAGCGCTATCCCGCGCTGATCAAGCTCGCCGCGCGCAGCGCCGGCTGCACGGCGCAGGTCGCGGGCGGCGTCCCCGCGATGTGCGACGGCGTAACCCAGGGCCAGCCGGGCATGGAGCTGTCGCTGTTCTCGCGCGACACCATCGCGCTGGCCACCGCGATCTCCCTGTCCCACGACATGTTCGATGCCGCCGTGATGCTCGGGGTGTGCGACAAGATCGTGCCCGGCCTGCTGATCGGCGCACTGAGCTTCGGCCACCTGCCCGTGATACTGATCCCCGCCGGGCCGATGCCGTCGGGGATCCCGAATCGGGAGAAGGCCCGGATTCGCAAGCTCTACGCCGAGGGCAAGGCGAGCCGCGAAGCGCTGCTGGACGCCGAGTCGCAGTCCTACCACGGCCCTGGCACCTGCACGTTCTATGGCACCGCCAACTCCAACCAGATGCTGATGGAAGTGATGGGCCTGCACATGCCGGGCACCGCCTTCGTCAACCCGAACACGCCGCTGCGCGATGCGCTGACCGCGGCCGCCGCCGAGCGCGCCTGCGCGATCACCGCGCTCGGCGAGCACTACACGCCGATCGGCCACACCATCGACGAGAAGGCCATCGTCAACGGCATGGTCGGGCTCGCGGCGACCGGCGGCTCGACCAACCACGCCATCCACCTGGTGGCGATCGCCCGGGCGGCCGGCGTCCTCATCGACTGGAGCGATCTCGACGAGATCTCCCGGGTGACGCCGCTGCTCACGCGCATCTATCCCAACGGCAGCGCCGATGTGAATCATTTCCACGCCGCCGGCGGGATGGGTTTCCTGGTCCGCGAGCTGCTCGACGCAGGGCGGCTGCACCCGGACATCCGCTGCGTGCACGGTGGCGACCTGTACCACCAGGCGCGCGAACCCTGGCTGGACGGACACCGGCTGGAATGGCGTGATTCGCCGCGATCCTCGCTCGACAGCGAAGTGTTGCGCCCGGTGTCAGCGCCGTTCGCGCCGGAGGGCGGCATGCGCCTGCTGCAGGGCAACCTCGGCCGCGCCGTGGTCAAGGTCTCCGCCGTGGCGCCCGAGCACCAGGCGATCCGCGCCCCGGCGCGCGTGTTCGACTCGCAAGACGCGCTCCTCGAGGCTTTCAAGGCCGGCGCATTGACCGGCGATTTCGTCGCCGTCATTCGCGGCCAGGGGCCGCGCGCCAACGGCATGCCCGAGCTGCACAAGCTCACGCCCACGCTATCCCTGCTCCAGGACCGCGGCCAGCGCGTGGCCCTGCTCACCGACGGCCGCATGTCGGGCGCGTCGGGCACGGTGCTGGCGGCCATCCACGTGGTGCCCGAGGCCGCCGACGACGGTGCCATCGGTCGCCTGCTCGACGGCGACCCGGTCGTCATCGACGCAGAGTGCGGCGAGCTGAGCGTCGGGCTGGACGCCGGCACGCTCGCGGCCCGGACGGCCGCGCCGCTCGAGCTGGACGGGCACCGCATCGGCTTCGGACGCGAACTGTTCGGCGTGCTGCGCAGCAATGCCGGCACCGCCGAACAAGGCGCCTGCGCCCTGTTCGGCGACGGTTGACGTGTTCGCCCTGGTCGCCGACATCGGGGGCACCAACGCCCGCTTCGCGCTGGCCGACCTGGACGGGCCTTTGCCCACCCTGCACCACGCTGAATCGCTGCCGGCGGCCGGATTTGCGAGCCTCCAGCACGTCGCCGAGCATTACCTTTCGCAGCTCGAAAAGGCGCCCCGCACGGCGGCGCTCGCCGTGGCCTGTCCGGTGCGGGACGACGCGGTCCGGCTGACGAACCGCGCCTGGTCATTCAGCCGCGGCGAGCTGCGCGAAGCGCTCCGCCTCGAGCGGCTGCTGGTGCTCAACGACTTCGGCGCCGCCGCGTGGACCGTGCCGACCCTGTCCGAGGCCGACAGCGTGCCGATTTACGGTCCCGCCAGCCTGCGCCGGGAAGGACCCATCAGCGTGCTGGGCCCCGGCACGGGGCTGGGCGTGGCCCTGCTGGTTGGCGACGATCGCATCGGCTGGCGCGTCGTGGAAACCGAGGGCGGCCACGTCGGCTTCGCCCCCCACGGCACCGAGGAGCGCGAGATCGCCGACTGGCTCATCGCCCGGCACGGCCGGGTGTCGAACGAGCGCGTGCTGTCAGGCAGCGGGCTCGCGCAGATCGATGCGGCCCTCGCGCAGCGCAAGCCCGGCAAGCTGGACACCCCCGACGCCAGCCTGCGCGATCCGGCCGACATCGTCGCCGCCGCGCTGGAAGGCCACGACGTCTCCTCGCGGCGCGCGCTGGCGCGATTCTGCGCCATCCTCGGCAGCGTAGCTGGCGACACCGCCCTGATGCACGGCGCCCGGACCGTGATGATCGCCGGAGGGATCGTGCCGCGCTTCATTCCCTTCCTGCGCGCCAGTGCGTTCCGCGAGCGCTTCCTCGACAAGGGCCGCTTCGCCGCCTATCTCGAATCGGTCTCGGTGCGGGTGATCACGCACCCGGCGCCCGGCCTGCTTGGCGCCGCCCTGGCGCTGCGCGCCGACTCATCGACCCGCCCTGTTTCACCAACCCAGGACTCGCCATGACCCAGTGGACCCCCGACGGCCGCGCCGCCGCCGTCGATGCCATTCTGCGCCGGGCCCCGGTGCTGCCGGTGCTGAGCATCGAGCGCCTCGAGGATGCCGTGCCGCTGGCCCGCGCCCTGGTGGCGGGCGGCTTGCCGGTGCTCGAGGTGACGCTGCGCAGCGACGTCGCGCTCGATGCGATCGCCGCCATGCGTGCCGAGGTGTCCGAAGCAATCGTCGGCGCCGGCACGATACTCGTGCCCGGCGACCTGGAGGCGGTGACCGAGGCCGGCGCCGTGTTCGCGATCTCGCCAGGGGCCAGCGACGCACTGTATGCCGCCGCCATTACGGCGCCGATTCCTTTTATCCCCGCCGTCGCGACGGCCACCGAACTTATGCGCGGCCTGGCGCACGGCCACCGGCGCTTCAAGTTTTTCCCGGCTCGGGCCGCCGGGGGCGTCGATGCCATGAAGGCCTTCGCGGGGCCGTTTCCGCAGGCGAAGTTCTGCCCGACCGGGGGGATCGCGGCCGACAGCGCCGCCGGCTACCTGGCGCTGGGCAACGTGATCACGGTCGGGGGCTCATGGATGGTCCCGGCCGAGGCGCTGCGCGCGCGCGACTGGGCGCGGATCGAGGCGCTCGCCGCGGAGTGCACCCGCCTGCGGGATGCCGCAGGCTGACTCAGTCGTCCGTCGCCAGCCGGTAAACGCGCACGTAATCGACCAGCATCCGCTGCGGGAAGATCGTGTCGTCGATCCCGCCGCCCGCCCGGCCCCACATCCCGCCGACGGCGAGGTTCAGCACCAGGTGGAACGGGTGGTCGTACGGCCAGGACTCCCAGCCGTCGTTCTCGTTGACGTACGTGAAGTACAGGGTGTCGTCCACGAACATCTCGACTTTCTCCGGCGACCACTCGACCGCGTAAACGTGCCAGTCCTGATCCGGCGCGTCGAGCAGGATCCTGCCCTTGCGCTGCTCCCAGTTGATCCAGTAGTAGGCGCGGTTGTGCACCGTGCCGTGCACGTGGCCCATCTCGTAGCCGACGTGCTCCAGGATGTCGATCTCGCCGGAGTTGGGCCACGCATCGCAGGTCTCGCTGCCCTGCCAGGTGTCGCCTGCCTCGCACGTCGTGGCATAGCGGAACGGATCCGTCGGCAGCATCCAGATGGCCGCCCACGTGCCCCTGCCGCGTGGCAGCATGGCGCGCGCCTCGAATCGCCCGTACAGGAAATCGCCCTTGCCCTGGCTGTGGATCCGGCCCGAGGTATACGCCGCATTGGCGTAATCTTCCTTGTGCGCCTCGATGACCAGGTGGCCGTTCTCGACCCGCAGGTTCTTCGCACGCGCCGTGTAGGCCTGGTCCTCGTCGTTCACCACCCGTGCGGGCCATTCGTCGATCTTCCACTTGCCGGCGTCGAGCGCCCCGTCCGTGTCGAATTCATCGCTCCAGACCAGTTCCCCCACCGGCCGGCCCCCATTCCCGGGACGGACCACCAGTGCGCTGAGCACCGGCTGACCGACCACGGCACTGAAACCGACGTTCAATTCGCCGTCGGTGAGTTCAATGCCCGGGATGGTCACGCTGAGCGCCGACTCGATCTTGCCGTCGCGGGAGCTCATCACGTCCAGCGCCCGGATGACTGGCTGCCCCTCCACGAGCGCATCGAAGACGCGTTCGCCCCCGCCGAACGGCTCGTGTTCGGCAAAATGGAACGTGATGTCATAGACGCCATTCGGCATGCGGCGCGCGATCGCCACGTCGCCCTCGCGGAACGTCTGGTAGAGGAACGGGTCCTGGGAACCCTTGACGGTCTCGAGCCTGCCCGGCGTCCCGCCGGTCACCGACGACTCCGCCTCGTACATCGTGCCGTCCGTCGCCCGGTACGCCGGCCCGCCGACGTTCACCGCCCAGCCTGCCTCCATGGCGTCCGCCTGGCCCGGCCCCATGGACACCAGCAGCATGGCAGACGCGACCGGGAAATGACTGGGTGAAATCTTCATTATCATCTGATCCTCGTGCTGCCGGGCTGCAATGCTGCGGACTCGCCATGCGGGTGAAAGTCGACAGCCCTTCCCGACCGCAGCAATCTGGCTGGAACCGCTGCCAACCACATGCAAGGTATAGAATGTGATGACAGCGCTGTCAAACTTGTCTAGAATACTGCAGCAATAACAAGACTCGAACTGTGCCGCGGAGACCGCTCATCCCGTGGCCGGTGCCGATCGACAAGATGATGACTGCGAGGATGTCATGGACGCAATCATTCCCCTGGGTAGCCGCGGAGACGACCCCCTCCGGGTGCATGGCGAATTCGTCGACCTCGCCGGCGAACGCTATTACGCGATTCGCAATGTTGACCAGATCCCGCCGTTCTTCATCAGCGTCGTGTCGAATGACGATCACTGGCTGTTCGCGTCATCCACGGGGGGCCTGACCGCGGGGCGCGTCTCCCCGCGCAGCGCCCTGTTTCCTTACATCACCGTCGACAAGATCCACGCGAGCACGAACCACACCGGCAGCCGCACATTGCTACGGGTCGATCGGGGCGCGGGCTTCGAGCTCTGGGAGCCATTCAACCGCGAGCAGGTCGGGCGGTTCGGCATCACCCGGAATCTTTACAAGAACACCCTCGGCAGCAAGCTCTGTTTCGAGGAGATCAATCACGATCTCAAGCTGGCCTTCCGCTACACCTGGATGACGAGCCGCCGGTACGGTTTCGTGCGGCAGTGCGAACTGGAGAACCTCGGCGACCATGAGCTGCGGGTTGACCTCCTCGACGGCCTGCAAAATATCCTCCCGGCCGACACGCCCCTGTTCACCCAGACCAACGTCAGCAACCTGGTCGATGCCTACAAGTGGACCGAGCTCGACGAGGCCACCGGCCTCGCGCTGATGACGCTGTACTCCGCGATCACGGACCGCGCCGAGCCGAGCGAATCATTGAAGGCCACGACAGTGTTCTGCCTCGGGCTCGCAAAGAAGGCCGTCTTGATCTCGTCCGGGCAGATCGGAGACTTCCGCCTGGGCCGGGCCCCACGCCAGGAGCGGCACAAGCGCGGCATCCGCGGCGCCTACCTCGTCAGCACGACGCTCGAATTGGAGCCACGTGGATCGCAGCGCTGGCAGATCGTCGCGAACACCGAGCAGACCCAGAAAGACGTGGTCGCGCTGCGCCTCGAACTCGACGACCCGGTCCGCTTGAGCGAAGCGATCTCCCGCTCCGTCGACGAAGGCTCCGACAAGCTGGCGCGTATCCTGGCCAGCGCCGACGGTTTCCAGGCCACCGCCGAGGAGAACGTCTCGGTCCACCATTACGCGAACGTGCTGTTCAACGTCCTCCGGGGCGGCATATTCTTCGAGCAATACACGGTGCTCTCGCGTGATTTCTCCCGCACGATCCGGCATTTCAACCGGGAGATTTTCGAGCGCAACCGGGATCTGCTGGATACGCTACCCGCGAAACTCGGCTTCGACGAACTTCTCGCGGGCGTCGAGGCGCGCGGAGACAAGCAGCTGCTGCGCCTGGCGGGCGAATACCTGCCGATCACCTTCGGCCGCCGCCACGGGGATCCCAGCCGGCCGTGGAACCAGTTTGCGATCCGGCTCAAGGACGAGTACGGCAACGACCTGCTGTCCTACGAGGGCAACTGGCGCGACATCTTCCAGAACTGGGAGGCGCTCGCCCTGAGCTACCCCGGGTTCATCGGTAACATGATCGCCAAGTTCGTCAACGCCTCGACGATGGACGGTTACAACCCCTATCGCATCACCAAGGAAGGCATCGACTGGGAGGTCGAGGAACCGGACAACCCGTGGAGCTACATCGGCTACTGGGGCGACCACCAGATCATCTACCTGCAGAAATTGCTGGAGATCTCGCATCATTTCTATCCGGCGCGGCTGCAAAGCCTGCTGCGCGCGCCGGTGTTCTGCTATGCCAATGTCCCGTACCGCATCAAGCCCTTCGAGGCCCTGCTGGAAAATCCCAAGAGCACGGTGACCTACGACGAGGCGCTCGCCGAGCGCATCGAGCACCGCGTGGCCAGCATGGGCGCCGACGGCAAGCTGGTGCTCGGGCCGGACGACCAGGTGTGCCAGGTCAACCTGCTCGAGAAGTTGCTGGTGCCGCTGCTGTGCAAGCTCGGCAACCTGGTGGTGGACGGCGGCATCTGGCTCAACACCCAGCGGCCGGAATGGAACGACGCCAACAATGCCCTGGTCGGCGACGGCCTGTCGATGGTCACGCTCTGTTACATGCGGCGTTACGTGCATTTCCTGTCAGGACTGCTGGCGGCCGAAGACCAGTGCTTCGCATTGTCCATCGAGGTCAACCAGTGGCTCGTCGAGACGGCCGCCGCGCTCAGCCGGCTCCGCGCACAGCTGGGGCCGGGGCGGGTCGACGCCGCGATTCGCTACCAGGTCCTGGTGGAACTGGGCCAGGCCGCGAGCCGCTATCGCGAGGCGGTCTATCGGCGCGAAGGGTTCTCGGGAACCGTCGACCACGAGGCGAGCGGCATCCGGCGCATGCTCGAGGACGCCATCGCCGCGATCGATCACAGCATCGCCACCAACCGCAGGGACGACGGGCTGTTCCACGCCTACAACCTGATGGACCTGCGCGAGAACGCGGTCGAGGTCCAGGCGCTGTACCCCATGCTCGAGGGCCAGGTGGCCGCGCTGAGTTCCGGCGCCGTTGCCCCTGCGGAGGCGGTCTCTGTGCTGGAGGCCCTCTTCGAGAGCGAAGTCTACCGCCCCGACCAGCACAGCTTCATGCTCTACCCGGACCGCAAGCTTCCTGCGTTCCTGGAGAAGAACCGGATCAGCGCCGCGCAGGTCGCCACCGTGCCGCTCATCGCGCGCATGCTTGCGGCCGGCGATGAGCGCATCATCGTGCGCGATGCAGAGGGCTGCCATCGCTTCAGCGCCGAATTCAGGAACGTCGGCGACCTGCATGCCGAGCTCGACCTGCTCGTTGCCGACTACGGCGACGAGGTCGAGGCCGCGCGCCCGGCGCTCGCGGCGATCTACGAGTCGGTATTCCAGCACAAGGCCTTTACCGGCCGGTCGGGCACCATGTTCGGCTTCGAGGGCCTGGGCTCCATTTACTGGCACATGGTGGCCAAGCTGCTGCTGGCCGTGCAGGAGAACTTCTTCGCCGCCCTCGAGCACGGCGCCGATGCAGCCACGCGCCAGCGCCTCGGAGAACTCTATTACCGCGTCCGCGAAGGCATCGGCTTCAACAAGACACCCGCCGAGTTTGGTGCTTTTCCGACCGACCCCTACTCGCACACGCCGGGGCATGCGGGCGCGCGCCAGCCCGGCATGACCGGGCAGGTCAAGGAAGAGATCATCAGCCGCTTGGGCGAGCTCGGCGTGCGCGTCGAGCATGGCGCCGTGCGGTTCGAGCCTGCGCTGCTGCGGCCGCGGGAATTCGTCGCAACCGCCCGCGTGTTCCGCTATCTGGATATCGACGGTCACTGGCAACACCTGGAGGTGCCGCCCGGTGCACTGGCTTATACCTGGTGCCAGGTGCCGGTCGTCTACCGGCTGGACGACAAAGCGCCGCCCTCGCTGGTGGTATTCCGCGATGACGACAGCACCCGGCACCTGGCGGAGCTCTCGCTGCCGGCCGAAGAAAGCGCCGAGCTGTTCCGGCGCAGCGGCAGAATCCGCCGGCTCGAACTCACATTCCGTACCGATACACTGTTCGCCGCGCAGGCGCACTGAGGACGTCCCATGTCGAACCACTACCAGAGAAAGACCTCGTTGGCCGGGCTGGATGTCTCCGCACTGTCGCTGGACGAGCTGCGGGCCATGCTCAGGCAGATCCTGGAAGGCAAGATCCACGGCCTCTCCTTCAGCCCCTATCTCGAGGGACAGGGCCCGGGCACCGAGTTGCAGGAGGCGCAGATTCGCGACCGCCTGGCCATCATCCAGCCCTGGGTTCACTGGGTCCGGACCTTCTCGTGCAAGGAAGGCAACGAGCTCACGCCGCGGATTGCCAGGGAGAACGGCCTGCAGACGATGGTTGGCGTCTGGCTCGACGAGGACCTGGAAAAGAACGAGACGGAGCTGGCCAACGCTATCGAGGTGGCAAGCGCCGGGCACGCGGACATCCTCGCCGTGGGCAACGAGGTGCTGCTCCGCGGCGAGCTGTCCGAAGACGAGCTGCTCGAGTACATCCACCGCGTGAAGCAGGCCGTGCCGGACGTCCCGGTCGGGTACGTGGATGCCTATTTCAAGTTCGTGGATCACCCCCGCGTGACGGCGGCCTGCGACGTCCTGCTGGCGAACTGCTATCCGTTCTGGGAAGGCTGTCCCGCGGAATACGCCCTCCTCTACATGAAGGACATGTACCGGCGCGTGGTCAACATCGCCGGCGGCAAGCGGGTGATCATCAGTGAAACCGGCTGGCCGAACATCGGCACCGCCACGGGCGGCGCCGTGCCGTCGCTCAGGAACGCCATCAAGTACTTCGTCGACACGTTCCAGTGGGCCGAAGAAGACGGCATCGAGATCTTCTATTTCTCGTCGTTCGACGAGGCCTGGAAGGTGGCGGCGGAAGGCGACGTCGGGGCCTACTGGGGCCTGTGGGACAAGGACGGCAAGCCAAAGTACTTTTGAGCGCCATGAAACTCGAGCACGGCAACGCGATCTGTTATTCCGGCTATCGGCACGGCCAGAGCCCCGGCGAGGGCGTGTACCCTTCCTACCGCGAGATCCATGAAGACCTGCTGATTCTCGCGCAGCACTGGCAGTTCCTTCGCGTGTACGACTGCGGCCCGCACGCCGAAACGGTCCTCGAGGTGATCCGCCGCGAGCAGCTGCCCTTCAAGCTGATGCTGGGCCTGGACATGGCCGCGGAAATGAGCAACCCGCATTGCCCCTGGGGCGCCGAATTCAGCGACGAGACGCTGGCGGCCAACTGCAGGCGCAACAGCGCAGAAATCCAGCGCGCCATCGCGCTCTCAAATCGGTACCAGGACATTGTGTTCTCAGTGTCGGTCGGCAACGAGGCAAGCGTCGAGTGGACCGACCACATGGTGCCCGTCGCCCGGCTCGTCGCCCACGTGCGCACGCTCAAGGCGAGGATCCGCCAGCCCTTAACTTTCTGCGAGAACTACGTGCCCTGGACCTACAAGCTGGAGCCGCTGGCCGCGGAGCTCGATTTCATCTCGGTGCACACCTATCCCGCGTGGGAATACCGCACCATGGACGATGCGCTCGCCTACACGAAGCAAAACTACCAGTCGGTGGTCGACCACTATCCGGACAAGCCTGTCGTCATCACCGAGGCCGGCTGGACCACGGCATCCAACGGCCGCGGCATTGATCCCTGGAACGCGTCCGAGGAACTGCAGCGGCACTACTACCACGAACTGATGGCGTGGACCACGGCGGAGAAGATCATGACCTTTGTCTTCGAAGCCTTCGACGAGCCATGGAAGGGCTCCCCCGACCCATTGGAGCCCGAAAAGCACTGGGGCCTGTTCACCGTCGACAGAAAACCGAAGCTCGTGATGCAGGACGTATATACTCGGTGAGCATCAGGAGAGGATAACCGGCCATGGCCAAAGCCACGATCGACGATGTTGCCAGGCTCGCGGGTGTCTCGCCCAAGACGGTGTCGAGGGTAGTCAATCACGAGCCGAACGTACGGGAGTCGACGCGGGCCCTCGTCGAACAGGCCATCGCCGAACTCCAGTACCGGCCTAACCAGTTCGCCCGTAACCTGGCCAGCCATCGCTCGCATCTGATCGGCCTGATCTATGACGATCCAAGCGCCTACGAGGTGCCGAGCTCGGGCTACGTGATCCGGCTGCAGCAGGGCACTCTGCGCGCATGCAAGGCCACCAACCACGAACTACTGATCCATCCGTGCCGCTACAGCAGCAAGGACGTCGTGAAGGAGCTCGAGGCGCTGCTCGAACAGATCCGGCCCACGGGCATCGTCCTGGCAGCACCCCTGTCCAACATGCCGAAGATCGTCAGGGCGATCGAGGCCAGCGGCACGCCGCTCGTGCGCCTCTCGCCGGGCCGGCTGGACGACAGGCACCTGTGCGTGGTCACGAACGATCGAGAGGTCTGCGCCGAGATGACGCGCTATCTCGCCTCGCTCGGCCACAGGAGAATCGCGTTCATCAAGGGTCACCCGCAACACAAGGCCGTGGGCAACCGCTACCTGGGCTACCGCGACGGGCTGCGTGACAGCGGTCTGGGGTTTTCCGAGCAGCTCGTCACGCAGGGTGACAACTCGATCGCCTCAGGCGAGGCATGCGCGCTGCAGTTGCTCCAGTCGCGGCATCCGCCGACCGCTATCTTCGCAGCCAACGATGACATGGCGGCTGGCGTCATGAAGGTGGCCGCCAAGCTCGGTATCGAGATTCCCGGCAGACTTTCGGTCGCCGGCTGCGATGACATTTCGCTCGCCCGGCAGATTCACCCGACCCTGACCACGATTCGCCAGCCCCTCGCGGCCATGGCCGAACGCGCGGCGCTGGCGCTCATCGACAATGCGCGCAACGAAAGCCCGGGACATGAGGTGGAGATCGTCCCCGGCAAGATCCAGGTGCGCGAATCAACCGGACCCGCGCCCGCCTGAAGCACGGCGCGAGCCGGTCCTGCAGGCAAATCAGCCCCGGTTTACGAATACCAGGCCATCGTTGAAGTCCGGCGGAGTCGCGGGCCGATAGGTGTAACCCCATTTGCCGAGCAGCGACAACACGTTGAGCGGATCACCGGGGACCAGCCGTCTGAAGCCGGTCGCCTGGGTACGGTAAAGGTCGTCCGCCACGCGCTCGTTCAGCGTGGCCGGGAAGGCGATGCCACCGCAACACTCAAAAAACGTGACCGAGCCGAAAAAGTTGTCGAGCACGGACCGATAGGCTTTCAGTGCCTGTGCCTGGATGAGCGGATCCTGGTTCGCGTCGAACAACTCGTGCAGGGCTCGCGCCGTCAGCCACTGGTTCTCACCGGACGGCCGCCTGGCAAGCGCGGTTGCCCACAGGTAGAAGCGCGCCTTCGCGCCGGTCGGCCCGGCCGGGATTCTTGCCGCCAGGTCGAACTTCGTCTCCGCGTCGGGGTTGTTGACGTCGAATTCCGGAATGGGCACGAAAGCGAACGGGTTCTCCGGGTCCTGCAGGACGCAGATCTCGTCGTTGATCCCGACCTCCGCGCAGCCCAGGTTCAGCAGCGTATCGGTCGGCAAGACAATCTGGTTGATGACTACGCCATCGCTGTTGCTGCGCCCGTCACAGCCGCCGAGGGCCAGGAAACACAGCCCGAGCAGTACCGTGAACGACATGGCTGGCCGGGCCGTGCGAGCACCATGCGAATATTGCTTACTCATGATCTTCATTCCTTCGTAATGCATGCCCGGTCACTAGAATCGGAAATTGACGTAAAAGACGGTCTGCCACAGGTGATCGTTGTCACCGTCCTGGAACTCGTCCCCGGGTGAGTTTTCATCCAGCGAGCGATAGAGCCCACGGATACCGATCTGGCTAGAGCGCAGCAGGCCGGACCACTTGCCCCGCTGGTCCAGCAGGTAAGAGTAGTCGAGCATGTACTGCTCGGGGAATGTCACGTTGAACTGCCTATGGAAGTCGTACGGACCCCAGGAATCTTTCTTGAAGTAGCCCTTGAGAATGTGCCGGTTGCCCAGGACCATCGTCCCGGTCAGTTCGTAGAAGTCGCGCGTGCCACCCGCCGGGTTACCGGTCGACTGGTCCGAGCCGACCAGGATCTCGGCGATATACCGTGCACGGATATTCGGGTTGAACACCATGCGGCTGGCGACGGTCCAGATCTCTTCCGCCGGAAGCCCCTCGCCGAACGGCGCGTTCCTGCCACCCTCGTTGAAGAAGAACAGGTAGGCATCGGTAAACGTCGGGTAATCGACGTAGTTGATGCCGATGTTGTAAGCGAAGCCCGCGTTTTCCCGCATGTCGTTATCCCATGCGTAGAACGGTGTCTCGGGCGTGGGATCGTAGGTCAGCATGAGCTCCGCGGCCTTGGCCTCCCGGTTGCCGAGCACGGCGAACGGGTCGTCGTCGCGATTGCGCGGCGACAGGCCCGGGAACAGGATCCCACCCCCGCCGATGTCCGCCGCAATGTTCGGGTTCGCATCGACCAGGTTCTCGCGGTAGAGAATCCGCGGGAACAGCATGTAGTTGCCGAAATTGATCATCATCCCGGCCTCGTACTCGTTCTTGTTGCCGAGGCTCGAATAGGGCAGCCGGGTGCCGAACTCCCTGAGCCCGTCGCCGCCATCGGCCACGAGACCGGCGATATCGGCGGCGACATAGGAGCGCGTGTTCAGGAAATCGAAGCTCAGCTTCGCCTTGAAGCCCAGCGTGTCCTTGAACTCGATCTCGTCGAGGATGATGCGGTCACCTGAGATGCGGTCATACGGGTCGTCGACCTTCTCCGTCGCCGACATGATGCCGCCCAGCTCCAGCTTGATGCTGTCCGTGAGGTTCTTGGCGGCGTAGATCGTCGTCTGGCGGCTCTGGCGCTCGGTGGCCTGCGTGGCCGTGGCCGAATCGCCGAGCCGCGCCAGGTCCTCTGAATGAATGAACGTATACTCGACACCGGCGAAGTCGAAGTCATACTTGACCACGACCTTCGGGTTGGCGCCCCAGTAGACCTCCGGCCCGGCCAGCAGAGTCAGGCCTTCGAGCGCCCCCTTGCCGATCATCTCGACGCCGCTGGGTGCTTTGGAGTTCCAGATGTCCATGCCTTCGATGTCCGTCGTCTCGCGGACCAGGCCGAAGAAATCGCCCTTGTATTTCCAGTGATAGCGGGGCGTGTGATAGAACGCCTCGATGTCGGCGATCTCGCCCCGGTAGGTGGCGCTGAAGTCGTAGATCTCGACGCGCTCGCGATCCTCGAGGGTCGCCGTCGAGACCGGGGCGACGAGGAAGTTGCCATCGGGGCTCGCGATGACTTCGATCGGGAGGCCCCTGCGGCCGTACTGAATCTCCAGGGGCTCCTTATCCGCCACGTTACCGAGGATGTTCACGGAGAACTGGCCGTCAATCTTTTCCGTTGGCGCGAAGGCGAAATCGAGGAATACCATCTGGCCATCGGAAAACTCGGCACCATTTTCGCCGAATTCAGTGATTGCCTGCTCTTCTCCCTTGTAGACCATTTCGGTCCGCAGCTCACCACCGGTGAAGCTCAGCGTCTTCCTTTTTTCCTCGGACTCCGACTTCAGCATGCGCACCTCGCCCTTGAGCTCGAGGTAGTCCATGTTGATGGCGCCGAAGGCCTGGTTGATCGCCGCCTTCTTGTACTGGTAGGGATCGATGCTCCAGACTTCGGTGAGGACGTCGTAGGCCATCCTCGGGCGGGCCGTGTAGACGCCATCCGGGTTCGGGGTGCCGAGCGCCGCGATGCCGAACCACTCCTCGTTCATGTTGTTCTTGCCGGGCTGCCAGTCGAACATGTAAGCCTGGTTGGACCAGGAGGCGTTGGTGTCGTGGATATCGAGGTTCTCTTCCTGCAGGTACTTCCACCACTCGTCGCGCCACTCGAACACGAAGCCGCCGATTGCGTTGCCTTCCTCGTCGTTGCCCCAGGACTTGTGGTACATCTCCTGCCACTGTTCCTTCAGGATGGTGGCCTGCGCGAGCTGGTCTTCCCGACCCTCTCTGGCGTTGTAGGCATCGCTGCCGAACTCGAAAAACACGACCGGCAGATCGAGCTTCGCATCGACCTGGCTCCACAGGTCGGTGAAGCTCTTGCCCCGGTACACGTTGCTGCCCAGCAGGTCCAGCTCAGGGACGAGCTCCGCGATCAGGTCGATGTACTGGATGTCGCCATTGACGATCGTGAAGGGACGATTGGGAGAGATTCTCTTGCCCGAACTGATGATCTCGTTGAACAGCGAGTACAGGTACCTGGCCTTCGCCATATTCTGTTCACCCTCCGGCAGGTTCTCGATCTCAAAGCTCGACCAGGAGAGGCCGTAGTTGTTCTCGTTGCCGAACGCGAACATCAGCACGCCCGGAACGTTCTTGTACGCCTCCACCACCGCAAGCGAGTCGGCCTTCAGGGTCGCACGCGTCAGTTCGTCCGAGTAGTCCGTGTTCGGCGTCCACCTGCCACTGATGACACTCCCGTACCGGCCCACGAGCGGATTGATCACCGTCATGATGCCGTGTTCCTGGTAGATGTACGCGACCCACTTCGGCGGGATCATCGCGAAGCTGCGAATCGTGTTCACGCCCGCCTTGCGCATCAACCCGAAGTCGTAGTCGAGTACCTTCCGGATGAACTCGTCGGACTCGCCCCAAAGGTTGTAGCTGTAGTTCTCGCCTCTGGGCGTGTAGCCCCACACCACGCCCTTGATGTAGTAGTCCTCGCCGTTGACCTGCAGCCTCCAGCCGCTGTCATCCTTGTATGTCGTGACGACGTCCGCCGCATGAGCCGCACCCGCAAAGGCGCCGCAGACGACGAGCGTAAACACCAGCAGTCCGCGAAGCCTGCTGAACAGATTTGAGAAGCTTGAATGCGTCATAGCGACCACTCTTTTCATTATTTGGTTTAAATGCTCAGGTGCCGTCGGTGAGACGCACGTTATCGAAGAACACGATCCGGTC
>JBLRWH010000056.1:0-17103 GCA_047921395.1 Gammaproteobacteria bacterium
GTCTTCATGCTGCTCAACCTGATGGGCGAGGACGAGAAGATCCCGGTGGCCGGCAAGGTCATCTGGGTCACGCCCAAGGGGGCCCAGGGAAAGCGCACGGCGGGCATCGGGGTGCAGTTCAGCGAACAGGATCGCGGCAGCACCCAGCGCCGCATCGAGACTTACCTCGCCGGCGCGCTCGGCGGAGAGAAACCCACGCACACGATGTAGACGGCTTCAGGCCTCCGGCGTCGAGCGCGTGCCGCGCTCGGCCTGCGCATCCGACATCGTCAGTCCGCCCCGCAAGACGTAGGCGTTGAAGCCCCGTTCACTCAGGACGAAGGCCGCCGCGCTGCTGCGACGTCCCGTATCACAACACACGACGTAGCTCTTGTCCGGATCCAGCATCTTCAGCTTCAGGCGGATGAAATACAGCGGGATGTTGATCGCACCTTCCTGGTGAAAGCTCTCGAACTCCGAGGGCAGCCGGACGTCGAGCCACTGGGCGCCGCCGGCCACCAGGCTGGAGGCCGTGTCGAAGTCGATCCACTGCAGCATCGGCTCGTTCATCAGGGTATTGAAGTCATCCTGGCCCAGGCGCATCAGCGAGCCGTCGGTGGCCATTGCCACGGTGGCATTGCGCCTCGCCTGGGAGATCAGTGCCTCCTCGCCGAAAGTGTCGCCGGGACCGAGTTCCGCGAGCTTGATGCCATCCTTGCTCAGCGGGGTTTCCCGGGTCACGGCACAGCGGCCGCTGGTGATGACGTAGAAGAAATCTCCCTCGTCGCCCTGCTTGATGACGATGTCGCCTGCCTTGAAGTTGACCTGCTTCATGCGCATGAAAATGGCCTGGATGTTGGCCGCGGGGATGCGATGAAATGCCTTGGTCTGGAGCAGGGTGGTCATCCAGTCGTCGCTCTCGGGAAGGTTTCCCCCCCGCAGCTCACCGACCTCGTACGAACCGGTCTGGTCCCAGGTCAGCATGACGTCGAGCAGGTCCGAATCCACGCTGATGAACTCGACCCGGCTGCGTGCCCGGGCGCTCACCCTGCGCGGCAGGCCGGGCGACAGGGGGCTGCGGGCATCAGGCCTGCCGCCCTCGATGACGGCCAGCATCCGGTCACCGTCGCGCAGCTCCACCTCGCCCGAGATGACGTAAATCGTGCGCCGCTCAGTGTCGCCCTTGCGAAACAGGAAGCGCCCGCCCGGGAGTTCCTGCACCACGGTCTTCTCGGCGAGGGCTCGCAGGTTTTCGGCCTTCAGGCCATCGAGGGGCGAGAATGTCTTGAGCTGTGCTATGTCGAGCGACTTACCGGCCATGGCGTGGAATCGTGCTCCAGGATTTTCTCTCGGGCGCGTCCGCCAAGGGCGGACGGCGGCGCAGGGTGTACGCCGCCGCCCCGAAGAATATCACACGGAATGCCACGCACAGGGCTCCGCGCTGCCTCGAGCCCGGTCAATCAGGCCGCAATATCTTTCCAGCCCGGATCCGGCGCGAAGCGCTCTCCGTAACGGTCCTCGAGCCGCTTCAGCGCATCCACCACGTCAGCGACGCCGCGCGCGCGCGCGAAATTGATCGGGCCGCCGCGGAAGGGCGCGAACCCGGTGCCGAAAATCACGCCGGCATCAAGCAGGTCGAGGTCAGTGACGACGCCATCACGCCATACCGCCACGGCTTCGTTGACCATGGGCAGCACCAGGCGATCGGCGAGGTCCTGCGGCGCCTTGGCGTCCTTGGTGGGCGGCTTGATGGCCTTGCCGTCCTTCCAGTCGTAGAAGCCGCGGCCGGTCTTTCGACCGAGACGCTTCTTCTCGACCATCTCGATGAGCCGATCCGGGACCGGGATTCCGTACGCCGCGCCGAGAATCTTGGCGACATGCAGGGCAACGTCCAGGCCGACGGTGTCCGCCAGCTCTACAGGCCCCATCGGCATGCCGAAACGCTTGGCCGCATCGTCGATCAGTGCCATCGGCACGCCATCTTCGCCCGCGAGCAGGGCCTCCATCATGTACGGCATCAGCACCCGGTTCACGACGAAGCCGGGCGAACTCAGGCACGGCAGGGGCAGCTTGTCGATCTTGCGGGCGAAGGCAATGCCCTTGTCGATCTCCGCCTGCGGCGTGTCCGGCGTGTGGATGATCTCGACCAGCGGCATCATCGCGACGGGGTTGAAGAAGTGCAGGCCGATGAGGCGCTCGGGCCTCTCGAGTGCATCCTGCAGGTCCTCCAGCCGGATGCTGGAGGTGTTGGTGGCCAGCACGGCGTCGGGCTTCATGCGCGGCTCGAGCGAGCGGAACAACGCCTTCTTGGCGTCGGCGTCCTCGAAGATCGCCTCGATCACCACGTCCGCGCTGGCGACGCCGCGACCCTCGACATCCGGCATCAGCCGGTCGAGCGCCGCCTGCACGAGCCGCGGTTCGCGCAGCTTCTTCTCGTAGAGCTTGCGGGCGCGCTTGATGACCGGGGCGATGTACTTCGGCTCCCGATCCTGCAGCGTCACGGTCAGGCCGCGCAGCGCGCACCAGGCGGCGATGTCGCCGCCCATGACGCCCGCACCGACCACGTGCACGTGGCGAAACGCGTGCTGCGTCTTGCCACCCAGCGCCTTGAGCTTGTCCTGCAGCAGGAACACGCGCACGAGATTGCGAGAGGTGTCACTGCAAAACAGTTCAGCGATCGAGCGCGCCTCCTTCTCCATCATCAGGGCGGGCTTGTCGCCGTACTTTTTCCACAGGTCGATGATGGCGTACGGCGCCGGGTAGTGATCGCGCCGGGCCTTCTTGGCCACCTGCTTCTCGAGAATGCCGGCGAGCACCGGGCGCGCGGGCCCGGCGTTCATGAGCCGTTCCTGCAACGGTAGTGTGCGCCGCTTGGGCGGCTTGAGCGCCATCATGCGCGCCGCCCGCTCGAGATGGCGGGCGGGCACGATCTCGTCCACGAGACCCATGGCACGAGCCTGCCTGGGACGCAGGTTCTTGCCGGTGAGCATCATATCCATGGCCTTGAGCGGCCCGGCGAGCTGCACGGACCTGACGGTACCGCCAAAGCCCGGATGGATGCCGAGTTTCACTTCCGGGAGGCCGATCACGGTCTTCGGATCGTCGTTCAGGATGCGGTAGCGACAGGCCAGCGCCAGCTCGAGGCCGCCGCCGAGCGCGAAGCCGTTGATCATCGCGATCGTCGGGCAGTTCAGCGCCTCGAGCCGATCCATCACCTGCTGGCCCGAGCGCACCATCTCGTATGCCTGGTCGGCATCCTGGAGCTCGGTGAATTCCTTGATGTCGGCGCCGGCCACGAAGCCCGACTTCTTGCCGGAATAAATGACCAGCGCCTTGGGCAGTTTCTTCTCGAGCGCCGCCAGCTGGTCGTTGAGTTCCGCCATGACGTCGCGCGACAGCACGTTGGTCGAGGCGTCGGCCTTGTCGAAACAGAGCCAGGCAATGCCGTCTTCGTCACGGCGGATTTTCCAGTGTTTGAGAGTCTTGTTCATGGGGTTACTCCGGCTTGCCCTTGAGCAGCATCGCGCCGCCCTGGCCGCCGCCGATACAAAGGGATGCGACGGCCGTGCCGCCGCCCTGGCGCGCCAGCACGTTCAGGGCATGCAGCACGATCCGCGCGCCGCTCGCGCCGACCGGGTGCCCGATGGCGATGGCACCCCCGTCCAGGTTGAGCTTCGTCTCGTCGATGCGCCCGACGGCCTTTTCGAGGCCGAAGTGCTCGCGACAGTAATCCGCGTCGTCGAGCGCCGCGAGACAGGCCAGCACCTGGCCGGCGAAGGCCTCGTTGATCTCCCAGTAATCGACGTCGTCGAGGCCGAGGCCGTGCCGCTGCAGCAGCGGGGCCGAGGCATGCGCCGGCCCGAGGCCCATCTCGGCCGGGTCGAGCGCGGCCCACTCGCAGTCCTCGATCGTGCCGAGCACCTCGAGCTTGTGCTTCTTCACGGCGTTCTCGCTGGCCAGCAGCAGGACAGCGGCGCCATCAGTGATCTGCGAGCTGTTGCCTGCCGTCACCTGGCCGACCCGCCGGTCGAAGAAGGGCTTGAGCGTGGCGAGCTTCTCCTCGCTGCTGTCGCGGCGCATGCCGTCATCTTCCTCGTGGGCGCGCCCCGCGGGGTCGTAGAGCGCGACCACCTCGTCCATGCGGCCTTCGTCGAAGGCGGCCGCGAGCCGGTGGTGGCTTTGCGCGGCGAAACGATCCATTTCCTTGCGGCTGATGCCGAACCGTTGCGAAATGATTTCGCAGGTCTGGCCCATGTTGAGGCCGACGACCGGGTCGGTGAGGCCCTTGATCAGCGCGATCACCGGCGCGAAATGCTTCGGCCGGAGGCGCGAGATGTGCAGCGCCTTGTCGAGCGGCGCCTTGGCGCGCGCCAGGTCCGCCAGCCAGTTGACCATGTCGTCGTTGAACAGCACCGGCGCACGGCTCATGGCCTCGGTGCCGCCTGCCAGTACGAGATCGGCGCGGCCCAGCCAGATGTTGCGCGCGGCTGAATCCAGGGCCTGCATCGCCGAGGCGCAGTTCCGCATGACCGTGAAGCCGGGCACCTTGTTGCCACAGCCCAGGCGCAGGGCGACGATCCTGCCGATGTTCGGCTCGTCCGGGCTGGCCATGGCACAGCCCAGAATCACTTCGTCGAGCTGGTCCGGCGCAACAGGCTGGCGTGCCAGGAGGGCGCGCCCGGCCGCGACGGCGAGGTCCGAGGCACTGAACGGCCCCGGACGTCCGCGGGCTTTCAGAAAGGGCGTCCGCGCGCCATCCACCACGTAGGCGGGGCTCGCGTAGGACGCTTGGCGTGTCTTGGCCATAGGTTATTCCTCGATTTTTCTGGGTATGGTGGGCCGGGCGCGTGCGCCGCGACGGACTGTCTTGGAATGGGCGCGCGTCTTTTTCCGGGTGATGGCGGACGGGGCCCTGAAGCCTGCCGCGACAAAGGGCAGCAGGCGCTCGACGACCCGGTTGACGTCGTCGGGGTTGATGGCTTCGCCGGACACCAGCTCCACCAGCTGGCGTTCGGCCACCGGGTAGGTCAGGGCGCCGACCAGGAACTGGAGTCGCCAGCGAACTTCTTCGGGTGGCAGCGCGGGTAGCGCCTTGCATAGCGCGGCATGGTAACGCTCCAGCACGCGGCGATATTCGCCGGCAAACCAGGCCTTGAAAGGCGCCTCGGCCTCCGCGTGGGTCTGGCCCAGGAGCCGCATGACGGTCGGACCACCCTGGGCCGGGTCCCTGGCCAGGGTGGCGACGGGCGTCATGAACGCCTTGAGGATCGACTCCAGCGACGGATTACGCGCCCGTGCCTCCAGGCGGTCCAGGTTGGCCACGCGCGCCCGGTTCAGCGGCTCGAGGCGGCGCCGATAGACTTCTTCGACGAGCCCGTCCTTGGAGCCGAAGTGGTAGTTGACGGCGGCGAGGTTGACGCGCGCCAGGGCCGTGATCGCCCGTAACGACGTGCGCGCCACGCCGGTACGGGCGAACAGCTCTTCAGCCGCCGCCAGGATACGATCCTTGGTGGAATCCAGCAGACTGGTCAAACTGGTTCAGCCGTTTGAAACATCCGTTTAATGGTAGGCGCGGGGCGCGTCAACCGCAACAAATGTGGGTGGACCGTGGGTGGACCGGACGGAATGGCACGTCGCCGGGACTTGCGCGGACCGGGCTATCCGAGGTCGAACTCGCAGATCAGCGGCAGGTGATCGGAGTAGCGCACCTGCGGAATCTCGAAGGCCGTGGGCCGCAGGCCATGCCCGTAGAGGATGAAATCCAGCTCCTTGCGCGGCGCATGGCTCGGGTAGGAGGGCTGCCTGTCGGTGTTCGCGCTCTGCAGTCCGGCGGCCTGCATGAACAGGTACATCTCGTGCTCGCCCCAGAAGGTGTTGAAGTCGCCGGCGACGATCACCGGCTTGTTCGACGCTTTCACGAGATCGTGCAGGTGCCGCAGCTGCCAGTGACGATGGCGATACTTGAGGGACAGGTGCACCAGGAAAATGGAGACGTCCTCGAGTTCCAGCTCGATGATGAGGCGCTTGATGCCAGTATCGAAGTAATGGAAGCGCTCGCCGTGCACGCGCGGCGCCGCCAGGAAGGCATTGGCCTGCTTGCGGATGATCGGCAGGCGATTGTTGAACGAGTTCTCGCCGTACTTGCACTGGTAGGTGCTGTAGTGACCGAGCTGGCGCGCGATCGCCTCGGCCTGGTTCACCATGCGCGTGCGGATGGACCCGGTGTCCACTTCGACCAGCCCGACCACATCCGGCCCGTGCGACTTGATGAACTCGGTGATCGAGGACAGGTTGGTCTTGTTGTCCCGCAGGTACCCGGCCCCGGGGACGGGGAGATTGAAGCGGGCCCCCGTGCCGGCGGCATAGCGGATGTTGTAAAGCAGGAACTTCACGTCGGGCGGGGGCGATCCGTGTTGAGTGGCATTGGCTGAATTCTATCCAAGCGCGGCGCATCCTGCTGCCGGTGGGTGAGCTTTTGCGCGGGTCGGTTAAACTTGGACATCCGGGACCAGGTGCCAGGAGGAGATCAGGATGTCCGAGAGTAACCCGATCAGGTTATACGCCGTGCATGGCTGGCAGCAGGATGAGGATTATGCGCGCCTCTTCGAATATCTCGAGAGCGCGGATAATTTCTTTTACAGGGCGCTGTCCGATCCGGCTGCCCAGTCCCCGCAGGGGGATGGCGTGGCGGCCCGGCGCACCCTGATCAACGAGGCGCTGAAGAATTCCGAGTGCGTCGTCTGCCCGGCGGGTACCTGGGAACACTTCAATGACTGGGCCCGGTTTACGATCGAGGCCGCTCGCGCGCTCGATCTCCCGATCGTCGCGATCGAGCATTTCGGCCCGAAAAACATCAACGTAGAGCTGAAGACGCGCGCTGAAGAGGTGGTCGGCTGGGATTCCCGCAGCATTGTCGACGCGATTCGCCGCTGTGCGCGCCACGAAGATACGACCCGCTTCGACATCATCGAATTCGACCTCTAGAGCGGGACGCGCACCCTGAACCCCGGTGCGCGCTGGGGTGTTCACCCTATTCATGCCTTGGCCTGCCGGACGCATGCTTTACGCGAGGGGGTACGGATGCGACCGATGGAGGGTCTGCCATGAAAATCATTAACTTAGGTGTTGCTGTGCTGGCCGGGCTGCTTGTCGCCGGGTCCACGAGCGTCTTCGCGCAACAAAAAGGCGAGGGGCAGGGACCGGGCGCGGAGCGCACCGGACAGTCGAGCCAGGAACGTCAGCAGGAAAGGGTCCAGGACCGCGAACGGATCAGCGATCCGGATCGCCTGATGATGGACCAGCAGGATCGTGACCGGGACCAGACCCGGGACCGGGACCAGCTCAAGGACCAGGACCAGGACCAGGATCGTGACAGGGACCGCATTCACCAGGACGAGGTCTATGGCTCGGAGCTGATGACCGAGGGCGAGATGACGCGCTACCAGGCGCAGATGCAGAACGCCGCCAGCGAGCAGGAACGGCAGATGATCCAGGCGAGACACCGCGAGGAAATGCAGGTTCGTGCGCGTGAGAAGGGCGTAGCACTGGAAGAGCCGGTCGAGTGACCGGAACAGGAGTTCGCACATGTACAGCAGTACTGTGCAGTCGGGCATGACTCCGACGGTGGTGGCCTGCGCGAGTGCACTTTTGGTGCTCGCGCTGGCACCGGCGCCGGCGAACGCCCAGGATGCCGACCCGAAATGGGGCTTTGCCGCCGGTGCGGAGTTCGTGTCCGGCGAGTACGGGGGCGATGAAAGCGTGGACGAGTGGTATGTGCCCCTGACCACGTGGGTCGATGTGGGCCGGGTGTCGTTCCGGGTCACCGTGCCGTACCTGAGTGTCGACGCCCCGTCGGGCACGATCATCGAGGGCCCGGGCGGACAGCCGATCATCGGTGACGGCCCGCGCACCACCGAGAGCGGCCTTGGCGATATCGTTGCCGCCATGACGGTGCGTGATGTCCTGACGGCCATGGAGGGCGACCTTGCCCTCGATCTCACCGGCAAAGTCAAGCTCGGCACCGCGGACGAGGACAAGGGGCTTGGCAGCGGGGAAACGGACTATACGGTCCAGGCCGACCTGTTGCGCTTCTTCCCGCAGTTCACGGCCGTGGCATCGATCGGCTACGTATTCCGCGGCGATCCGGACGACTACGAGCTGGATGACGGGCTGCTCGTAATGCTGGGCGGCACGTGGTTCATCGGCAACGCCCGGTCGCTCGGCCTGTTCATGGAATATCGCGAGGCGTCTTTCCTGGACAATGACGACCGGCTCGAAGCCACGGGCTATTTCGGCTGGTCGATCCGCCAGGGGTGGCGGGGTAGCGTGTACCTGATCACGGGGCTGAGCGACAGTTCGCCGGACTTCGGCGGCGGCGTCTCGATCCGCACGGCGTTCTGACTACCAGGACTTCAGGGTGCGAAGTCGGGGGGCCAGCCTATTCCTCCGGCTTTAGCACCCGCTCGAACAGTTTGAAGACTCGCCGGTACTGGTCGAACCAGCTTTCCGGGCGCACGTAGGCGTGCCGCTCCAGCGGATAGCTGGCGAGTTCCCAGTGATCTTTACGCAGCTCGATCAGGCGTTGCGCGAGGCGGACGCTGTCCTGGTAGAACACGTTGTCGTCGAGCATGCCGTGGCTGATCAGCAAGTGGCCTGCCAGGGCCTCGGCGTACTCGATTGGTGACGACTTCTGGTAGGCCTCGGGGTCGATGTCGGGCGTGTTCAGGATGTTGGCCGTATAGCCATGCGCGTAGCTGGTCCAGTCCGTGACCGGCCGTAATGCGGCGCCGGCGTGAAACACTCCGGGCGCGCGGAACAGCGCCATGAAAGCCATGAACCCGCCGTAGCTCCCGCCGTAGATGCCGACCCGGGCGCGATCGCCCTGGTGGTGTTCGACCAGCCACTCGAGACCGTCCAGGTAGTCCTCGAGCTCCGGATGACCCATCTGGCGGTAAATGGCGGTTCGCCAGTCGCGCCCGTAGCCGGCCGAACCGCGGTAATCCATGTCGAGCACGATGTAGCCGTTGGCGACCAGCAGGTTGTGGAACATCTGTTCCCGGAAGTAGTGCGGCCAGCGCGCATGGACGTTCTGCAGGTAACCGGCGCCGTGGACGAACAGCACGATCGGGTAGCGCTTGCCGGGTTCGAGTTCGGCGGGCTTGTACAGCTTGGCCGGGATGGCATCGGCGCCGTGCCGGGAAGGCACCGCCACGTACTCGGGCGCCAGCCAGTCGATGGCGCGATAGGCCGGCGTCCGGGTGTCGGTGATGGCTTGCACCGCGCCGTCGGCGAGGTCCAGCAGCGCCAGCTGCGGCGGCAGATAGGTGCCCGAGTAGCGCAGCGCGACGCGCCGTCCGTCGGCGGACAGCGCGAAGCTTTCCACGCCGTCGAGCGCGGTCAGCTCGCGCACCTGGCCGCCCGCGAGGTCCCTTGCGCACAATTCCCGGTCGCCCGGCCAGGCGCGGTTGCACATGAAGTAGAACGTCGCGCCATCTGGCGAGAGGACGGGCTTGGCGACCTCCCAGGCCCCCTCGGTGAGCGCCCGGGGCCGCTTGCCGGGGACCAGCGTGTACAGGTGCGCATAGCCGCTGTGCTCCGACAACAGCCACAGCGTGCGGCCGTCCGGCAGCCAGCCGAACAGGTTGGGGTCCCAGCCGTTGTCGCGCGAATCATGCGCATCATTGATCCAGGCAGGATCGGTGAGCCGGTGCGCCGGAAGCAGGGCGGCCTCGTCCAGGTCGACGAGGGCGATCCAGCGGTCCTTGTTGTCGATTGCGCGCAGCATTACGGCGACGCGCTCGCCATCGTCGCTCCAGCGGGTCTTGAGCAGGCGCACGGGCCGCTGGCCGTCGAGCGCATCCTGGCCGGCGGCCTTGCGGAGTTCGGCGAGCGGGTCGTCCGTGATGCCGGGCAGCGGGTCGAGCGGCAGCGCCCGGATCCGGCCTGTGGCCAGCTCGACCAGGTGCAGGCCTTCCGCGCTCGGGGGGTTCCGCCCGACCCGCGCGCGGACCTGCTCGACCTCCTCGTAGCCAGACTCGGTGATGTATCGTGGCATCGCGCCGGCCCGGCCAGGCCCGGCGTCTTTTGGCCGGGTCGCCACCAGCAGCCAGCGGGAGGAGGGCGACAGCGAACTGGAGACGATCTCGACCTTGTCACCGAGATAGATGGGCTCCGGCGCGCGGGTGGCGTCTGCGTCGCGCACCGCGGCGTCGAACTCGCGCCGCGCCTCGCGCTCGGCCTTTTCACGCGCGAGGGTGGCGATCAACCGCAACTCGCGATCACGCGCGGCATCCTCTGCCGGCTCCGCGTGCGGATCATTCTCGGCCTTGAGCTGCGCCAGCGGCGTCACGACCGGGTCGCTGAAACGCCAGCCGAACCACTCCTGTTCGTTCCGCCAGTACACGCCGCCGCCATCCGCCTGGAATCGCAGGTCCTGCGCCTTGCCGGCACCGCGGGACACCTGGACCAGGGCGCCGGCACCCAGGTCGCGGACGAACACGTCGCCGTTGCGCACGAAAGCCGCGTGCTTGAGCGCGCGGTCGAATACCGGCGCGGGGCCGTCGAGCGTTTCCAGCGCCGAATCGAGGACCGGCCTTACCCGGCCGTCGTGCAGGCTGTACTCGTAGAGATCGCGCACCGGGCTCGCATCGCGCTTGAGCTCGAACAGGATGCGGCTGCCATCAAGCATCCAGCGGGGCTTTTCGACGGACGGGCCGATCCAGTCCGGGTCGGCCATGATCTGTTCCAGCCCGATGTCGGCATAATGGACGGCAGCGGGCTCGGGCGCCGGCTGCGCAGCCGCGGTCGCTGTGAGCAACAGCAGCACCGTGGGTGACATGAAGGCACCGCGTTGCATATCAGTGCACTTCCCTGGGTTCAGTCGTGGAGACATTGCCCTGGGCCGACACCACGGGGGCCCCCAGTGCATCGCTCAGCAGGCGCGTCGAGAGCGCGGCCAGGGGCTCGGGCGCGCCCGGGAGAATCCGGGTGCGAACCGCCAGCGCCATGGCGAGCGCCTGCAGGACATCCCCGTTGCTCACGGCGCCGATCTGTCGCATCTCTTGGTCGAGCGCAGCCAGCAGCACATCCGCCAGGTTGGATACGTTGACCGCGGAGGCCGTGTCCGGATGCAACGGAAAGACGAACTCGAACTGGTTGCCGCTGGAGGTCGTGGCCCGGTAGGGCAAGTGTTTCGGCATGAAAATTTCCTCGCAATTCAGGATACCTGCGGACGCGTATTCGGGGCCACGGCCGATTCAGTGCCGGGCCTGCCGGAAGGTTGCGCAGATTTTAACGGACCGCGCTTGAAACCCCATGAGCCATCCGCGCGGGTCCCGGGCACGAGAGATACGCCGGTACAGTCCCAGTTGCGGCAGGAATCAGGCCCGAGCGCGAGGCGGAAGTGATGGCGTGCTCGGTTCTATAGCAGGACCCGCTCGATGCCGCCCTCGTTGGCCCGGCCGACGTACTCCTGCAGCCAGTTCCCGCCGAGCACGTGTTTCGCCATCTCGACCACGATGTAGTCGGCCTCGACCTTGCCGTCGTCGGCATAGCGGGACAGCCCCTGCAGGCAGCTCGGACACGAGGTGAGGATCTTGACCGGCGCGCCCGGCGCATCCTCACGCAGCGCCGCAGCACCCCTTTCGATCTCTTCCTGCTTGCGGAAGCGAACCTGGGTCGAGATGTCTGCGCGGCTCGCCGCCAGCGTGCCGGACTCTCCGCAGCAGCGGTCGTTCAGGTCGACGCGGGTGCCCATCAACTTGTTGGCCACGTCGATGCCCTGGTACTGCTTCATCGGCGTATGACACGGCTCGTGGTACATGTAGCGGGTACCGGAAATACCGTCGAGCTTCATGCCCTTTTCCATCAGGTATTCATGGATGTCGAGCAGGCGGCAACCTGGAAAGATCTTGTCGAACTGGTACTCCAACAGCTGATCCATGCAGGTCCCGCACGACACGATGACGGTCTTGATGTCCAGGTAGTTAAGCGTGTTGGCGACCCGGTGGAACAGCACCCGGTTGTCGGTGGTGATCTGTTGGCCCTTGTCCTCGAAGCCGGACGCCGTCTGCGGATACCCGCAGCAGAGGTAGCCCGGCGGCAGCACCGTGGTCGTGCCGACGTGATACAGCATCGCCTGGGTCGCGAGCCCGACCTGGCTGAACAGGCGTTCCGAGCCGCAGCCGGGGAAGTAGAACACCGCCTCGGACTCGTCGCGCTTGACCTGCGGATTGCGGATCACCGGGATGACCTTGTCGTCCTCGATGTTCATCAGTGCGCGGCTGGTGCGCTTGGGCAGGTTGCCCGGCATCGGCTTGTTGATGAAATGGATCACCTGCGCCTTGATCGGCGCCTTGCCAAGCGTGGCGGGTGGCGCCTTGACCTGCGCCTGGATCAGGCCGAGCGACTTGCCGACGCGGTAGCCCAGGCGCTGTGCCTTGAAGCCCCATTCGATCATGCCCTTGCGGATCAGCTTGATCGTGGCCGGATCCTTGACCGTCAGGAAGGCCATGGCCGCCGTGGTGCCCGGGTTGAACGATTTCCTGCCCTGCTTGCGCAGCAGGGTGCGCATCTTGATTGACACGTCGCCGAAGTCGATATCGACAGGGCAGGGCTTCTCGCACTTGTGGCACACGGTGCAGTGGTCGGCGACATCCTCGAACTCGGCCCAGTGCGCCAGTGATACGCCGCGGCGCGTCTGCTCCTCGTACAGCATCGCCTCGATCAGCAGTGAGGTGCTGAGGATCTTGTTGCGCGGGCTGTAGAGCAGGTTGGCGCGCGGCACATGCGTGGCGCACACCGGCTTGCACTTACCGCAGCGCAAGCAGTCCTTGATGTCGTGCGCGATATCGCCGATCTCGTTCTGCTCCATGATCAGCGATTCGTGGCCCATCAGGTTGAAGCTGGGCGTGTAGGCATTGTCGAGGTTGCCGGGCGATACCCGCGTGTCGCCGACGCCGCGCAGCAGTTTGCCGCGGTTGAAGCGACCCTCCGGGTCGACTTTCTGCTTGTAGGTCCAGAAAGCCGACATCTCCTCGTCGGTTAGGTAGTCGAGCTTGGTAATGCCGATGCCGTGCTCGCCCGAGATCACGCCGTCCAGCGAACGAGCCAGCGCCATGATGCGGTCGACTGCCTGGTAGGCGGTCTGCAGCATCGCGTAGTTGTCGGAGTTGACCGGGATGTTGGTATGCACGTTGCCATCGCCGGCGTGCATGTGCAGCGCGACGAACACCCTCCCGCGCAGGACATCCTTGTGGATCTGGCGAATGCGTTCGAGCACCGGGCCGAAGACGACGCCGTCGAAGAGCTCTTCGAGGCGCGGGCGCAGCTCGGCCTGCCACGAAATCCTCACCGAATAGTCTTGCAGGCGGTGGAACAGGCAGGGATCGGCAGTGCGATTCGTCAGCTCGCCGGCCTGGACCCCGAATGCCTCGAACTGCGCCTCGGCCTGGCCGAGCGGCGTGTCGAGATTATCGAGCAGCCACTGCCAGCGCCGCCGTACCGCCGCGACGTAGTCGAGCGCGGACTGGCGGCGGTGGCCGATGAGGATGTCCTTCGCGATGTCGGCGTCGCCCATGTCGAGCGGCAGGTCGCCCTGCAGGAACCCGGTCAGCGCGTCGCACAGCGCGAGCTTGTTGCAAGTGGACAGCTCGATGTTGATCCGCTCGATGCCGTCGCAGTACTCGCCCATGCGCGGCAGCGGGATCACGACGTCCTCGTTGATCTTGAACGCGTTGGTGTGGCGCGAGATCGCCGCGGTGCGCGAGCGGTCCAGCCAGAAGCGCTTGCGCTGCTCTGGGCCGACCGCGATGAAGCCCTCCGAGCCGCGCAAGTTGGTCATGCGCACGACCTCGGATGCGGCGGCCATGACGGCGTTTTCGTCATGACCGACGATGTCGCCGATCAGCACCATCTTGGGCCGGCCGTGGCGCCGGGCCTTGGTGGCGTAGCCGACCGCGTTCACATAGCGTTCGTCCAGGTGCTCCAGGCCGGCCAGCTGAACCCCGGTCGCATGGCCGGCGCCGCCCGGCTTGAAGTAGTCGGTGATCTCGACGATGGCAGGGACCGCCTCGCGCACCTGGCCGAAGAATTCCAGGCAGACCGTGCGCGTGACCGGCGGCATCTTGTGCAGCACCCAGCGCGCCGCGACGATCAGCCCGTCGGTGCCTTCTTTCTGCACGCCAGGCAGTCCGCCGAGGAACTTGTCGGTGACATCCTTGCCCAGGCCGGTCTTGCGGCAGTTGGCGCCGGGCATGGACAGCATCTCCTCGCCGATCGGCGTCTTGCCGCTCGGATCGAAGCGCTTCAGGCGAAACTCGACCGTTGGCTGCTCGTGGATCTTGCCCAGGTTGTGGTTCAGGCGCTCGACTTCCAGCCAGTTGCCGTCCGGGGTGACCATCTTCCACCACGCCAGGTTGTCCAGCGCGGTGCCCCACAGCAACGCCTTCTTGCCGCCGGCATTCATCGCGATGTTGCCGCCGACGCAGGAGGCTTCGGCCGAGGTCGGGTCGACCGCGAACACCCGCCCGGCCGCCGATGCCGCTGCCGATACCCGCGCGGTCACCACCCCGGCGCCGGTGCGAATCGTCGCGACCGGCTCGGACAGCCCTGGCAGCACGAGGTCCTCGACCGGGCCCATCTGGATCAGCTTCTCGGTGTTGATCACCACCGATCTGGCGTCGAGGGGCACCGCGCCGCCGGTGTAGCCGGTGCCGCCGCCGCGCGGGATGATGGTCAGGCCGAGTTCAATGCAGTCGCGCACCAGCGGCCCCATCTCCTCTTCGGTGTCGGGGTAAAGCACCACGAACGGGTATTCGACGCGCCAGTCGGTCGCGTCGGTGACATGCGATACGCGCGCATGGCCGTCGAAGCAGATGTTGTCCCTGCGGGTGTGACGCGCCAGGGTCTTCAGCACCTGCTTGCGCAATGCGGTGGTGGCGTCGAAGAAGCGCTCGAATTCATGGACAGAGGCCTCGGCTGCCTTGACCAGGCGCGCGACCTTGTCGGCCCGCTCCGGACTGTCGGCCGCGCTGTCGGCCCGACGCCGCTCCACCTCGGTCAGGCGGTGTCTGAGCGCGTCGACGAGGGCCTTGCGCCGGTCCCGATTGCCCAGCAGGTCGTCCTGCAAATACGGGTTGCGCTGGACCACCCAGATGTCGCCGAGCACTTCGAAGAGCATGCGCGCCGACCGTCCCGTGACCCGCTCGTCGCGCAGCGACTGCAGCGTCTGCCAGGCGTCGTCTCCAAGCAGGCGGATCACGATCTCCCGATCAGAGAACGACGTGTAGTTGTAGGGGATTTCGCGCAGGCGCTGGGTCATGGGTGGGTCCGGTATGGAGGCGACGGGAACGCGGTGGAGTGTAACTTATTGCAGTGCGGAATCACCGGCCGTAATTTCCACCGGCCTCGCAGGGCTTTGCTTTGCAGAGTGTTTGGATTGCAGCCTGACGGACTGCCGGGTGGAAGATTCCATCATGCTCGGGGTCAAGAATTCCCACCGCCGGCCCGGCGCTCGCTGCCTTGCTGCTCGCATCACCGCTGGGCAATGCCCACAAGTTGGTCTCAGGCGATCGGGAGCGGGGAGGGGTGCTCGATTTCGGTCATGTTCTCGCCCTGAAGGGCCTGTTCGAGCAGGCTGAAGAGCTCTGCCGCAGAGCGGGGGCGCCGTCCGCGATCGATTGCCAGGCAACGGTCAAAGAACGCCTGCAAGGCGGCTGGGGGATCCTCGAGGTGCTCGCACAACGGCGTGCAACGGCCGCCGGGGCTCCGCAACGTCAAGGGGCTCATCCCGGTCGACAACAACTTCAAGGCGGCAGCAGCAGCGGCCCGCAACAATAACTGCAACAGCGCGAGTGTCGCGAAGGCCACACTGGACAGCGGTATCTACCAGGTCGAGGAACCGCTTGCGGTGATTGGAGGCCTGGCAAAAGCTATGCCGACCGACGCGTCGCCGTTCTTTCCGGCACTGACCAATTACGACTTTGCCCTGTTCATCGGCATTCCCGGCTTCGTCACGGGCACGCCTCCCGCAACGCTGACGTATACCGACCCTGACCTGTGGGTGGACCTGCTGGCCACGTCACCGACCTACCGTACGTGGCAGGCCGCCTATGACATGTCGGCCGCGCGCTGCGACGACGACGCGGTGGCTCCGGTGGCCTCCGACGACCACCTGGACAAGATCGCACTGCCGATCTTCTACGTGGGCAAGCATGCGGCATTCGGGATGCGCGCCGCGACCCTGACCGCCAGTGCAGATGTCTCGCAGTGGCTGGTGAACCCGCCGTACACCCCGAACCTCGCGCACGGCGACCTGTTCCTGGCGTCGGAGGCGCAAACCTGGGTGTGGTCGCCGATCCTGGAGTGGGTGCTGGCCCGCAAGTTCAACCCGGACCCATTCTGACTGTCAGGCCTGCTCAGAACTCCAGCAAGCCGATGATGAAGCAAACCCCGGCCACGCGCCGGGGTTTCGCTTTCTGCCGCAGCCGGGCTTCTCATGCTCTGCCCGGATCCCGTTTCTCGGCACTTTCCGGGCCGTTTGCAGCGGCAATCTCCTGGTGGAGTAGGGGAATCGTTGCTATTTCGCCTTCGTGCTAGTCGGAACCGGTGTCATAAGACCGGGCGTTCCTGCAGGTCCAGCCCAACGCTTCCAGGGCTTGCGCGACTTCTTGGAATGCCGCCGGACGACACGAACGGCCGAGACAGGATCAGATCCCCCTAGAACCACGATGCGGGCAATCTCCGGGCGACCCCAGGCGCCTCAGAAGTGATGGCCTGTGAAACAAATTCGAGTACAGAAAGTCGTCGTAACTTGTTGAATTGAATAAGTAGGCAGTCTAATCCATTACCAAGTGTGGTGGTTGCGCCCGAGACATTATGTCTTATGTCAAATTGCATTTGAGAACGCTTGAAGCAAAGTCGAGAACAAGTCTCGAAATTCTCAGGCCGACTGGCGCGGCACCAGCGTGACCCTCAACGGCGCAACGTCCCAAATCAGAGTTCGCTCTATTCATGTAGTGCGGCCGCCCGTTGCGAACGAAGATTCTTAAACGAAGCCCATACTTGGTTCCTTGTACTGGCGTCGTTTACATCCCCGGGTGCCGGCCAATCCAGCCAACGATTGTC
>JBLRWH010000057.1:0-16573 GCA_047921395.1 Gammaproteobacteria bacterium
TCGGCTACGTGCACGCCATCGCGCACCAGTTCGGCGGCAAGTACCACACGCCGCACGGCCTGGCGAACGCGATCATGCTGCCGCACGTGCTGAAGTTTTCCGCCCCGGCGGTCACGAAGCGCCTCGCCCGCCTCGCGGTGCGCGCCCGGCTCGGGACCGAGCGCGAGTCCGACACGGTGCTCGCGCAGCGCTTCATCGACGCGGTGGTGGAGCTCAACCGCGAGCTCGGCATCCCGGAGACGCTCGAGGCGCTGCGCGAGGCCGACATCCCGGCGCTCGCGAAGGCGGCCTGCCACGAGGCGCATACCGGTTACCCGGTGCCGCGCTACATGACGCAGGCGCAGTGCGAGACCATGATCCGGCGGGTGCTGCCGCGCCCGAAGCCGGCGAACAAGAAGCCCCGCTCCTGACGAGCCGACCTGCTGGGTGGAGACATCGATGAGCACGAAGAAGGTAGTCACGGTCACGCTGGGGTCCTCCCAGCGCGATTTCACGTTCGAAACGGATTTCCTCGGCGACCGCTTCGAGGTCCGGCGCCTGGGCGCGGACAACGACACGAACAAGGCCTGGGACCTGATGCGCCGCCACCAGGCCAAGGCGGACGCGATCGGCCTCGGCGAGGTCGGCGACCACTACCAGGTCGGCCAGGACACCGTGATCAACAAGGAGACGCAGCGCCTGCTGAAGGTCGTGACGCGCGTGCCCGCGACCACCGGCGCCAGGCTGCGGCAGCTGCTGCAGGTGCGCGCGGTGCACTACGTGCAGAACCACCTGGGCAGCTATTTCAACAACAACCGGGTGCTGTTCCTGTCCGGCATGCGCAACTACGACATGGCGGCGGCGCTCGCGGAGTACACCCCGAACCTGAAGTTCGCCGATGCCCTCGCGCAGACCGGGACGCCGAAGATGCTCACCTCGCTCGGGCAGCTTGAGCTGTATGCGCGCGGCAGCGACCTGGTGCTGTCGGGCAAGCCGGGCGAAGTGCTCGAGGGCGCGCTGTCCGGGCTGAAGAGCAAGCTCATGATGCGCGAAGTGGCCAAGGCGCACGTGGTCGTGGGCACCGTCGCCGAGCTCAAGGCGGTGGGGCGGCCCGGGAGCCTGGCGACCAAGACCATCATCACCTCGGCCGTCGACGACGAGGCCTTCGAGTTCTTCAAGGCCTGCGAGGCGAACCTGGTGATCGACGTGTCGCCGCAGCTGTTCGACCACGTCGTGGGCATCAACGTGATCGAGGCGATGATCCTCGCCACGCTGCACAAGCCGAACCAGGCGCTGGCCGACAATGATTTCACGGAAATCATCGACGAGCTCGACATCAAGCCGCGCCTGCTGCATCCCACCGGGCACTTCCGCAACATCCGGCGCTTCGCGTTCGTCATCCACCCGCTGAGCCAGGAATACATCCGCAAAGGCTTCTCGGTGCCGAAGGCGACGCCGAAGTTCGTCATGAACCGGGTGGAGTCGCTGGCCGCGCACCTGCCGCCGATGATCTATTGCAAGATGGAAAACATCGTCTCGCCGACCGGAGCCGAGGCGGAGGGCTGGCTGATCACAGTCGGCGGCACGCCGAAGGAAATGCTGGCGCGCAGCCCGGAGTTCACCTACCGGCGCCTGCTGGCCGCGGCGGAGATGGCCGAGAAGCTCGGCGCGCAGCTCATGGGCCTCGGCGCCTTCACCAAGGTCGTCGGCGATGCCGGCGTGACCGTGGCGCGGCGCGCGCATATTCCCATCACGACGGGCAACAGCTACTCCGCCTCCGGCGCGCTGTGGGCCGCCGCCGACGCCATGCGCCGCATGGGCCTGGTCAAGCGGCGCGACTCGGACAAGCGCGTGCTGGCCAAGACCATGGTCATCGGCGCGACCGGCTCGATCGGCTCGGTCAGCGCGCGCCTGCTGGCGATGGCCTTCGACGAGGTGGTCATTGCCGCGCGCGACATGAAGAAGCTCGAGCGCCTGAAGGCCTCGATCCTCGAGGACACGCCGGACGCCAAGGTGACCTGCTCGGTGGACTACGACGAGTTGCTCGGCGACATGGACATGATCGTCACCTCCACCTCGGGCGCGGGCAAGAAGATCCTCGACATCACCAAGGTGAAGCCCGGCTGCGTGATCACCGACGTGGCGCGCCCGCTGGACCTGCCGGCCGAGGAGGTCGCCAAGCGGCCTGACGTGCTGGTGATCGAGTCCGGCGAGATCGAGCTGCCAACCCCGGTGAAGGGCCTGAAGTACATCGGCCTGCCGCCCAACGTGATCTACGCCTGCCTGGCGGAGACCATCGTGCTGGCGCTGGAAGGGCGCTTCGAGGTGTTCACCATCGGCCGCGACACCGAGTGGGAGAAGGTCAAGGAGATCTACAAGCTCGGCCTCAAGCACGGCATGAAGCTGGCCGCGATCTCGGGCGCGAACGGCGTGCACACGGACGAGGACATCGCCCGGGTCGTGGCGCTGGCGCGGGAGGCGCGCAAGACCTGGAAGGGCGGCGCGAAGGCCGCGGCGAAGAAGCCTGCGGCCAAGAAGGTAACGGCGAAGAAGAAGCCGGCGGCGAAGAAGAAGCCGGCGGCGCGGAAGACCGCCACGCGATGAGCGTCCGGCTGAACCCGCTCGACACGGCCTGGATCTTCACCGAGTCGCGGGCTACGCCGAACCACGTCGGCGGGCTGCTGCAGTTCCGCCTGCCGCCGGGCGCGCCGAAGGATTTCCTGCGCGACATGATGCTGGAGTTCCGCGAGCACCGCGATTTCAGCGCGCCCTGGAACCGCCGCCTCCGGTTCCCCTTCATGAAGAACCCGCTGCCGTCCTGGGTCGAGGACCGGAACATCGACCTGGAGTACCACGTGCGGCACGCGGCGCTGCCGTGGCCGGGCGGCGAGCGCGAGCTGGGCGAGCTGATCGGGCTGCTGCAGAGTACGCCGCTCGACCTGAGCCGCCCGCCCTGGGAATGCACGATCATCGAGGGCCTCGAGGGCGGGCGCTTCGCGATCTTCATCAAGATCCACCACTCCCTCATCGACGGCGTCAGCGGCATGATGCTGTTGCAGGCCGCGATGTCGCCCGACCGTGACGAAAGCCTGCTGCTGCCGCCGTTCTGGTCGAAGGGCCACGGGCGCGCCCGCCGCGGCAAGCGGGCGGGTCCCGCGCCGACCATGGCCAACGTCATGGCCTCGGCGATCGAGGGCCTGAGTGCGCAGGTGAAGACCCTGCCGCAGCTGGCGGCGGCCTTCGCCAAGATTCTGAGGCGCATCGGCGACAAGGACGAGGGCATGGCGATCCCGTTCGACACGCCGCGCTCGATCCTCAACGGCCGGGTGCGCGAGAAGCGGCGCTTCGCCACGCAGCAGTTCCCGATGGCGCGCCTGCGCGCGCTCGCGACCGCCGGGCAGTGCACGCTGAACGACATCGTGCTCACGATCTGCAGCGGCGCGCTGCGCAAGTACCTGCTGGAGCGCGACAGCCTGCCGGACAAGCCGCTGATCGCGGGCATCCCGGTCTCCGTGCGGCCCAGCGACGACCAGGGCAGCGGCAACGCGATCAGCTTCATCGTCGCGACGCTGGGGACCGATATCGAAGACCCGGTCGAGCGCCTCAAGGCCATCAAGGCCTCGGTGCAGCACGGCAAGGGTCACATCAGGAGCCTGCCGAAGCAGGCCATGATGCAGTACACGGTGCTGCTCATGGCGCCGACCATCGTGACCCTGCTGACGGGGATCGGCGGGCGCACGCGGCCGATGTTCAACGTCACCATCTCCAACGTGCCCGGGCCGGAGACGGCACTGTATTTCCGCGGCGCCGAGCTGGTCGCCATCTACCCGGTGTCGATCGTGACCCACGGCCAGGCGCTGAACATCACCTGCGAGAGCTACGCGGGCCTCATGAACTTCGGCTTCACGGGCTGCCACACCGCGGTGCCGAGCATGCAGCGCATCGCCGTGTACGCGGCCGATGCCGTGGCGGAGCTCGAGGCGGCGCTGCTGCCCGCCCGTGCAAAGCCGAAGCCGAAGCCGCGCAAGCCGCGCGCCAGGAAAACAGCCTAGAGGCGTGCGCGCAACTCGGTCCACAACGCGGCATAGGCCCGCGCCGGGCGGCTGGCCGGCGCGTAGCTGCCGAGCGGCGCGCGTGTGATCCCCATCCGCTCGACCTCGCTGGCGTAGGGGATGGCCGCTCGCAGCATGTGCGGGTAATCCCGCGTCAGCCCGGTGATGATCTCCCGATGCATCGCCTTGCGCCGATCCGCCATTGAGACGAACGGCAGGATCTGCAGCCCGGCGATGTCCTGCTGCGCGCTGAAGTTCAACAGCTGCTCCAGCGTGCGCACCGACAGCGTCGTCGGGATCACCGGCACCAGCAAGGCGTCGGCCGCCTCGAACACCGCTTCGGAGGCCAGCGTAATGCCCGGCGGGCAGTCGAGGATGATGTAGTCGTACTCGTCGGCCAGTGGCCGCAACAGCTTGCGCAGCTGTCGCGTCGGCTTCTTCTTCTCGTCCAGCAGCAGGTCGAGGTGGCGGTAGGAGAAATCCGCCGGCAGCAGGTCGAGCCGGTCGAAATCGGTGCCCTTCACGCGCTCGGTCAGCGCGTGCTGGCGGCGCAGCAGGCCCTTGCCGCCGCCCTTGACCTTCGCCTTGACGCGGAAGTAGTAGCTCGCCGCCGCCTGCGGATCGAGGTCCCAGACCAGTGTCGGCAGGCCCTCGCGCGCGGCCAGCCAGGCGAGGTTCACCGCCGCGGCGGTCTTGCCGACGCCGCCCTTGATGCTGTACGTGGCGAGGATCTTCATGTCGCAGCCGCTTTCCGGCCGCCGGGATGGAACAGCGCGCGGCAGCGGGCCTGGTTCTTCGGCCGCGCGAAGCGTTTGAACAGCGCGGCAAAGTCCTTGCGTGCGCCCACCTGGCGCTTGTACAGCGAGTCGATCAGCACGCCCATCGCCATGAAGGTTGCGGCGGGCAGGCCGGCCTTCTGGGTTTCCATCTCCCGGGCGAAGCGCTTGAGCGCGTCCGCCTGCACCTCGAAGTCCTGGAAGTCTCCCAGGTTGTCCTGCAGCGCTTTCAGTGCCCTGATGGTGCCGCGCAGCTGGCCTGGCGGATAAAGCGGCTGGAAAAACTCGACCAGGTAGCGGAATTTCTTGCAGTCGATGCGCAGCCTGTGCAGCGCGGTGGCCGGTGAGCCGGGCGTGATCGCCCGGCCGTCACGGATCAGCCTGCGATAGGCCTTCCAGGTGCGCCGGCGTGCCACCTCGTCCGCCGGCAGCGATGCCTCGGCGGGCCAGTCGGCTGGGTTGAACTCCGTCGCCAGGAAGCCCCGCCAGTCCTCGCTCAGCTTGCGCAAACGCGCCGAGCGCAGCTGCCGCACGAGCTCGCGCTGCACCGCTTCGCGGCGTCTTTCCAGGTACGCCTGCAGCGGCTGCAGGTCGTCCCGCATCTCCCCGGGCAATAGCTCGCGGTATTCGGGCAGCTTGAGAAGGTAGACATCCAGGTCGCGCATGGGCCCGGTGATCTCGCCGAGCCACTTGAAGTCAGGCCGGAAGCGGTCCAGCACCGGCGGCGGAAAAACACTTTTGAGCAGTCCGAACAGGCTGCGCGTCCGGCGCACGGCGATGCGGAAATCGTGCAGGAACTCGGTGTCCGTGGCGGCGCGCACGCCCTCGATATTGCGTTGCATCATCTCGAGCAGAATGAGCAGGATCCGGCGCACCGCTTCCCCGGCCGGCAGGCCGGGATGCAGCTCGGCCGTTGGCCGGACGGCGTAGTCCTCGGCCTCGCGGCCAATCGCCGCCAGCACGTCGCCGAGCAGCTGCCCGGTCGGCGGCAGCTTGAGCTCGGCCTCGAGCAGGGCCTGCGCCCGCCGCAAGGCCTTGCCATAGCCCTTCACCGGGTCGAGCAGGACGCGGGCGGGCAGGACCCGGTCGCAGCGGCCGTCGCCGGTCCCGGCCCAGCCGTGCTCCACCGCCAGGCGCAGCACGGTCTTGCCTTGCGCGTCGAGGAGCGCCGCGCGCTGCACCGACAGCCGCGCGCGCGCCACGGGCAGCAGCGCCCGCATCTCCACGATCGGCTCGAGGTCCCGGCGCAGCGGTCCGGGCGGGAACTCCCGGACGAAGCGCGGCATCGGCGCTGCGAGCGGCGTCGCCGCGTGTCCCAGCAGCCGGTTGTCGGCGAGCCCGCGCCGGCACGCCTCGGTCTTGCCCGGCGCAGCCTGCTCCACCGCCAGGACGCAGCCGGCCCGGTGCAGGCGCCAGTCGAAGGTATCGAAATAGGTGCGCCGCAGCGGCACCGGCCGCTCCAGCTTCAACTCGCCCAGCGGCGCCAGGATCTCCATGATCCCGACCGCGGGCTCCGGCGACAGCTTGTGTTCAACCATGAACTGCAGTGTAACGGGCGAATTAGCGCCCTTTATAGGCACCCGGACGGCGGCAGCGCAAGGCATGGCTCACGCGCAACCGGAGCGGCGCGCTTCCGGTGACGCGTTTAAGCCGCTACTCTCCGCACTCCATCCAGGTGCGGCGGTGAGCAGGCAAGCAGTGAACATCGATCCGGCGAACTTCAACAAGGGCCCGACCTTCCTCGGCCACCCGCGCGGCCTGTTCGTGCTGTTCTTCGCCGAGATGTGGGAGCGCTTCTCCTACTACGGCATGCGCGGGCTGCTGATCTTCTACCTCGTGCAGCACTGGCTGTTTTCCGACAGCGAGGCCGCGGTGGTCTACGGCGCCTACACGGCGCTGGTGTACATCACCCCGGTGGTCGGCGGCTACCTCGCCGACCGCTACCTGGGGCAGCGCAAGGCGGTGCTGTTCGGCGCGGTGCTGCTGACCTTCGGCCACTGCCTGATGGCCGTAGAGGGCGACGGCGGCCAGCAGGACGCGGCGATCAACGTGTTCTGGCTGGCGCTGTCGTTCATCATCGTCGGCTCGGGCTTCCTCAAGGCGAACATCTCGGTGATCGTGGGGCAGCTCTACTCGCGCACCGACATCCGCCGCGACCCGGCGTACACGATCTTCTACATGGGCATCAACCTGGGCGCCGCGCTCGGCGCGCTGGTGGCCGGCTACCTGGGCCAGGTGCACGGCTGGGCCTGGGGCTTCGGCGCCGCGGGCGTGGGCATGCTGCTCGGGCTGGCGGTGTTCGTGTGGGGCAAGCCGCTGCTGCTCGGGCGCGGCGAGTCGAACTTTCCGGAGCGGCTGGACGCGCGCGTCCTGGGCGTGCGCTTCGAGTGGTGGCTGTACCTGGCGAGCGTCGCCGGCGTGGGGGTCGTCTGGCTGCTGATCCAGTACCAGTCGCTGATCGGCGGCCTGCTGATGGCGGCCGGCGTGCTGCTGGTCGGCTACGTGCTGTACACCGCGGTGTTCCGCCTGCCGAAGCACGACCGCGACCGCATCTTCGCGGCCATGTACCTGATCTTCGGCTCGATCCTGTTCTGGGCCCTGTTCGAGCAGGCGGGGTCCTCGCTCAACCTGTTCACTGACCGCTCCGTGGACCGCGTGATCTTCGGCTTCGACGTCCCCGCGTCGATGTTCCAGTCGATCAACGCCATCTACATCGTGCTGCTGGGGCCGGTGTTCGCGATCCTCTGGACCGTCCTCGCGCGGCGCGGGCTCGAGCCGTCGGCGCCGGCCAAGTTCGGCCTCGGCGTGATCCAGCTGGGCGCAGGCTTCCTGGTGCTGGTCGCCGGCGCCCTGGCGGCCGGTCCCGGCGGCCTCACCCCGGTGCTGTTCATCTTCCTGATCTACCTGTTGCACACGACCGGCGAGCTCTGCCTGTCGCCCGTCGGGTTGTCGGCGATGAACCGCCTGGCGCCCGCGCATCTCGCCGGGCTGATCATGGGCACCTGGTTCTTCGCCTCCGCCACCGGCAACTTCGCCGCGGGGCTGATCGCGGCGGCCACCGGCGCCGAGGGCGCCGGCCCGGAGCGGGTCGTCGAGGTCTATTCGACGGTGGGCTGGACGGCCGTCGCGGTCGGCGTCGGCATGCTCGTGATATCGCCGCTCATCCGCCGCCTGATGCATCTCGACACGCTCACCGACGCGCAGCCGGGCATCGCGGGACAACGCGAAATCGGCGAGCCGGCGGCCGGCGGCATGCACCCGCCGGCGCGGGCGAAACAGCGCTAGTCCAGCACGAACCCCGGCCAGCGGCGCAGGTAGGTGATGAACGCCTCGCCGAGGCCCTCGGCCGCCAGGTAGGCGGACGTCACGGGGAGGCCGGCCGGGGCAAACGCGGGCTCCGCCGCCGCGCGCAGCGGGAAATCGTGCTGCAGGATCGCCGCGCGCCCCAGCAGCACGAAGTCGACGCCCGCCGCCAGGCAGGCCAGCGCGTCGGCCGGGCACGCGATCTTCCCGGCGACGCCGAGGCGCACGCCGCCGCGCTCAAGCTCCGTGAAATAGGACATCAGGCGGCGGCCCTTGAATGCCTCGTCTTCCGGTTGCTTGTTCACGTCCCAGAGCGACAGGTCGAGATAGTCGACCTGGCCCTCGGTCATGAGCCGCTGCGCGATCGCCTGGACCTCGGCGAGATCCATGCCGAAGCGCTCCGGCGAGAGCCGCACCCCCAGCTGGAAGTCCGGGCGGCAGCGGGCGCGGATCCCGGTGATGATGTCGAACAGGGGCCGTGCGCGGTTCTCGAGCGGGCCGCCGAAGCGGTCGTCGCGATGGTTGATCTCGCTGCTGAGGAACTGGCAGAGGAGATAGCCGTGCGCCCCGTGCAGCTCCACCCCGTCGAAGCCCGCGCGCTCGGCGCGTTCGGCCGCCAGGACGAAGTCCTCGATGGCCTGCTCGACCTCGGCGGTGGTCATGGCGCGCGCGCCGCATTCTTCGTTGTCCGAGGGACACAGCGGGGTGGTACCGATCAGCGCCGCCGGCGAGCGCATGCCCGCGTGGTGCAGCTGCACGGCCGACAGGCTGCCCGCCGCGCGCAGGACGGTCGCCAGCCGGGTGAGACCTGCGAGGTGCGCGTCGGAGAATACGCCGAGCTGCCCGGGGAAGCCCTGGCCCTCGGCTTGCACGTGGGCGGCGCAGGTCATGACCAGGCCGAACCCGCCCTGCGCGCGCATCGTGAGCCAGCGGAACTCGTCGTCGGACAGCGTGCCGTCGGCGTGGCTCTGCGTGTTGGTGAGCGGGGCCAGCATGAAGCGATTCTTCATGGCGGGGCCGCGGGCGAAATGGAGGGGTTCGAACAGGGTGTTCATGGATGTCCCGCGGGGGTCGAGGCCGGTGTGCTCAGCTGAACTGGACGCGCGATCTCAGGTCGTCCAGGTGGATTTCCGGCTCGCGCAGCGAGTCCTCGTCCGGGCCGCCGCCGACCACCACGCCGCGGCCCGCGACCGGCGGCAGGGTGTCGAGCCGGAACCGCCCCGGCTTCGGCTGCGCGCGGATGAAGCATTCTTCGTCGAAGAACAGGCGGTCCTCGCCGTCGCCGACATCGTCGGACTCGATCGTGTCGAAGCCGATCGCCGCGCGAATGCCGGCGAGCGAGGGTTCGAGCTCGACGGGCTCGATGGTCTGGTTGAACGGGTCGATCAGGAAAGCTTTCATGGCCGGAGGTCCTCGGGGCGTCTTTTGCCGGGGAGAGTCTACGCGAAGTCAGCTTGCGACCGGCGGGCGCCAGCCTGTCTGAAGACCCGTGGATGTGGTGCGCATATGGAATGCGCATCCCGATGCGTATAAGCTGGTGCCGGTGTCCCGCCGGAATCCCTGCCATGCATACCGTCTTCGATCCCCACGCGCCCAAGAAAGCGACCAACCTGAGCATTAATTCGGACTTGCTGCGCCGGGCCCGGGCGCTGGACATTAACCTCTCCGCGACCCTGGAGCGGGCCCTGGCCGAGACACTGAAAATGAGACAACGCGAGCAATGGCTGGCGCAGAATGCGTCGGCCCTGTCTGCTTACAACGCACTCGTGGAGCGTGACGGCGTGTTCAGCGACGGGCTGCGCAGCTTCTGATGCCGCAGTTCCGCGTCCATCGGAACCCGGGCGCGGACAGCCGGGGCCGGTTTCCCTTGCTCCTGGACGTGCAGAGCGACCTGGTGTCCGGCCTGGTCACGCGCGTGGTCGTGCCGCTCTGCCCGCTGTCTGTGCTGCAGGGGGAGCCGATCGGCACGCTCACCCCGGTGTTCGAGATTGCAGGTGTACCCTACGCCATGTTGACGCCGCAACTGGCGGGCATTCCGGCGCGCCAGCTCGGTCCCGAGGTGGCGGACCTCGCCGGTCATCGCGCCGAGATCATCGCGGCGCTGGACCTGGTGTTCACCGGCCTGTAGGCAAACTTCCGTCGCCCGAACGGGTCCGAATCGATGCACTATCATGAATGCCCATGCACACCGGGCCCGGCGGTGCGGCCGGACGGACACACAGGACCCAAGACCATGTCAGATGCGCACGCCTGCCACGCGACCAAGGATCCCGTCTGCGGGATGACCGTCGACCCGCACACGACGAAACACCGCGCCGAGATCGGGGGCAAGACCTGGTACTTCTGCTGCGCGCGCTGCCGGGAAAAATTCGAGGCCGACCCGGCGCAGTACCTGGGCGAGAAGCCCGCGCCGAAACCCGCGCCGCCCGGGGCGATCTATACCTGCCCGATGCACCCGGAGGTGCGCCAGCAGGGCCCGGGCGACTGCCCCATCTGCGGCATGGCGCTGGAGCCCGAGGAGGTCACGGCGGATACCGGGCCGTCCGAGGAGCTGGTCGACATGACGCGCCGCTTCTGGATCGGCCTTGCGCTGACGTTGCCGGTGTTCGCGCTGGAAATGGGCGGCCACCTGCTGGGCCTGCACGAGCTGCTCGCGCCGCAAGTGTCCAACTGGACACAGTTGCTGCTCGCGACGCCCGTGGTGCTGTGGGCGGGCTGGCCGTTTTTCGAGCGCGGCTGGCACTCCATCGTCCGGCGCCACCTCAACATGTTCACCCTCATCGCCATCGGCACGGGGGCCGCCTGGCTGTATAGCGTCCTGGCCACAGTCGCACCGGGAATCTTCCCGGAGGCGTTCCGGCAGCAGGATGGCTCCGTCGCCGTGTATTTCGAGGCGGCCGCAGTGATCATCGTGCTCGTCCTGCTGGGGCAGGTGCTGGAACTGCGTGCGCGGGAGAAGACGTCCGGCGCCATCCGGGCCCTCCTGGACCTGGCGCCGGCGACCGCGCGCCGCCTCGACGACGCGGGCGGCGAGCGCGACGTGCCGCTCGAGGAGGTCGAGGTCGGCGACCGGCTGCGCGTGCGGCCGGGCGACAAGGTGCCCCTCGACGGCGAGCTGCTGGAGGGGCGGTCCTGGGTGGACGAGTCAATGGTCACCGGCGAGCCGCAGGCGGTGGCGAAGACGACGGGTGACACGGTCATCGGCGGCAGCATCAACGGCCAGGGGTCGTTCGTGATGCGCGCCGACAAGGTCGGGCGCGACACGATGCTTGCGCGGATCGTGCAAATGGTCGCCCACGCGCAACGCAGCCGCGCGCCGATCCAGGGGCTGGCCGACCGGGTCGCGGGGTACTTCGTCCCGATCGTGATTCTCGTGGCCGTCATCGCCTTCGTGGCCTGGTCCGCGTTCGGGCCGGCGCCGCCGATGGCCTTCGGCCTGATCGCCGCCGTGAGCGTGCTGATCATCGCCTGTCCCTGCGCGCTCGGCCTGGCCACGCCGATGTCCATCATGGTGGGCGTCGGGCGCGGCGCGCAGGCAGGCGTGCTGATCCGCGACGCGGAGGCGCTGCAGCGGCTGGAGAAAGTCGACACGGTGGTGATCGACAAGACCGGCACCCTCACGGAAGGCAAGCCGAAAGTGACGGCGACGCGCCCGGCCGAGGGCTTCGACGAGGCCGGGCTGCTGCGCCTGGCCGCGGGCGTAGAGCGGCACAGCGAGCACCCCATCGCGCAGGCGATCATGGACCGGGCGGCGGAACTGGAACTGGCCGTGCCCGCAGCCGAGGATTTCGATGCCTACAACGGCAAGGGCGTGGTCGCCGGCATCGACGGGCGCCGCGTCGCGCTGGGCAACCGGCTGCTGATGGAAGACGAGGGCGTGGACCTGTCCGCGCAGGCCGACGAGGCCGAGCGGCTCCGGCACGACGGCGCCACGGTGATTTTCGTGGCGGCGGACGGCGGGATCGCGGGGCTCATCGCCATCGCCGATCCCGTCAAGGAGACCACCGCGGGGGCGATCCGGGCGCTGCAGGAGGACGGCATCCGCGTCGTGATGCTCACCGGCGACAACCGCAGCTCGGCGGAGGCCGTGGCCCGCAAGCTCAACATCGACGAGGTCGAGGCCGAGGTGCTGCCCGAGGACAAGGGGAGAGTGGTACAGCGCCTGCGCGACGCGGGCCGCGTCGTGGTGATGGCGGGCGACGGCGTGAACGACGCGCCCGCGCTGGCGACGGCGGACGTGGGCATCGCGATGGGCACCGGCACGGACGTGGCGATCGAGAGCGCGGGCGTGACGCTCCTCAGGGGCGACCTGCAGGGCATCGTCGAGGCGCGGCGGCTGTCGCGCGCCACCATGCGCAACATCCGCCAGAACCTGTTCTTCGCCTTCGTCTACAACGCGGCGGGCGTGCCGATCGCGGCCGGGATCCTGTACCCGTTCTTCGGCATCCTGCTGTCGCCGATCATCGCGGCGGCGGCGATGTCGCTGTCGTCCGTCAGCGTGATCACCAACGCGCTGCGACTGCGGGTGATCAACCTGCGCTGATATGGCTACGCGCTTCCCCAGGTCCCCGCGAATTCGCGCGCTCCAGTGGCTCGGCGCGCTGGCGGGCATAGCAGTGGTGCTGGGCCTGCTGCGGTTCTACCCGCTGCCGCGCATGAGCCTCCCGGTCCTCGCGGCGACGGTGCTGGCGCTCGGCTGGCTCGTCTACCAGTACCTGGAACCCGTGCGGTTGATCCGACGGCACGCTTTCCTGGCGCACGTCACGCTCGAGCGGAGCGGCTTCCGGCGCTGGTTCTGGAACGGCATCCTGCTGCGCTTCGGCCTGGCGCTCGGGGCCCTGGTCACCGCGGCGGTGGCGGTGCTGCTGACGGCGCGCCTCGCACCCTACGAATGGTGGGTGATCGCCGGCAGTGTCGCGAGCTTCGCGTTGCTGCTGGTGCCGGTGTCGCGCTACTGCGCACGGCAGTTCACGCCGCAGTACCGCTTCGCGCTGGCGTTGCGCGGCACGTACTGGATCAACCTGGTGCTGGTAGCGGCTACGCTCGCGGTCGTGCAGGTGTCCTGGGTCGAGGTCCCGGCCACGCACCACGCCACGCTGCGCGAGGTGGCCCGGGCCGCCTTCGACGCGGCGGCGGGCCAGGCGGCGGTACCCCAGGTCGGCTGGTTGCTCGGCCTGAACGCGGCGGTGACCGACGGCATCTGGCACCTGATGCAGGTGGCCAGCCCGGCGGCGGAGGGCGGCCGCTGGCTGTACGTGCTGGCGTGCGGGCTGGTGCTGGCCTGGAGCGCGCTGAAGCTCGGCACGGTGTGGCTGGTGCTGCTCGGCGTGGTGTCGCTGGCGGCACGTTGGCCCGCGTCGGGCGAGCGCATGCCGGGGACGATGGCGTTCAGCCGGGGCTACGGGGCGAGCGTGCTCGTGGTGCTCGCCGGCCTGGTGCTCGTGGCGCAGGCGCCACCGGGGTCGTGGCCGACGGTCCTGCCGGTGCGGGACGCGGACCCGTGCGCGGAGGTCCTGCAGTCGGAACGGCGCGCCATCGACGCGGCGGCCCGCCAGGCGCTCGCAGGGCGGCAGGCGCGGTTTGTCGCGGGCGTCGAGGCGCGCGTCGCGGCGCGCGTGGACGAGGCCTTCGCCCTCGCCGAGGCCGGGGTGGAGCGCTTCCTGGACTGGAACTTCAGCGTGGCCGGGCAGTACGAGCAGCTGTTCTTCATGGCGGCGGCCGCGGCCGGCCCGGCGACCTTCGCGGAGCGCGTCGGGCTGAAAATGGACGAGCACGTCACCCAGGCCCTGGCGCCCGCGCTGGCGACGCTGGGCGACGAGCTGGAAGCGGAGCTCGGCGCGGAAATCCGGGCCGCCTACCAGGGGCATGCCGCCTTCATCGATACGCTGCTCGCCGGGACGAGGTGCATGGACCGGGCACCGCCGGCGCTCGATCTCGAGGGCACCATGGCGAAGTCGCTCGTCGGCGCGGGCGCGGGCGCAGGCATCATCGCGGCCCGACTGGGTTCGCGCGTGGGCTCGAAGGTGGTCGGGCGCACGGCGGTGCGGCGGATGCTGGCGGGCGTGGCGACGCGGCTCGGGGCGCGCCTCGCGACGGTGAGCCAGGCGGGTTCGGGCGGCGCCCTGTGTGGCCCGATGGCCCCGCTGTGCGTGCCCGTGATCGCGGTGACGGCCTGGCTGGCCGTGGATGTCGCGATCAACGCCGCGGACGAGGCGCTGAACCGCGACGAGATGCGCCGGGAAATGCTCGCGGTGCTCGAGGCCGAGAAGCGGGCGCTCAAGGCGGAGCTCGCCGGACGGTACGCCGAGCTGGCCACGCGCGTGTTTCGGGACCTGGAGGACTACCAGGCGGAGCGATTCCGGGTCTCGCGGCCCCCGCCGGACCAAAAAGTGCGACGCATTACTCACTTCGAAAGCGGATCCGTCGGCTAATTTAACAATTCATGCGTTGGCGCCGTCGTGACCGGCGCACCGGAATGATGAAGCCGATGAACAACCTGGCGTTGCACCAAGAGCACGCCCCGGGCGAGGAAGAGCCCGGGACGCACGGCGCGTTGAGTGCGCTCATCGCCTCGAGCGGCGTGGACGTCTTCGTCCTGTCCGCGGATCCCGCGCTCGTGGATGTCGTGCGGGGGCTCGTCGGTGAGCATCCGTCGGTCAGTTTCGGCGGGGCATGGCAGACGCTCGCCCAGGCGGTCGACGCAGGGCGCTGCGACATCGTGCTGCTCGACATGGATCACGTCGGTGCAGCGCTGGACAAGCGGCTCGCGGAGCTGGAGCGCAGTGTCGCCCGCCCCGTGGTGGTCGCCTCCTCCGGATACAAGGACGCGCCCGAGCTGATGCGCGCGCTCACGGAGCGCAGGATCCACCGCCTGCTGCTCAAGCCGGCTTCCCCCGGCAACACGCGGTTGCTGCTCGAGGCCGCCATCAACCGGAGCCTGCAGCGGCTCGCACAAGCGAGCGCAGCTATCACGGCCCGTGACGAGGACGACGCCCCGCGGCCCGCGGCCGGAAGCCCGGGCCGCCGGCGCGGCAAGTTGCTCGCGGTCGCGATGGCGCTGGTGTTCATCGCCGTGCTGGTTGCCGGGCTGTGGCAGACACGCCCAGAGAAGCCGGCGCCTGTCGTTGAGTCACGGCGTGCGACCGCGCCATCCCCGCGGGTTGAGCCCGTCGCCGCGCCGGCGCCGGCGCCCGATCCGCTGGCGGAACCACTGGCGCGCGCCGACCGTGCGCTGGAGGCTGGCTGGCTCGTCGATCCACCCGGGGACAATGCACTGGACGGCTATGCGGCGATCCTGGCGGAGCAGCCCGACCATGCACGCGCCAGCGAAGGGCTGTCGGCGACGCTGGACCTGCTTTTCACGTGGGCCGAGAGCGCGCTGCTCGGCGGCGCGTTCGAACTGGCGGAGACGACCCTGGACCATGTGCGCCGCGTGCGCCCGGAAAGCTCGCGGCTCGCGTTCCTGGATGCGCAGCTCGGCCGCGCGCGGGCCGAGGCGGCCGCGGCTGAGGTCCAGGCGGCCAGTGAACCGCCCAGGCCCGCGCCGGCCGCGCAGCCGCGCGAGCTCGACCGGTTTCTTGCAATCGCCGAGCGGCGCATGCGGAGCGGCCAGCTGGTACGCCCGGCCGGCGACAACGCGCTGGCGTATTTCAGGCAAGCGGCGGCGATCAGCGCTGCCGATCGCGCCGTGGTGGCGATGCGGGCCCGGCTCGGCGCCGCGCTCGTCGCCTCGACGCGGGAGCGGCTGGACGCAGGCGACACCGGGCAGGCCGAGGCGCTGCTCGTCGAGGCGCGGCATCTCGGCGCCGACGCGGCGCTGCTGGCCGAACTGGAAGCCCGGCTGGGCGAGGTGCGCGAGGCGCGTCGCCAGGAGCGTGAGGCCGGCCTGCTCGCGCGCGCCCTGGAGCGCGTGCGCGACGGACAGCTGGTGGCGCCCGAGGAGGACAGCGCCGCGCACTATCTCGCCGTACTGCGCAGCGAAAATCCGGCGCACCCCGGCCTCGCCGCGCCCTTGCAGGCGCTGACCGCGACCCTGGTGGAGAATTTCGAGGCTGCGGTGGCCGCCGGGGACCTTGATGAGAGCGAGCGTTGGCTGGGCGGGCTCGAGCGGCTCGGCGCCGATGCCGCCTTCGTCGGGGCCCTGGCCGGGGAGCTGGCGGCGGCGCGCAGGCAGGACGAATTCCTGCGCACCGCAGCACCGGCCGAAGCGCTGGTCCTGCTTAGCTCACGCGCGCCGGTCTATCCGATGAATGCCCTGGGCCAGGGCATCGAGGGCTGGGTGGAGCTCGAGTTCATCGTCGATCGCGAAGGACGCCCGCGCGACATCGTGGTGACCGACGCGGTCCCGTCCGGGACCTTCGACAGGGCCGCCGCGAATGCCGTCGAGCGCTATCGCTACGAGCCGTTCGTCGTCGACGGCGTGCGCTACGAACGCCGCGTGCGGCTGCGGACACGATTCGCGCT
>JBLRWH010000058.1:0-16100 GCA_047921395.1 Gammaproteobacteria bacterium
GTGGACTCCGAGCGCATCCTCACCCGGCTGCGCGCCGAGGGCTACGAGACCGTGCCCACCTACGAGGACGCGGATCTCGTGGTGGTGAACACCTGCGGCTTCATCGACGAGGCCGTGGAGGAATCGCTCGACGCGATCGGGGAGGCGATGGCGGCCAACGGCAAGGTGCTGGTCACCGGCTGTCTCGGCGCCCGGCCCGACACTATCCGCGAGAAGCATCCCGGCGTCCTCGGCATCACCGGCCCGCACGCCTATGAGCAGGTCATGGCCGCGGTCCATGAACACCTGCCGCCGGCGCATGACTCGTTCAGCGACCTGGTGCCGCCGCAGGGCATCCGCCTCACGCCGCGCCACTACGCGTATCTCAAGATCTCCGAGGGCTGCAACAACAAGTGCAGCTTCTGCATCATCCCCGACCTGCGCGGCAAGCTCGCCAGCCGGCCGATCGGCGAGGTGCTGCGCGAGGCCGAGGGCCTGGTGCGCGCCGGGGTGCGCGAGCTGCTCGTGATCTCGCAGGACACCAGCGCCTACGGCGCCGACATCAAGTATCTGCCCGACACCTGGCGGGACGCGCGCTACGAGACGCGCTTCCTCGACCTGGCCCGCGGCCTCGGCGAGCTCGGCGCCTGGGTGCGCATGCACTACGTCTACCCGTATCCGCATGTCGACAAGGTGTTGCCGCTGATGGCCGAGGGCAAGGTATTGCCCTACCTCGACATCCCTTTCCAGCATGCCAGCCCGACGGTGCTGAAGCGCATGCGCCGCCCGGCCGCCGCCGTGGACACGCTCGCGCGCATCCGGCGTTGGCGCGAGATCTGCCCCGGGCTGGCCATCCGCAGCACCTTCATCGTTGGCTTCCCGGGCGAGACCGATGCGGAGTTCGAGGTCCTGCTCGAGTGGCTGGAGGAAGCGCAACTCGACCGGGTCGGCTGCTTCCGCTACTCGCCGGTGGACGGCGCCACGGCGAACAATCTCGGCGCGCACGTTCCGGACGAGCTCAAGGAGGAGCGCTGGCAGCGCTTCATGGAAACCGCGGCGCGCATCAGCGCCGACCGCCTCGCCGCGCGCGTCGGCGGCATCGAGCCCGTGATCGTCGACGAGGTCGATCCCGGCGAGGACATCGCCCTCGCGCGCAGCCGCGGCGATGCGCCGGAGATCGACGGCCGGGTCATCGTCGCCGGCGGCGGCATGCTGCGGCCGGGCGAGATCGTCGAGGTCGAGATCACGGGGGCGGACGACTACGACCTCGAGGCGCGGCTCACGAACTGAGCGGGCCGCGGCTTGGCTTGCGACCCGCGCCAAAACCCTTAGGATGCCCGGCATGCCGCAGCGAATTGCCATGTGGTCTGGCCCGCGCAACATTTCCACCGCCATGATGCGCGCGTGGGAGAACCGACCCGACGCCACCGTGGTCGACGAGCCTTTCTACGCCTGCTATCTCGCCGCCACCGGCCTCGATCATCCCGGGCGCGACGACGTCATCGCCTCGCAGCCGACCGACTGGCGCGAGGTGGTCGCCGCGCTGACCGGTCCCGTGCCGGCGGCCAGGGCGGTCTTCTACCAGAAGCACATGACGCACCACATGCTGCCGGAATTCGGGCGCGACTGGCTCGACCGGGTCACGAACTGCTTCCTCGTGCGCAGGCCGGCCGAAGTGGTGGCGTCCTACGTGGAGACGCGCCGCGCGCCGACGCTCGAGGACCTCGGGTTCCCGCAGCAGGCCGAGATTTTCGACCGGGTCGCCGATCGCCTGGGGCGGGCACCGCCGGTCCTGGACGCTGCCGACGTGCTGCGCAATCCGGCCGGGATGCTCGAAGCGCTATGCGAGGCCGTCAGCATCCCGTTCGACGCGCGCATGCTGAGCTGGCCCCCCGGCCCGCGCCGCACCGACGGCGTCTGGGCGAAACACTGGTACGCCTCCGTCGAGCGTTCCACCGGCTTCAATCCGCTGCGCGCCAACAGCAAGCCCGTGCCCCCGGCGCTGGCCTCGCTGGTCGAGGCGGCGCAGCCGATCTACGAGCGCCTCGCCGCGCACCGGCTTCGGCCCGCCACCGATGTGGGCGCGCACGCATGAACGCAGGTCGCGGCAGCCAGGCCTTCGCGCCCGATCCGCGCAACGACCGCGTGCTGGTGTGGGTCAACGGGCGGCTCGTGCCGCGGGCCGAGGCGGTGGTCTCGGTGTTCGACGCCGGCTTCGTGCTCGGGGACGGTGTCTGGGAGGGCCTGCGCCTCGTCAACGGCCGGCTGGCATTCCTCGACGAGCACCTCGACCGGCTGCTGCGCGGCGCGGCCCAGATCCGGCTCGACATCGGCCTGGACCGGCGGGCCCTGGTCGAGGCCCTGTATCGCACCGCCGAGGCCAACGACATGCGCGACGGCGCGCACCTGCGGCTGATGGTGACGCGCGGGACCAAGGCCTCGCCGAACCAGGACCCCCGCCAGGCGATCGGCCCGGCCACGGTCGTCATCACCGCCGAATTCAAGGCGCCGCCGCGGGAGCTTTACATCCAGGGCCTCGCGCTCGCGACCTCGAAATTCCGTACCAGCGGGCCTGAGACCTTCGACATGCGGCTCAACAGCCACAGTCGCCTGAACCTGATCCAGGCGCTGCTCGAGGCGATCGAGGCCGGCGCCGACGAGGCGCTGATGCTCGACCCGCACGGCTTCGTTGCCAGCTGCAACGCCACGAATTTCTTCATCGTGCGCGACGGCGTGGTGCGTACCTCCACCGGCGAGTACTGCTTCAACGGCATCACCCGCGGTCACGTGATCGAGCTGTGCCGCGCCAACGGCATCCCCGTCGAGCTGGCGCGGTTCACGCTCGAGGACGCGCATGCGGCCGACGAGGCCTTCGTCACAGGAACCTTCGGCGGGGTCGTGCCCGTGGCCTCGCTGGACGCGCGGCGCTATTCCGGACCGCTGCCGGGGCCGTTCACCGCGCGGCTGGCGAACCTGTACCAGGCTTTGCTGCAGTCCGAGACCCTGCATGGCTGAGCGCGGCCGGCGACGGCTTGATTTCGCCGGGCGCATGGTTTCTCATGCCCCGGGCGCCGCGCATCATGCTGGCCGACACCGGAGACCTGCGTACCATGAAGCGTGACGGGCCCCGCGGGCAGCTTTGCCAAGGCGCAGCAGCTCATGCGAGCCTTGTCCGGCTCGTTGGCACGGCGGTGCTCGCGCTGCTCGTCGCCGGCTGCGGTGACGCGGGCCAGACAGAGGCGACCGAGCTCGCCGGCCGCAAGATTTACCGGCATTCATACGACCAGTCGCCCACCAGCCTCGACCCGGTGCAGGCGGCCAACATCTACGCCAACCACGTCGTCGTCAACGCCTACGACACGCTCTACGCATACAAGTACCTCGCACGACCGTACGAGCTGAAGCCCAACCTGGCGGATGGCTGGCCGGAAATTTCCGAGGACCTGCTTACCTACACCATTCGCCTCAAACAGGGCGTGCATTTCATCGACGACCCCGCCTTTGAGGGGGGCTTCGGTCGCGAGGTGACGGCCGCGGACGTGGTGTACTCGATCCTGCGGCACTTCGATCCCGCCATGCGGCCCCAGGGCGCCTGGCTCTGGCAGGGCCGGATCGTCGGCCTCGACGACTGGAAGGCTGCGGGTGCCGACTATGACCGCCCGGTCGAGGGGCTGAAGGCGCTGGATAACCATACCCTGCGCATCCAGCTGACGCGCCCGTACCCGCAGCTGCTGGATACCTTCGCGCAGGGGTACTCCGCCGTCGTCCCGCGCGAGGCGGTCGAGCATTACGGCACCGGGTTCGCAATCCACCCGGTCGGCTCCGGACCGTTCCGGCTCACGTCCTACGACACCGCCCGCATCCTGATGGAGCGGAACCCGAAGTTCCGCCAGGAACCGGTCGATCTGGCCGCCGAAGGCTACGACCCGGAGACGCAGGGCGCCTATGGGCTTGAGCGGATCGAGGGACGCTCGCCGCCGTTCATCGACATCCTCGAGCTCGACTTCATCAACGAGTCCTCCGCTGCCTGGAACTCGTTCACGAAGGGCAACGAGATCCAGTACACGACCGTGCCCAACGAGCAGTTCGCCCGCCTGCTCGAGTCGACCTCGCCCGTGCGCCTCAAGCAGGAGTACGCGGACCGTTATTACAGCTTCGCCAGTCTCGAGGCCGGCTTCATTTTCAGCGCCTTCAACCTCGATTTCCCGGAGTTCGGCTATCACCCGGACCCGGAGCAGGAGCGGCGCAACAAGGCGCTGCGCTGCGCCGTCCTCAAGGCGGTCGACTGGCCGGCGCGCAACCGCAGCTTCTACGGCGGCATCGCCACGGTCTTCCCGGGCATCATCGTCCCGGTGGTGCTCGAATACGACGAGGAGCTGTCGCACGAGAGCGTTACCCGCGACGTCGAGGGCGCGCGCCGGCTGCTGAGCGAGCACGGCTGGACCGCCGAGAACCTGCCGGTGTTCACCTACGGCACCTCCGCCGGCGTCGTCAGCCGGCTGTTCTACGAGCAGTTCCGCGCCTGGCTCAGCGACATCGGCTACCCGCCGAGCAAGGTGGTGCTCAAGCAGTACGCCACCTTCGGCGACATGAGCCGGGCGTGGAAGGAGAGCGAACTGCCATGGGTGTCGAAAGGCTGGGGCCTCGACTACCCGGATGCGGAGAACACGCTGCAGCTGTTCTACGGGCCCAATGGCTCGCCCGGTTCGAACGACGCCAACTACCGCAATCCGGAGTTCGACCGGCTGTACGAACAGTCCAGCGTCATGCTGCCATCGCCCGAGCGGACCGAGCTGTACCGGCGCATGAACCGCATGGTGATCGACGATTGCGTGGCCTCCACGGGGCTGTCGCGCACGCGGGTCCACCTGTGGCACCGCGACGTCATCGCCCTCCCGGACCGTGAAATCACGGGTGGCTTCTTTCACCGCTTCGTGGATGTCGAGGAACCCGCCGCGGCGGGCGCGGGTAAAAACTGAGCATGGAGATGCTGCAGTGCTCCTTGCGCAAGCTGATCTCCGGGATCCCGTTGATCCTCGGCGTCACACTCGTCAGCTTCCTGCTCATGGTCTACTTCGGGCCGGACCAGACCTACGCGCTGCTCGGCAAGAACCCGACCCAGGAGCAGATCGACGAAATCCGGCACGAGCTCGGCTACGACAAGCCCTTCGTCGTGCGTTACGCCGACTACCTGCGCGAGCTCGCCACGCTCGATTTCGGTCGGTCCAATTCGACGGGTGAGCGGGTCGATGCCTTGCTGGGGCGGACGATCCCGATCTCGCTCGCGCTGGTGACGCCCGGCTTCGTGCTCGGCAACCTGCTCGCGATCCTGCTGGCGCTGATCGCGGCGCACTACCGGAGCCGGTGGCCGGACAAGGTGATCATGGGCTTCGCCGTCATCGGCATGAGCATCAGCTTCCTGATCGTGCTCATCGCGTTCCAGATCATGTTGTCCTCGAGCTCGGGACTCGGCCTGTTTCCCGTGCGCGGGTGGAAGGCCGGCTCCTTCATGGAGTACGTGCACTACGTCACGGTGCCGACCCTCGCCATCGTGTTCGTGTCGCTCGGTTACAACACCCGTTTCTACCGCTCGGTGATCGTCGAGGAGATGACCCGCGACCACGTGCGCACGGCACGTGCCTTCGGCGTGCCGCCGGCCCTGCTCATGGTCCGGAACGTGCTCGCCAACTGCATGATCCCCATCGTCACCCGCATCGTGTTCTCGATTCCGCTCATCGTGATCAGCGGCGCGCTGCTCGTCGAGAGCTATTTCGGCATCCCCGGGGTCGGCAAGGTGACGTTCGATGCCATCACCACCGGCGACCAGCCGGTCCTGAAGGCCATCGTGGGGCTGACCGCCATCATGTTCGTGCTCGCCCAGCTGCTGGTGGACATCCTTTATCGCGCCGTCGACCCGAGGGTGTCACTGCAATGAGCGCACCGTCGTCCGCGATCGAGGTCCTGGAGCCGGCGCCCGAGAGCGCCCGGCGGCGGGAGACGCTGTGGTCCAAGGCGGCCTGGAAGCTGCGCCGCGATCGCGCCGGGATGATCGGCCTCGCCATCGTGCTCGTGTACCTGGTCGCCGCGATCGGCGTGTGGCTGGGCTGGTGGGCCACGAACTGGGCAGATGTTGCCGGCGACAAGTGGGAAGGGCCGTCCGCGGCGCACTGGTTCGGGACGAACCTGATCGGCCAGGATATCTTTGCGCGCAGCCTCTACAGCATCAGCACCGCCTTCGAGGTCGGTCTAGTCGTGGCGATTCTCGCCACCCTGCTCGGCGGCGTGCTCGGGGCGCTGTCGGGCTTTTTCGCCGGCCGATTCACCGACGAGATCATCGTCTGGCTGATGGGCGTGCTCGACTCGATTCCCTTCTACCTGCTGGTGGCCGCGATCGCCTTTGCGCTGGAGGGCAATCCTTACGCGATGCACATCGCCATGATTTCCACCTTCTGGATCACCACCGCCCGCCTGGTGCGCGGCGAGGTCATCAAGCTCCGGCAGCTCGAGTTCGTCGAGGCGGCGCACGCCATCGGGGTGCCGGAGTACACCATCATCTTCCGGCATATCCTGCCGAACACGCTGCACATCCTGCTGGTGCAGTCGACCATCAACTTCGTCGCCGCGATCAAGTCGGAGGTGATCCTGAGCTTCCTCGGCCTGGGCGTGCGAGACGGCATGAGCTGGGGCCTGATGATCGCCGAGAGCACGTTCGAGGTGCTGGCCGGCTTCTTCAACAATTTCCTCGCCGCGTCCGTGCTGATGTTCATCCTGGTGATGGGCTTCAACATGTTTTCCGACGCCCTGCAGGATGCGCTCGACCCGAGGAAGGTGTCGTGAGCACGCCGCTGCTCTTGGTCCGCGACCTGGAAATCGAGTTCTCGACTGAGCAGGGCGTGGTGCGCGCCGTCGATCGCGTCAGCTTCGACGTGTTCCCTAACGAGACCGTGGGGCTGGTGGGTGAGTCCGGCTGCGGCAAGACCGTGACGGGGCTCGCGATTCTCGGCCTCGTGCCCAGCCCGCCGGGCCGGATCGCGGGCGGCAGCATCGAGTTCCAGGGCCGCAACCTGGTCGGGCTGGGTGAGCACGAGCTGCGCGAGGTGCGCGGCCGCGACATCGCCATGATCTTCCAGGAGCCCATGACGGCGCTCAACCCCGTGTTCACGGTGGGCAGCCAGATTGTCGACGTGCTGCGCCGCTACAAGGGCCTGACGCGGCGCCAGGCGCGCGCCGCCGCGATCGAGTTGCTCGCGCGGGTCGGGATCCCCGCACCGGAGCAGCGCGTCGACGAGTATCCGCACCAGCTCTCGGGAGGGATGCGCCAGCGCGTGGTGATCGCCATGGCGCTGTCCTGCGACCCGAAGCTGATTGTCGCCGACGAGCCGACCACTGCGCTCGACGTCACGACCCAGGCACAGGTGCTGGAGCAGATGGTCCGCCTGCAGGAGGAGTTCCGCATGGCGATGGTGCTGGTCACCCATGACCTCGGCGTGATCGCCGAGGCCTGCGACCGCGCGATGGTGATGTACTGTGGGCGGATCGTCGAGCAGGCGCCTATCGGTGCGCTGTTCGCCCGGCCGCGCCATCCTTACACCGCCGGCCTGCTGGCCTCCATCCCGGCCCGCATCGCCGATGAGCGGCGCGAGTTGCCGGTGATTCCGGGCATGGTGCCGGACCTGCTGCACCTGCCGCCGGGGTGCCGTTTCGCCGACCGTTGCGCGCGCCGTCAGGCGCGCTGCGATACCGACATGCCCGAGCTCGCCCCCAGCGACGGCGGGCGCGTCGCCTGCTTCAACCCGGTCTGAGGTCCGCTAATGAGTGCATTGCTCGAAGTCAGGGACCTGCGGAAATACTTCCCCGTGCGCGGTGGCTTCCTGCGCCGGGTCGTGGCGCAGGTCAAAGCCGTCGACGGTGTCAGCTTCACGCTGGAGCCGGGCAAGACGCTCGGCCTCGTTGGCGAGTCGGGCTGCGGCAAGTCCACGCTCGGGCGCGCGATCCTGCGCCTGCAGCAGCCGACCGGCGGCCAGGTGCTGCTCGAGGGCCGTGACCTCGCCGCGCTGGGCCCGGGCGAAATGATCGCGATGCGCCGGCAGATGCAGATCATCTTCCAGGACCCGTTCGCCTCGCTGAGCCCGCGCCGGACCATCGCCCAGACCATCCGCGAGCCGCTCGACGTGCACGGCATCGGCACGGCGGCCGAGCGCGCCCGCCGCGTTGCCGAACTGCTCGACGTGGTCGGCATGCGTCCAGGAGTCATGGACCGCTACCCGCACGAGTTCTCAGGTGGCCAGCGCCAGCGCATCGGCATCGCCCGCGCGCTGGCGCTCAACCCGAAGCTGATCGTGGCGGACGAGCCGGTCTCCGCGCTCGACGTGTCGGTGCGTTCGCAGGTGCTGAACCTGATCGCGCGGCTGCAGCGCGAGTTCGGGATCGCCTTCCTGTTCATTTCGCACGACCTGTCGGTCGTACGGCACGTCAGCGACCAGGTCGGCGTGATGTATCTCGGCAAGCTGGTCGAGCTCGCGCCGACGCACGAGTTGTTCGCCAACCCGCGCCACCCCTACACCGAGGCACTGCTCTCCGCGGTGCCGGTGCCGGACCCGACGCGCAAGTCGAAGCGGATCGCGCTCGGCGGTGATGTACCTTCGCCCATGAACCCGCCGCCGGGCTGTCCGTTTCACCCGCGCTGCCCGAAGGCCCTCACTTCCTGCTCGCAGGTGGTGCCGCCCACCTTCGAGGTCGGCACCGCGGGCCGCTCACACGCGGTCGCCTGTCACCTCTATTCCTGAGTCGCCCGGTAGGCCGCAAACTGCGCACGGGTGAAGCGAACCGTCCAGTACAGTGCGATCAGCCCCGGCGCGCCGAAGGCGGCGGCGCGCCAGTAGTTTGCGATGCCGAGTGCGACCGCCGCCGCATACAGCAGCATCCCGGTAAAAATCACGGCGATCACCGAGAGACCGAGCCCCTCGAACAGTTCTCTGCGTGCTGCGTTCATCGCTGCCATTCTTGGGTTAACAGACCCTAGTCTACTGTCCGCGACGCTGCGCGCGCATACGCGGATCGCGCAGCCGGGCGGCTACAGGAACGGTTTGGCGCGCTCCAGCAGTTCTTCGAGGCCGGCCTCGCCGGGATTGACGGGCTTGCCGGGGTGGATGATCGACAGCTGGCAGCTCTCCGCCGCCTCGATCATCTGCCGGTACGTGCCGGCCGACAGGTCCTTGATGTAGGCCTGCTTGTTGTCGTCGTAGGCGAACATGCGGTCGTTGATCTGGGTGCACTCGTTGCACGAGGAGCAACGAATGGTCTCGATCCAGGCCTCGTCGGGCGAGCGCGCGGGCTCCTCCTCGTCGACGGGGACCGCGGCCGCGCTCGCGCCCGGCATCTCGGCGGCCGGCGGCGGCGCAGCGGCCTGTATCCCGGCCGCACCGGCCAGCGACTCGAGCTCGCCGCGCTTCTCGTCCTCCCACGCCGCGCGCTCCCGCGCGAGCAGGCGCTCGGCATGCGAGTTCCTGATCCCGCCCAGTTCCTGCAGGCGGTGCCAGTTCTCCAGGCAGCGCCGCGCCGCCTGCACGAGACGGTCGTCCACGACCAGTCTTTGCAGGACGTCGTCACCGTCCACCGCCGGCAGGCAGGGGACCTGCCCGTCCGCCGGTGGCCCGGCGAGCCATTCCGCGACGGGCACCATGCTGGCGTTCCAGGCCGCGTGGGGCACGCGCGCGAAGTGGTGGGCGTGGCGGGGGTCCGCGGCCACGAAATCGGCCAGCGTGAATGCCAGGGACTCGCTGACCCGTTGCAGCGCGCCGTCGGCATACTCGAAGTCTGCCACCGGCCAGTCGCGCTCCGGCTGCGGGTTGTCCTCCAGCGAGAACCGCGACGCCAGGTCCGGGCCGGCCGACGGGTCGTAGACAAAGGCCGGGAACGCGCGGGACTGCATGGCGGCTGCGCTGACCAGGTAGGGCGGCAACCCGGCCGGGCTGGCCTCCGTCGCCGTGTAGACGGAGAACAGGGCGGGCGCTCGCACCGACATGCCCTTGCGAATCCCGTCCCGCAGCTGCAGCAGGTTGGAGTGGGTGGACTGCAGCACGAAGGCGTCGTTCAGCCCGATCGCCAGGCTGGCCAGCTGGATGCTGCGCACGCCGAACGCGAAGCGGCCCTGCCCGGCAGGCGCCTCCTCCAGGATGTCGTCGGTCTCCACGAGCACCTTCACGGCGATGCCTGATGACAGCAGCTGCATCAGGTTGGTGTCCGCCGCGGCATCCGCTGGCCGGCCGCGCAGGCGGACGAAGTAGTCGGGGAAGATCTGCATGTCTTCCGGCGACAGCGCGTCCGCGTCGAAGGCGTCGAAGTACGCGTCGTGCCGCGACTCGTCGTAGCAGCCGTCGGACTCGAGCTCGGCCACGGACATCGCCTTCACGAGCTCGGCCATTTCCGGCAGGCGCTCGCGGAACGCCTGCAGCACGCCGCGGCAGGTGTCGAAGGCATACTCGTGGGGCGGCTCTGCTGTCGCGAGCGGGCCGGGGAAGAAGCGCTGCGAACGCAGCACGGACAGGGCGCGCTCGATGCGCGCGCGACGCGCGGCGGGCACGCCGCCGCCCGGCGCACCTCCCGCCAGCAGGCGCGCCATGACCTCGAAGTCGAACAGCCCCTGCTGGCGCGTTCCCACGGCGGCCTTCAGGCTGTCGGGCCGGCGGCCCGCCTCGGAGCCAACGAAGTCGGCGCGCAGGATGTCGTTCAGGCTCACGATCAGCCCGTCGAGGTCGGCGCGGACGCGCCCGAGCTTCTCCCGCTGCGTCACGCGCCAGGCATGAGCGAAGAGCTTGCCGGGCAGGCGGTCGTCGCAATCCACGACCTCGCCGTCCACGGGGATCGTCGCGCCAGCCTGCGCCAGGACCTGGCGCAGCGGCTCGTCCTCGTCGCCGTTGCCGGTCAGCCGGGCGACGGCCTGGTCCCACAGTTCTGAAAGTCGCCCGGTCGCGCCCCCGGCGACGGTGCGCCGGATGTCCCGCTCGACATGGAGGAGGTGCTTGCGCAGCGCCTCGCCGGTCGGCCCGGCCGGCGCCAACTCGCCGACCAGCGCGTTGACGATCCCGGTGAGCGAGCGTGCGACGGGCCCGCCTTCCACGGGGTCGATCAGCACGAGCGGGAAGTCGTAGCGCAGGCGCCCCAGGTCGCGGTAGCGGGCCAGCAGCGCCGGGCGCAGCCCGAGCTTGCCGATCGGCTCGAGCGGCGCAGCGGGTGGCCGGCCGGTCAGGTGGAATACCGTCTGAACTTGTTGCGTCGTGTCCATCGTGGTCCTGGTGTCCGTAGCGGCCGCTATGCGGCTGGCTGCTGTCCCTCCGGCCAGACCGTGAACTTGTCGAATTCCGCCTCCAGCCCGACGCGCACCATCTCGGGCGTGCGCTGCCGGCCCGCGTTGCGGATTTCCTCGTAGCAGGGTATCGCGGGGTTCCGGTACAGGATGCCGACCGGCACCGGGTCCGGGCTGGAGGCGATCTCGCGGGCGCGGTCGATGTCGGCCGGGTCGTGCCGCAGCTGGTTGCGGTACAGCCGGCTGATGGCTGCGCTCGGCTGGATGCCGTCCTCGTGCGTCAGCAGCAGCGTCCGCTGCGTGTCGTTCAGCCAGGCCTCGAATTCGCCGGGCATGAATTCCGGGCAGCGCTGGATGACGCGCACGAACGAGAAGCCCTTGTGGTGAAAGGCCGCCGCGACGATCTGATAGAGCACCTCCGGAATCCAGTCGACGGCCTGGGCGACGAACGAGGCGTTCTGCACGCCCAGCGTGACGGTCAGCGGGTTCAGCGCCTCGAGATAGGCGCCGCGCGGCGTGGTGTTGCTGCGCGTGCCGATGGGCGAGGTTGGCGAGGCCTGCTTCTTGGTCAAGCCATAGATCTGGTTGTCGTGCAGCAGCATCGTGAGGTTCATGTTGTAGCGGATGGCGTGGATCCAGTGCGCCGCGCCGATGCTGCAGCAGTCGCCGTCGCCGGTGTTGACGAATACGTGCAGGTCGGGGCGCGCCATCTTGACGCCCTCGGCGATGGGGAGCGCGCGGCCGTGGATGCCGTGGAAGCCGTAGGTCTTCATGTAGTGCGGGAAGCGGCTCGAGCAGCCGATGCCCGATACGAACACTGTCTTCTCCGGCGCGAGGTCCTCGTCGCGGCACAGCCGCTGCACCGCGGCCAGGATGGCGTTGTCGCCGCAGCCGGTGCACCAGCGCGGCACGCCGCCCTGGTAGTCCTCCAGCGCGTGGTGTTCCTCGTACATGCGCACGAGACAATGCGTCGCGCTCCGCGTCATGGTTGCTTACCTCCTCCGGGTGCGAGCCTCGTGCGCAGCTCGTGGCAGATCGCACCCGGCTTGATCGGGCGGCCGCGGGACTCGCTCCAGCAGTCGACATCGACCACGAACCGCGCCCGCAGCATCATGGCGAGCGCAGAGTAGCGCCGGTTGTCCTCGTCGATGAGCGCGTCGCCGGGCTGGTCTGACCAGTTGTTCTCGATGGTCATGACCCGGTCGAAGCGCCGCATTATTTCGCCGATGCCGGACGGCATGGGCTGCAGGAAAGTCAGGTGCAGCGAGGAGACGCGGTGGCCCTCGGCGCGCATCCGGGTCACCGACTCCTCGATCGCGCCCCGAGTGCTGCCCCAGCCGACGAGGAGGAGCTCGCCGTCCTCGTCGCCAAACAGCGGCGGCGTGGTGAGGGTCTTCTGCAGCGCCGCCAGCTTGAGGCTGCGGTGCCGGAGGCCCTCCTCGTTGTTGGCCGGGTCGTAAGCGACCTTGCTGGCCCGGTCGTGCGCGAGCCCTGTCACCGTGTGCATGCCGCCCGGCTGGCCGGGCACGAAACGCCGGAACAGGCCGGTCGCGGCATCCCAGTCGTAGGGTTTCACGCCTGCAGGCACGGGGCTCTGGTCGATCGGCGGCGCGAGCCAGTCCTCGCTGAACTTGGGCCGCGGGAACGCGGTCTGTGCCGTGGCCAGGCTCGCGTCCGAGAGGATCACCACCACCATGTTGAAGGTCTCGGCGATCTTGCGGGCCGTGATCACGGAGTAGAAGCAGTCCTCGATCCCGGCGGGCGCCATGACCACCTTGGGCGCATCACCGTGGCTGCCGTAGCAGACGGTCAGCAGGTCGCCCTGCTCGGCCTTGGTGGGCTGGCCGGTGCTCGGCCCGCCGCGCTGCACGTTGATGACCACCATCGGGATCTCGGCCATCACGGCGAGGCCGAGGGCCTCCTGCTTGAGCGAGTAGCCCGGGCCGGAGGTCACCGTGACCGCGCAGCGGCCCGCGTAGGAGGCGCCGAGCGCGAAGGTGGCGGCCGCGATCTCGTCCTCGGCCTGGTGCACGAGGCCGCCGACCTTCTCGAATACGTCGCTCAGGTAATGCGAGACCGAGGTCGCGGGCGTGATCGGGTACATGGCGCAGATATCCATGCCCGAGGCCAGCACGCCGAGCGCAAGCGCGGTGTTGCCGTTGACGACCACCTGCGGCTCGGTGACCTCGATCGCCGGGATGCGGTACTTCAGGTCCAGGTTGGCCTCGGCCCAGGCGAATCCCGCGTCCAGCAGGCCCTGGTTGGCCTCGATGACCTTGGCGGTTTTCTTTTTCAGCGCGAACGCCACCTGCTCGCGGCCGAGATCGAGATCCAGGCTGTAGATGCTGCACAGCATCCCGAGCGCGAACATGTTCTTGCCCTTGCGGGCGTCGGCGACGTACTTCAGGCACTCGCGCTCCATCGGGACCTCGATCACCCGGTAGCCGTCGGCGAGCAGCTGTTCGACGGTCTCGGCGAAGATCGCGCGGATGCTGTCGTCGCGATGTTCGCGCCACATGTTCTCGAGCAGGATCACGCAGCCCGGCTTCAGCTCGCCGTCGCGCACCCGGCCGAGCAGCACCTGCTCGTTGAAGGCGACCACGAGATCGGCCTCGTCGCCGCCGTTCGTGACCGGGCCCGATCCCAGCCGGATGCGGTTGCCGCTGGCGCCCGCGACACTGCGCGCCGGCGGCTGGATCTCGGCCGGGATGATCTCGACGGTCCAGACGCCGTTGCCCATGCGCGCGGCGATCGAGCCGACGGACTGGCCGCAGCGCTGGGCGCCCTCGCCGGAATCGCTGACGATCTCGATGACCTGCTCTTCGAGCGGGATGGCGTTCATGGTTCGCTGCGGGCCTCGGCCATTGCCTTTCAGGTGGTGGAGGGGGTCGGCACGCCGCGCGGGACGCGCACCAGGGCGAAGTCGTGCTCGTTCGGGTCGAGGCCGAACAGCCGGTCCGCGGCCGCAACCCCGGCCCCGGCGCAGGCCTCGGCCGTGTCGCGCAGGCCGAGCCAGGCCTTCATGCCGCGCGCCGCCTTGCGGCCCGCGCCCATGGCCTCGATCACGGTGGCCGCGCCGGTGACGATGTCTCCGCCCGCGAACACCCCGGCAATCGAGGTCGCGAGGCGCTCGTCCGTGTCGATGTAGCCCCACTTGTTGAGCTTCAGCCCGGAGGTCTGGCCGAGGATCGGGTTGGCGTTCGTGCCGATCGCGTAGACGAGCAGGTCGGCCTCGAAGTCGAACTCGCTGCCGGGCACCGGCACGGGCCGGCGCCGACCGGAGTCGTCGGGCTCGCCGAGCTCCATGCGGATGCAGCGCAGGCCGCGCACGTTGTTGCTGCCGTCGTCGAGGATCTCCACCGGGTTGGTCAGCCAGTGGAACCGGATGCCTTCCTGCTCGGCATGGTGAATTTCCTCGGCGCGCGCCGGCGCCTCCGTGCGGCTGCGCCGGTAAATGCAGTGCACGTTCTCCGCGCCGAGGCGGAGGCTGACGCGCATCGCGTCCATGGCAGTGTTCCCTGCGCCGATCACTGCGACATTCCGGCTCGGCGGGAGGGGTGTGTCGTAGCGTTCAGGGTCGCGCGCGTGCATCAGGTTGCAGCGCGTCAGCAGCTCGTTGGCGGACAGCACGCCGTTCAGCGACTCGCCGGGGATGCCCATGAAGCTCGGGTAGCCGGCCCCGGTGCCGATGAACACCGCGTGGAAGCCCATCTCCTCGAGCATCTCCTCGATGGTGAACAGGCGCCCGACCAGGGTGTTGCACTCGAAGCGGATGCCGAGCTGCACGAGCTTGTCGAGCTCGGCATCCACGACCCGGTTGGGCAGGCGGAAATCGGGAATGCCGTACTTCAGCACCCCCCCGGCCTCGTGGAAGGCCTCGAACACCACGACCTCGCAGCCCGCCTTCGCCATGTCCGCGGCGCACGCCATTCCGGCGGGCCCGGAACCCACGATGCCGACACGGAAGCCGTTCGGCTCGATGTAAGGCACGTTGCTCCAGCCCTCGCGGATGGCCATGTCGCCAACGAAGCGCTCCAGCCGACCGATCGCCACGGGCTCGAGCGAGTCGCCCACGGTGCACACCCCCTCGCACTGGGTCTCCTGCGGGCAGACGCGCCCGCACACGGCCGGCAGCAAGTTGGTATCGGTGATGACGTCATAAGCGCCGTGGAAGTTCTGCTCGCCGATCTTCCGGATGAAACCGGGGATGTCGATCCCGACGGGGCAGCCGCGCACGCAGGGCTCGTCCGCGCACAACAGGCAGCGCTCCGACTCGAGCAGGGCCTCGGTCTGCGCGTACCCGCAGTTCACTTCCTCGAAGTTGCGGCCGCGCGCCACCGGGTCCAGTTCCTGCACCGGTGTCCGGTCCTGGGGAATGGTCCTGATGGTCCGCTTCTTCGCTGCCATGGCTTGCTGCCTCAGTCTTCGCCGGCGGCCTGCATCGCGGCCGCCTCGAACTCGGCGCGCATGCGGCAGCTCTCGTCGAAGCGGGCGGCCGCCTGCCGCTCGGTCTCCCGGTAGCGCCCCAGCCTCGACATCAGGTCATCGAAGTCGACCTGGTGGCCGTCGAAGTCCGGGCCGTCCACGCAGGCAAACTTGATGCGGTCCCCGATCTTGACCCGGCAGCCGCCGCACATGCCCGTGCCGTCGACCATGATCGGGTTCAGGCTGACCATGGTCTTGATGCCGTGCGGGCGGGTGGCCTCCGCGCAGCCTTTCATCATGATCGGCGGGCCGATCGCGATGCACTCGTCGATGTCGGGGTGGCGCTCGATGGCCTGCCGGATGCCCTCGGTCACCATGCCCTTGATGCCTG